>DATJDB010000335.1:0-18193 GCA_035497635.1 Pseudomonas sp. | reverse complement strand
TCCTACCCTGTGGGGCCGGCTTCACGCCGGCCGACGGGGCTACGGTTGTGCATCGGGGCCGACCTCTGGCCGGGATGATCCCGCCGGGTAGGTTCGGCCGCACAATTTCCGCTCCCGTCTATCCTGCCCTGATCCACCCATCTGCCGATCAGGGATCGATCGCATGAACCACTCGCCCTCGCCTGCCGAACTGGAAGCGCGCCTGCGCCTGCATGCCTTGCCGGAACTGGGACCCCGGCGTTTCCGACGCCTGCTGCAGGCCTTCGACAGCGCCAGCGCCGCGCTCAGCGCCCCGGCCTCCGCCTGGCGCGCGCTGGGCTTGCCCGCCGTATGCGCCGAGGCGCGGCGCAGTGCCCCGGTGCGCCAGGCCGCTCATGCCGCGCAGGCCTGGCTGGAGGCCCCCGGCCAACACCTGCTGTGCTGGGACCATCCGGATTATCCGGCGCTGCTCGCCGAGCTGGGCGATGCGCCGCCGCTGTTGTTCGTTGCCGGTGATCCGGCCCTGCTGGAGCGCCCGCAACTGGCCATCGTCGGCAGCCGGCGTGCCTCGCGTCCGGGACTGGAGTGTGCCGCGCGCTTCGCCCGCGAACTGGCCGGCGGTGGTTTCGTGGTCACCAGCGGGCTGGCGCTGGGCATCGACGGCGCCGCCCACGAGGCGGCGTTACGGGTCGGCGGGCGGACCATCGGCGTGCTCGGCTCCGGGCTGCATCAGCTGTATCCCGCGCGGCATCGGTCGCTGGCCGAACGCATGCGCGCCGAGGGTGGCGCGCTGGTTTCCGAACTGCCGCTGGACGCGCCGCCCTTGCCGGCCAACTTTCCGCGCCGCAACCGCATCATCAGCGGGCTGTCGCTGGGCGTGCTGGTGATCGAGGCCAGCCCTTCCAGTGGCTCGCTGATCACCGCCCGGCTGGCGGCCGAACAGGGCCGCGAGGTGTTCGCCGTACCGGGCTCGATTCAGCATCCCGGGGCGCGGGGCTGCCATCAATTGATCCGCGACGGTGCCAGCCTGGTAGAGACCGTCGAGGACATTCTCCAGCAATTGCGGGGCTGGCAACGCCTCGCGCCGCCCGCACCCGCCGCGCCGCTGCCGGACGAAGCGGGGCACCCCTTGCTCACCCTGCTGTGGGTCGCTCCGCACAGCAGCGAAGCCCTGGCGGTGGCCAGCGGCTGGTCGATGTCGCGGGTGCTGGCCGAACTCACCGAGCTGGAAATCGTTGGCCGCGTGGCCTGTCAGGCGGGGATCTGGAGCAGCCTGGGCGAATGAGCGGAGCGCCGAGCGCTTGCGCTACACTGCGCGCCCGGTTTTTTCGGTAGAGCGAGTGGCATGAGCAGCAGTTGGCGCATCCGTCAGGTCGCAGGCGTGGTGAAGGACGGTGGCGTGATCGCCTATCCGACCGAAGCGGTCTGGGGCCTGGGCTGTGATCCCTGGAACGAGGCGGCGGTGCGCCGTCTGCTGGCGCTCAAGTCGCGGCCCATGCACAAGGGGCTGATCCTGGTGGCGGCCCGCGCCACCCAGTTCGATTTCCTGCTCAATGACCTGCCCGGCGAATGGCTGCTGCGCCTGGCCGATTCCTGGCCGGGCCCCAACACCTGGCTGGTGCCGCATCAGAACCGCCTGCCCGCCTGGATCACCGGGCAGCACGCCAGCGTAGCGCTGCGCGTCAGCGACCATCCGCTGGTGCGCAGGTTGTGTGCTGAAACGGGACCGCTGGTCTCCACTTCCGCCAATCCGGCCGGGCGGCCTTCGGCGCGCAGCCGCCTGCGCGTCGAGCAGTACTTCCACGGCCAGCTGGATGGCCTGCTGGGCGGCGAACTGGGTGGCCAACGCAATCCCAGCCTGATCCGCGATCTGGCCAGCGGTAACGTGATTCGCCCGTCCTGAGCGAACCGCCGCCGCTTTCGTGGGAGCGGACTTGTCCGCGAGCTTTTTCGTGCAGACCCCACCCAGAAGCTCGCGAACAAGTTCGCTCCCACAGATGCGCGCGTGCCGCCGGCCTGGGGACACTGTAAGAGGGGGTTCAGCCGCGACCGGGCGGCGCGAAAAGCGTCGCGGCTAAAGCCCCTCCTACAGGTGTCAATCCAGCCTTACGGCAGCAGGATGGTGGAGCCCACCGTCTCCCCGGCCGCCAGGGCGGTCTGCGCCCGGGCCGCGTCCTGCAGGGCATAACGCTGGCTGATCTCCACCTGGATCTGGCCGCTGGTAATCATGCCGAATAGCTCATCGGCCATCGCCTGCAAACGCTCCGAGGTATTGGCGTAGCCGGCCAGAATCGGGCGGGTGACATACAGCGAGCCCTTCTGCGCCAGCACGCCGAGATTGACCCCGGTCACCGCGCCGGAGGCGTTGCCGAAACTCACCAGCAGGCCGCGCGGCGCCACGCAGTCGAGGGAGATTTCCCAAGTGGACTTGCCCACCGAGTCGTAGACCACCGGGCACTTCGTGCCGTCGGTCAGCTCCAGCACGCGCTGGCGGATGTCCTCGCGGCTGCGGTCGATGGTCGCCCAGGCGCCCAGTGCTGTGGCCTGCTCGGCCTTTTCCGCCGAACCGACCACGCCGATCAGCTTGGCGCCGATGGCCCTGGCCCACTGGCAGGCCAGCGAACCCACACCACCGGCGGCGGCGTGAAACAGGCAGAACTCGCCCGGCTGCAGCTCATGGGTCTGGCGCAGCAGGTATTGCACGGTCAGGCCCTTGAGCATCACCGCGGCGGCCTGCTCGAAGCTGATGGCCTCCGGCAGCCTGACCAGCTTGTCGGCCGGCAGCACATGCAGCTCGCTGTACGCACCCAGCGGGCCGGTGGCGTAAGCGACGCGGTCACCGACCTTGAGGCCGGTCACCGCGCTGCCCAGCGCCTCCACCTCGCCGGCACCCTCGGTGCCCAGGCTGGACGGCAGCGCCGGCGGCACGTACAGGCCGCTGCGGAAATAGGTGTCGATGAAGTTCAGGCCGATGGCGCGATTGCGCACCCGCACCTCGTGGGGACCCGGCTCGGCGGGCGTGTAGTCGCGGTATTCGAGCACCTCGGGGCCGCCGTGGGCGCTGAACTGGATACGCTTGGCCATGCTGGATCTCCGCTGTAGGTTGAGGGGCTGCTATCCAACCCTCGCACGCCCTCCGGCGTCAACCGCACGGATGGTATGCTTTCGCGCCTGTTTTCCTACTACGCCAAGGTGCTGGGTTCATGAGTGTCCCGCTCGATGCCGTCAAAGCCTATCTGCTCGATCTGCAAGATCGTATCTGTGCCGCTCTGGAGGCCGAAGACGGCCGCGCACGCTTCGTCGAAGACGCCTGGCAGCGCCCGGCCGGCGGCGGTGGCCGCACGCGGGTGATCGGCGACGGCGCGCTGATCGAAAAGGGCGGCGTCAATTTCTCCCACGTATTCGGCGACAACCTGCCGCCCTCGGCCAGCGCTCACCGTCCCGAGCTGGCCGGACGCGGCTTCCAGGCCATGGGCGTGTCGCTGGTCATCCACCCGGACAACCCCCACGTGCCCACCTCGCACGCCAACGTGCGGCTGTTCTGCGCCGAGAAGGCAGGCGCCGAGCCGGTGTGGTGGTTCGGCGGTGGCTTCGACCTGACGCCCTACTACGCCCACGAGGAAGACTGTGTGCACTGGCACCGCGTGGCCCACGATGCCTGCGCGCCGTTCGGCGCGGACGTCTACCCGCGCTTCAAGGCATGGTGCGACCGCTACTTCTTCCTCAAGCATCGCAACGAGCCGCGCGGCATCGGCGGGCTGTTCTTCGACGACCTGAACGACTGGGACTTCGACACCAGCTTCGCCTTCCTGCGCGCCATCGGCGATGCGTATCTGGAGGCCTACCTGCCAATCGTTCAGCGCCGCAAGGCCACGCCATTCAGCGAAGAACAGAAGGCCTTCCAGGAATACCGTCGTGGCCGTTATGTGGAATTCAACCTGGTGTTCGATCGCGGCACCCTGTTCGGCCTGCAGTCGGGCGGGCGCACCGAGTCGATCCTCATGTCGCTGCCGCCCAAGGTGCGCTGGGGCTACGACTGGCACCCCGAGCCGGGCAGCGAAGAGGCGCGGTTGACCGAACACTTCCTCACCGGCCGCGACTGGCTGGCGTCGTAACCGCAGCGTAGGGTGGTCACGGCGTGCCGTGGCCACCGTCGGCCTTTTTCATGTTTGCAGTCTGGAGCCTTACATGGACCGCTACGGCGTCTTCGGCAACCCCATTGCCCACAGCAAATCTCCGCTGATCCACCGGATGTTCGCCGAGCAGACCGGCCAGGCGCTGACCTACGAGGCGCTGCTGGCGCCGCTGGACGACTTCAGGGGATTTGCCCGCGCGTTCTTCCGCGACGGCCTGGGCGGCAACGTCACCGTGCCGTTCAAGGAAGAGGCGTTTCGCCTGGCTGACACGCTGACCGCGCGCGCGCAGCGGGCTGGCGCGGTGAATACCCTGAAGAAGCTCGACGATGGCCGTCTGCTCGGTGACAACACCGACGGTGCCGGCCTGGTGCGTGACCTGATCCACAACGCCGGTGTTGCCTTGCACGGCCAGCGCATCCTGATCCTGGGTGCCGGCGGCGCGGTGCGCGGCATCCTCGAACCCTTCCTCGCCGAGCAGCCGGCCGAACTGCTGATCGCCAACCGCACGCCGGCCAAGGCCGAAGCCCTCGCCGAGGCCTTTGCCGGCCTCGGCCCGCTGCGCGCCTGCGGCTTCGATTATGCGGGCGCGCCACTGGATCTGATCGTCAACGGCACCTCGGCCAGCCTGGCCGGCGATGTGCCGCCGATCGACCCGCGGTTGATCCGCCCCGGCCATACCCTGTGCTACGACATGATGTACGGCGCCCAACCCACCGCGTTCAACCAGTGGGCCGCAGACCACGGCGCGCTGACCCGCGACGGCCTGGGCATGCTGGTCGAGCAGGCGGCGGAAGCTTTCTTCCTCTGGCGCGACGTGCGCCCTTTGGCCGAGCCGGTGCTTCAGGCGTTACGTCGCCAGTTGTCGTGATGCGACCGGCGCTGGCAATAGAAGTAACAGCCAACCGCCGCGCCAATCCCCAGCAGCAACGCCACGCTGGTCATCGGATGATGACGGGCACAGTCCTGCGCCGCGCGCCCGGCCGCGCGGGTGCTGTCCAGCAGATCCCGGGCGTGCCAGTCGCGGTCCTGCCAGAGTGCTTCGGCCCGGCTGCGCAAGCCGGACAAGCCGTGCTGGCCGCGCAGGTGTTCGCGGCTCAGTTCCTCCAGGGCGCGCCGCAGGCGCGATAGCTCCGCTTCGACGTCGGTCTGGGTCGATGATGAGTGGTTGCCGAACCAGGACATGATGGATCCTCCCGTGAGTGTCAGCTCAACAGACCTGACACCGTCCGGGAGGTGCGGCTGGCGGGATGGCCGGCGTCAGCGCAGCACGTCGTGCAGGATCTCGTGAACGATGCCGGTGGTCAGCGCCACCAGCACCAGATCGCCGCCGGCGCGCCGCCATTCATAACCCTGGTAATGCGGCACGTAACGGTGCTGATGAGTGTTCAGGCGCCGCCCCCAGCCGGGCGGCAGCGGCTTGCCGCGCATGATATGCACATGCGGCGGCAGCGCCGGGCCACGACCGATGTGGTGGCGGTTGGTGTGGATCTGCGCACGCACCGGGCGGAAATCCGCCGGCGGGCGCGGCGCCTGATGTACGCGACGGACATGCCTGACCGGCGGCTGATGGGGACGCACAGCGGGGTGAGCGTGCTGGCGCGGCGGCGGAGCCGGCTGGATGACGACCTTTTGGGCAGGGCGCGGTGCCTGCTGCTGGCGTGGCTTGTGCTGAGGCGCTGGAGCGGCCTGCTGCTTCCAGGCGGGCAGTAATGCCGGCTTGGGCGGAGGCGGCGCATGATGGCGCGGGCCCGAAGAGTGAGGGTAGTCGTAACCCGGCGCTGCCAGCGCCAGGGAGCTGCCCAGCGTCAGCAGCAGGCCAAGTGAAAGGCCCAGACGGGACGGTTGCATGGTCGCCTCCTTGAGAATGGACCGGCGAGCGGGCCGGGTACGGTTGCATCCTAATGCTGGCAAAGGCGGGAGAGGCGCTTGTCAGAGGACTTTTACCTTCGCCAGCGTAATGTCAGCGGTGACTTACACATTGCAACGCAATAGACGCGGGTCCGCTTCAATGGAGCTGCCAGCCGTATAGCTTTTTGCTATTAATACGCGGCTCATTCAGGAAGGAAGCCCGGTTGTGACCTCTATTCGTTTTGCCCCGCTGCGGGCTGCTGTTCTGCTGATGGCCGGTGTCTGGTTGCCGGTGCTGTCCCACGCCGCGCCCACCGTATGGGTGGCTGGGCTGTACAGCGAAACCGACCAGGGCAGGCGTGACGGCCACGATGGCCACACCAGCTACAGCCAAGGGGCGGCTGTCGGTGTGGATATTCGCTCCGGCCAGCGCTGGACGCTGGGTGTCGGCTACCGTCAGCTGAGCACCGATGCTCGGGATGGCAGTGGCGGTCGCCTGCACGCCGATACCCGGCAGGGGTTTCTGAACGGCGGCTTCGAGCACGGCAATCTGCAGGTGCTGGGTAGTGTGGAGTACGGCAAGGCCGAACACCGGCTGAGGCCGGCGGACGACTACGACGGCAGCCTGCTGGGCGCGAACCTGACCCTGGCCTATCGGCATCATCTGCAGGGCACCGTGCATGTGATTCCGCGCGTGCTGGCGCGTTACAGCCAGGTGGATATCGACGATGCGGGCCGCGTCGAGCGTCAGGAAGTGGGGGAGCTGGGCGCCGGCGTGCACCTGGTCGGGCGCGTGCCCCTCGACCAGGGCCAATTGGTCCAGACCATTCGCCTGATGCGTTACCACGAGCTGATGGATGACCGTATCGACACTGCGGCTGTGTACGTGATCGATGGAGCGCCATTGCTGAGCGGTGGAGCGCGGCGCGACCGCAACAGCTACCAGTTGGGCCTGGGCATGGATTACCAGCTGGGCGGCTTCACCCTTGGTGCCAGCTACGGCTACCACTCCCGCGCAGACTTCCACGCCAACACGGCGTCGCTGCAGGTGCAGCTGGCGTTCTGAACCGCGCCAAGCGTCGGATAGGCCACGTCTTTCTCCCGACCGACCCGGTCGCTACCCGCCGGCCAGAACGGCGCTGACCGCCCTACGCTTGTTGTGCTTCGGCCCAGGGTAGGCATGAAAAAGCCGCTGCCTCCTCCCGGATGCAGCGGCTTTTTTAGTGAGCTGGAGAAGGCTTCAGCGCGCCCCGCGCACCCCTTTCGCCAGCTCACTGCACAACGCCAGCACGTCATGGATGGCCTGCTTCGGCGTGTCGGCCTTGGCGATGCAGTCGACCAGCGCCGAGCCGACCACCACGCCATCGGCGCGGCGGGCGACGTCGGCGGCGTGTTCGGCGGTGCGGATGCCGAAGCCGATGCACAGCGGTAGGTCGGTGTGGCGGCGCAGGCGGGCGACGGCCTCGTCGACCTGCTGCATGCTCGCCGAGCCGGCACCGGTCACCCCGGCCACCGACACGTAGTAGACGAAGCCGGAGCTGCCGTTGAGCACCACCGGCAGGCGCTGGTCATCGGTGGTCGGCGTGGTCAGGCGGATGAAGTCAATGCCAGCGGCCTGGGCCGGGTCGCACAGATCCGAATTATGCTCCGGCGGCAGGTCGACCACGATCAGGCCGTCCACACCGGCGGCCTTGGCGTCTTCGATGAAGCGCGGCACGCCATAGTGGTGGATCGGATTGAAGTAGCCCATCAGCACGATCGGCGTGGTCTGGTTGTCCTGGCGAAATTCACCAACCATCTGCAGGGTCTTGGCCAGGTTCTGGCCGTTGCCCAGCGCGCGGATGTTGGCCAGCTGGATCGCCGGGCCGTCGGCCATCGGGTCGGTGAACGGCATGCCCAGCTCGATCACGTCGGCACCGGCCTCCGGCAGACCTTTGAGGATGGCCAGGCCGGTGGCGTAGTCCGGGTCGCCGGCGGTCAGGAAGGTCACCAGCGCGGCGCGGTTCTGTTGTTTCAGTTCGGCGAAGCGGGTCTGCAGGCGGCTCATGCGCGAGTCTCCTCGGCGGCGTTTTCATCAAGAGAAAGGTGGTGCATGACGGTCTGCATGTCCTTGTCGCCACGCCCGGAAAGGTTGATGACCATCAGATGGTCCTTGGGCAGTTTTGGCGCGCGCTTGAACATTTCCGCCAGAGCGTGGGACGACTCCAGTGCCGGGATGATGCCTTCCAGGCGGCAGCACTGGTGGAAGGCGCTCAGCGCCTCATCGTCGCTGATCGGCACGTACTCGACGCGGCCGATGTCATGCAGCCAGGCGTGCTCGGGGCCGACGCCCGGGTAGTCGAGGCCGGCGGAAATCGAGTGCGCGTCGATGATCTGCCCGTCGTCGTCCTGCAGCAGGAAGGTGCGGTTGCCATGCAGTACGCCCGGCGTGCCGCCGTTCATGCTGGCGGCGTGCTTGCCGGTGTCGATGCCGTGGCCGGCGGCTTCCACGCCGACCATCTGCACGCTTTCATCGTCCAGGAACGGGTGGAACAGACCGATGGCGTTGGAGCCGCCGCCGATGCAGGCGATCAGGCTGTCGGGTAGGCGGCCCTCCTGCTCCTGTAACTGTTCGCGGGTTTCCTTGCCGATCACCGCCTGGAAGTCGCGGACCATGGCC
Source organism: Pseudomonas sp. (assembly GCA_035497635.1). GTDB lineage: Bacteria > Pseudomonadota > Gammaproteobacteria > Pseudomonadales > Pseudomonadaceae > Serpens. The sequence continues at coordinate 9,571 of DATJDB010000335.1, read as the reverse complement.
GGATACGGGTGTGGGCCGGCGGCGGTGCCGATCAGGTAGAAGGTGTCGTGAACGTTGGTCACCCAGTCGCGCAGGGCCTCGTTCATGGCGTCCTTGAGGGTGCCGGTGCCGGCGGTGACCGGAATCACCTCGGCGCCCAAGAGGCGCATGCGGAACACGTTGGCCTGCTGGCGGTCGATGTCGGTGGTGCCCATGTACACCACGCATTTCAGGCCGAAGCGCGCGGCCACGGTGGCGGTGGCCACGCCGTGCATGCCGGCGCCGGTCTCGGCGATGATGCGCTGCTTGCCCATGCGCCTGGCCAGCAGGATCTGGCCGATGCAGTTGTTGATCTTGTGCGCGCCGGTGTGGTTCAGCTCTTCGCGCTTGAGAAAGATCTTCGCGCCACCGCAGAACTCGGTGAGGCGTTCGGCGAAGTACAGCGGGCTGGGGCGGCCGATATAGTCGCGCTGGAAGTAGGCCAGTTCTTCGAGGAAGGCCGGGTCGTTCTTGGCTTTCTCGTATTCGGCGGCCAGTTCGTGGATCAGCGGCATCAGGGTTTCGGCGACGTATTGGCCGCCGAAGCTGCCGAACAGGCCCTTGGCGTCGGGTCCGTTGCGAAATGAGGTCATGGGGTAGGCTCCTGGGATCGAGGGGCGTTGCGGCAATGGTCAGACCTTAACCAATCCACAGCGCTTTAAAAAGCGATAAGATCGCCGCAACTCGTCAGGAAAACTCACCTATGCCCGGCTCGCTTCCCCCGCTCAATGCCCTGCGCGCCTTCGAGTCCGTGGCCCGCCTCGGCAGCATGAAAGGCGCGGCAGACGAGCTGCATGTCACCCACGGGGCCATCAGTCGGCAGCTTGCCAATCTGGAGCAGGCGCTGGGCGTGGCGCTGCTGGAAAAGGAAGGGCGCGGCGTAAAACTCACCGATGCCGGTGCGCGTCTTGGCAGCGTGGCCAGCGAGGCCTTCGAGCGGGTGGCCGCCGTGTGCGCCGAGTTGCAGCATCAGGCCGCCGAGGCGCCCTTCGTGCTCGGTTGCCCGGGCAGCCTGCTGGCGCGCTGGCTGATTCCGCGCCTGGATCGTCTGCAGCGGGAATTGCCGGAGTTGCGCCTGCAGCTCTCGGCTAGCGAGGGCGAGCTGGACCCGCGTCGCGCCGACCTGGACGCCACCCTGTGGTTTGCCGAGCCGCCCTGGCCGGCGGATGTTGCCGTGTTTGAGCTGGCCGTCGAGCGCATCGGCCCGGTACTCAGCCCGCACCATCCCCGTGCGGCGCAGTTGAGTGCGGCGAAGCCGGATGCGTTGCTGAACGAGGCGCTGCTGCATACCGTCTCACGGCCCCAGGCGTGGCCGGCCTGGCTTCGCAGCCAGCGGCTGGAGCCGGAGCAACTGCGCCTTGGCCAGGGTTTCGAACATCTCTATTACCTGCTGGAAGCCGCGCTGGCTGGCCTGGGCGTGGCCATCGCCCCGCAGCAACTGGTGGCCGACGACCTGGCCAGCGGACGCCTGCTGGCACCTTGGGGCTTTGTGCAAACCCCGGCGCGGCTCGCCCTGTGGGTGCCGCGCCGGCGCCTGGATCGGCGCGCCGAACGGCTGGCCGACTGGTTGCGCACCGCGCTGGCGTGACGGTCGCGACTGGCGTAACGGCGGGGCTTTCCTATGCTGTTGCGAGCCCGTCCGGGCGCACTCATCCAGCGGTCCGCTGTCCATGACCGTACGGGCCAGAGGCCCTTCATCAGGAGAGCGGCGAACATGTCGGATCACCATATCTACAAACTGGTCGAACTGGTCGGCTCCTCCGCCACCAGCATCGAGGACGCCATCCAGAGCGCGCTGGCCGAAGCCAGCAAGAGCGTGCGCCTTATGGAGTGGTTCGAAGTGGTCAGCACGCGCGGACACATCGTCAACGGCGCGGTCGGACATTTCCAGGTGACCCTCAAGGTCGGCTTCCGCATCGCCAACAGTTGAGGGGGCGCCATGAAACTGCTGCCGATCCTCGTTCTGCTGCCGTTCGGTGCGCAGCTCCAGGCCGCTTCCAAGCCCTGCGAGGAGCTGAAGGCGGAAATCGCCGCCAAGCTGGAAGCGCGCGGCGTGCATGAATACCAGCTGGAAATCACCAACCCCGGGGGCGCCGTCGGCTGGACGGTGGTCGGCACCTGTGAGGGCGCTACCAGGGAAATCCTCTACCGGCGCGGCCGCGCCGAGGTTCCCGAAGCCCTGCCGGATGACGAAGGCCCGGAGGCGGCTCCGCCGATTGATGACCGGCGCGAGAGTGAGCCGTCGGCGCCACCCGAGCCGATCCGGCCGCTGCCCTGATCCGCCATGACTCAAGGAGGAGTGACTGGCAGCGCCATTGTAGAAGGCATGACCCGGCGCGGCGCTCAGGAGCTTTCCGCGCGGGACCACCGGGAATTGCTGCGCCCCTATCGGGACAGCCGCTTTCGCGATGACGTGCAGGGCATGCGCGCCCTCGGTGCGCTGCTGATCCTGATCTTCCACCTGTGGGTGCACAAGGTATCCGGCGGTGTGGACGTGTTCTTCGTGGTCTCCGGCTACCTGATGGGTGGCGTGTTGCTGCGCCAGGCCGCCAGCCGGGAAGGGCTGCGACCGCTGCAGTTCTGGGCCAGCGTGGTCAAGCGCGTGGCGCCGGCGGCCTACCTGGTATTGCTGTGCACGGTGCTGTTCGGCTACCTGTACATCCCGGCGCCGTTCTGGCGCACCGTTATCGACGATCTGCTGTTCAGCGCCCTGCAGCTGGAAAACCTGTACCTGATGCGCAGCGGTGTGAGCTATCTGGACAGTCAGTCGCCGCCCGGCCCGTTCCAGCAGTTCTGGGCGCTGTCCATGCAGATGCATTTTTACCTGCTGCTGCCGCTGCTGCTGGCCCCCGCCCTGTGGCTGATGCGGCGTTGCGGCACGCGGCTGCCGCTGTTCCTGGTCATCGGTGGGCTGGCTCTGCTCTCCTTCGCCTATGGCCTATGGGCCACCCAGGAAAACCCGGCGCGGGCTTACTTCAATACCCCGGCCCGGCTCTGGGAATTCCTCGCCGGCACCCTGCTGGCGCTGACCCTCCCGCTACTGCGCCCACCTGCGCCGGGGCTGTGCCGGTCACTGTCGCTGCTGGGCCTGGCGTTGCTGCTGGGCACCGGCCTGCTGCCGCGCGAGGCCGCGTTTCCCGGTGTCGCCGCGCTGTTGCCGGTGCTGGCCAGCGCGCTGTTGCTGTATGGCGGCACCCGGCGCGATGGCTCGCTGGTGCAGCGGCTGCTGTCCGCCCGCCAACTGGTCTACCTGGGCGGCGTGTCCTTCACGCTCTACCTCTGGCACTGGCCGCTGCTGGTATTCATGCGCCATCTGCACGGGGGCGAGCGGGTCAGTCTGCCGCAGGGCCTGCTGATCAGCGGCCTGGCGCTGCTGCTGGCGATCTTCACCAGCCTGCTGGTGGAAGGCCCGGCGCGGCGGATTCCGCGCAACCAGGCGTCACGCGCCTTCACGCTGGGCGTGCTGTGCCTGCTGCCGGTGTTCGCGCTGTGGGTGGTGGGCAAGCACCTGATCCTCGACACGCTGCGGGCGGCGGAACGGGAGCGGGTTGCGGCGGGCTTCTTTGCGGGCGCCGGCATCAGCCTGCAGGACAACGCCCGTGATGTGCCGCTGGCGCGCTTCATGGGCGTCAAGCGCGACATCAGTCCGGCCGCTCGGGAGACCTGTGATCGCGGTATGCTCAGCGCCGAGATCATCCTGTGCACCTTCGGCGACCTGGAGGCCACCCCGCTGGTGGCGCTGGTCGGCGGCTCACATGCCTCGCAGTGGGAGCCGGCCTTCTCGGAAATCGGCCGACGCTACGGCTTCCGTCTGGTGACCATCAGCATGTCGGCCTGCTCGCTGGGCTACCAGCCGATAGCTGCGCGCAGCATCGACTGCCAGCGCTGGAATGCCGGCCTGCTGCCGGTGCTGGCGGCGCTGCGTCCGGATGTACTGATCACCACCGCGACCCGTTCCGATCCGCCCGGGCAGGCGCCCGCCGTCGAGTTCGTGCCCGACGGGCTGGTGACCAGCCTCGAAGGCATTCTGGCGCTAGGCATCCCGGTAATCGGCATTCGAGACAATCCCTGGTTCGTCCGCGATCCCAACGCCTGTGTCTGGCAGAACCCGGCGCGCGCCAGTCGCTGCGCCCGTTCGAGGCATGAAGTACTGCTGGCGGAAAATCCGGCTCACGCGCTGCAGCAGCAACTGCCAGGCTTTCATGCGCTGGACCTTAACCATCTGCTGTGCGCGGGCGATCGCTGCCCGGCCTACTTTGATGGCCATCTGATATGGCGCGACCGCAGCCACCTGACCCGCTCCTTCGTCCATTACATGGCTGCGGCGGTGCAGGCGGCGCTGGAGGCGCAGGCGCCGGTGCTGCCGAGGCGCGCGCCCTAGTCCATGCCCCGTCAGCGCAGGCCGGCCAGAATCTCCAGGCTGCGCAGGCGGGCGGCATTGTCATAGAGATCGCAGGTAAAGATCAGCTCGTCCGCTCCGGTGCGCTCGAGTAGCCGTTCCAGACGTTCGCGGATCCGCTCCGGTCCGCCGATCACCGCCACGCCGAGGAAATTGTTCACCGCCTCTTTTTCCTGCGGCCGCCACAGGTCCTGCATGTCGGCCACCGGCGGTTGCATGCGCAGGCTGTGGCCGCGGATCAGTGCCAGCACGCGCTGATACAGGCTGGTGGCGAGGAATTCGGCCTCGTCGTCGCTATCTGCGGCCACCAGCGGCACGCCGAGCATTACCTGCGGCCGGTCGAGTTCGTCGGAGGGCTGGAATTCCTCGCGGTACAGGGCAATGGCCTGATGCATGTACTGCGGCGCGAAATGCGAGGCGAAGGCATAAGGCAGTCCCTTGGCGGCGGCCAGCCGGGCGCTGAACAGGCTGGAACCCAGCAGCCAGATAGGCACGCGGCTGTTGAGGCCCGGCATGGCAATCACTGCTTGGCCGGGCTGGTGCGGCCCGAGCAGCGCCTGCAGTTCTTCCACATCCTGGGGAAAGTCATCCGGGCCGCCCAGGCGATCGCGGCGCAATGCCCGCGCGGTGAACGGATCGGCGCCCGGCGCGCGGCCCAGACCCAGATCGATGCGACCCGGATAGAGCGCTTCCAGCGTGCCGAACTGCTCGGCGACCACCAGCGGCGAATGGTTGGGCAGCATCACGCCACCGGCGCCAATGCGGATGCGCGAGGTGCCGCCGGCCAGATAGCCAATCAGCACGGCGGTGGCCGAGCTGGCGATGCCGTCCATGTTGTGGTGTTCGGCCACCCAGAAGCGCTCGAAGCCCAGTGCTTCGGCGTGGCGGGCCAGCGCCAGGGCATCATGCAGCGCATCGGCCGGCGTGCCGTTGTCGCGGATCGGCGCCAGATCGAGGATGGAGAAGCGGGTATCGGCGAGGTGGCTCATGGCATGACTCCGGAAATCAGAACGGCCGGCAGCGTAGCACTTCGGCGCGCGTCAGCGGTTCGTCGCCATCCGCCCCATACAGCCAGCCCTGGGCCTTCAGCGCCAGCGGTCGGGCCTTCAGGCGATAGTGCCGGCCGGCCTCGAAATGCGCGTAGCGCAGACGCAGCTCGCAGACCACCCGGCGCGGCTCGCCGAACAGGCCGCTGCCCTGGCGGCTGTCGTACTCATAGCGCACCAGCAGTTCATGCGCGCCCGGGATTACCCGCAGATCGTTGCCGCGGCTCAGCCGCTCGCCGTCCAGACGCTGGGCGCTGATGACATCCGCCGGCGGCGCGTGCAGGCTGATGCCGGCGAGCCGGGGATCGACCGGGGCAGGCGATGTGGCGCAGGCGCACAGCGCGAGCGCCAGAAGCGCCGCGCTCAACCGCCGCTGCGACATCCCTGTTCCGCGCCGCGTGCGACCAGCCGATCATAGGGGTCGTAGAGACGCACCCAGGGTCGGAAGCCGTGTTGTCCGGCTTGCAGGCGATAGCGCTGGCCGGGGGTGAAGTCGTGATAATCCAGGGTCAGGCGGCAATCACGGCGATGCGGCGTGTCGCGTCCGATATCGCGGGGATTCACATCGAAACGGTAGCGAACCGCAAGCTGGTGGGCGCCGGGTGCGAGCCGGAAGTAGCTCCGGCTCCACGGCGAGCCATCCAGTTCCACGGCCGACAGGCGATTGTCGGGCGCGCTCTGCAGATCGACCCAGGCGCGTTCGGCGTTCGGGCCGGAAAGCAGGGCGCAGCCCGGTAGAAGCAGCAGACAGAGACTCGGCAGGGTGACGCGCATGATGGACTCCGGTCGACGGCGTAGGGGGCCAGGAAAACCTACAGCGGCCAGCGGAAAGGCGCGGCGATTCAGGGTTCTCGACCGCGGGCCGGGCCGCGCGGTTCCCTGGTTGCTGTGCCTGTGGCTCAGCGGCTGCGTCAATCTTGGCTACTACCAGCAGTTGGCAAGCGGTCAACTGCAACTCCTGCGCCAGCGCGAGCCGGTGTCCCGGGTGCTCTCCGACGAGCGGCGCGACCCCCAGCTGCGCGAGCGTCTGGACCGGGCGCTGCAGGCCAGGCGCTTCGCCAGCCAGGTGCTGCGGCTGCCCGACAACCGCAGCTACCTGAGCTACGTCGAACTGGACCGGCCACACGTGCTCTGGAGCCTGATGGCCACGCCGGAATTCTCCGTGGAAGCCAGCCTGCAGTGTTTTCCGCTGGCCGGCTGCGTGGCCTATCGGGGCTACTTCCGCCGCGAGCGGGCCGAGGCCGCCGCCGAGCGGCTGCGCGCCCGTGGCCTGGATGTGTGGCTGGGTGGCGTGGATGCCTATTCCAGCCTGGGCTGGTTCGCCGATCCCTTGCTTAGCAGCATGCTGCGCCGCGACGACGAACAACTGGCCGGGCTGATCTTTCACGAGCTGGCGCATCAGCGCTTCTATCTGCCGGGCGACACGGCGTTCAACGAGTCCTACGCGAGCTTCGTCGAGCGCCAGGGCTTGCGCGAATGGCGCGCGCGCCGCGGTCTGCCGGCGGAAGATGATGCGGCGGAGCAGCGCCAGCAGGTCTTCGTCGCGCTGCTGCTGGCCGCCCGCGAACGCCTGCGCGCGCTCTATGCCTCGCCGCTCGCGACGGAAGCCCTGCGTCAGGCCAAGGCCGAAGCCTTCACGCAGCTGCAGCTCGACTACCGTCGGCTGCGCGACGCCGGGCAGGTGGCCAATTTCGACGGCTTCATGGCGCGGCCGCTGAACAACGCCAGCCTGCTGCCCTTCGCGCTGTACGACCAGTGGGTACCGGCCTTTGCGCGGCTGTTTGCCGAGGTGGGTGAGGATTGGTCGGCCTTCCACGACACGGTGCGGCAACTCGGCGGCCTGCCCACCGCGCAGCGCCGCAGCCGGCTGGCGGCTCTGTTGGACGCGGATTGGTAGGGCCGGACCTGCCCGCGATCGGTGCCAGGGGTGGGGCCGTCGCGCCGTCAGCGTTACGCGGCGTGCACGCCCATGAACGCCCGCTGCAGCTCACCCAGGTTGTCGAAATGCCAGTCCGGCGCCTCGGCCAGCAGTTCCTCGCGGCTGCCGAAGCCGTAGCCCACGGCCGCGCAGGCCAGGCCGTTGTGGCGGGCGCCAATCAGGTCGTGCTTGCGGTCACCGATCATCAGCGTGCGGGTCGGGTCCAGCGCTTCGCTAGCCACCAGATAGGCGATCAGCTCGCGCTTGTCGGTACGCGTGCCGTCCAGCTCGCTGCCGTAGATGCGCTCGAAGTGCTGGTTGAAGCCGAAATGCCGGGCGATCTCTGCAGCGAACACGGTGGGCTTGCTGGTGGCAATGAACAGCCGGCGGCCCTGTTCGCGCAGTTGTTCGAGCAAGGCATGGATGCCGTCGAACGGGCGGTTCTCGTACAGGCCGGTGATGCGAAACCGCTCGCGGTAGTGCTGCACCGCCTGCCAGGCGCGTTCTTCGTCCAGGCCGTAGCTGCTCATGAAGCACTGCAACAACGGCGGGCCGATGAAATGCTCCAGCGCGGCCAGGTCCGGCTCGTGGATGTCCAGCTGGGCCAGTGCGTGCTGCACCGAACGGGTGATGCCTTCGCGGGGGTCGGTGAGGGTGCCGTCGAGGTCGAAGAGGATGGTGTCGTAGCGCATCAGCGGTCGTACCCTTCTGCCAGATGCTGGTCCTTCAGCTTCACGTAGTTGCCGGCGGTGTAGGAGAAATAGGCCTTTTCCGCGTCGCTCAGCGCGCGCGCCTGCTTCGCCGGGCTGCCCACATACAGATAGCCACTTTCCAGGCGCTTGCCCGGCGGCACCAGACTGCCGGCGCCGATCACCACCTCGTCCTCAACCACCACGCCGTCCATGACGATGGCGCCCATGCCAACCAGGATGCGGTTGCCCAGCGTGCAGCCGTGCAGGGTCACCTTGTGGCCGACGGTGACCTCATCGCCGATGGTCAGCGGATAGCCCTCCGGGTTGTACGGCCCGGCGTGGGTGATGTGCAGGACGGAGCCGTCCTGGATGCTGGTGCGCGCGCCGATGCGGATGCGGTGCATGTCGCCGCGGATCACCGTCAGCGGCCACACCGAGCTGTCCGCGCCGAGCTCGATGTCGCCGATCAGCACGGCGCTGGCATCGACGAAGGCTCGCTCGCCGAGACGGGGCGTGTGATTGCGGTAGGAACGAATGGCCACGATAGGCGCTCCTGGGCTGCGAGAGAGGGCGATTGTAATTAAGATGGCGGGCAAGTGGACGTTGCCTACCCTGTCCCACATCAATTCCTCCACAGGTAAGACGCAGTGACCAGTAATCCCCTCCTGCAGGATTTCGACCTGCCGCCCTTCTCCGCCATTCGACCCGAGCATGTCGAACCGGCGATCAATCAGATCCTTGCCGATAACCGCGCGGCGATCGAGCGCCTGCTGGACAGCCAGCGCCAGAACCCCAGCTGGAGCGGCCTGGTGCAGGCCCTCGACGAGCTGGGCGCGCGCCTCGGCCAGGCCTGGAGCCCGGTCAGCCACCTCAACGCGGTGTGCAACAGCCCCGCGCTGCGCGACGCCTACCAGGCCTGCCTGCCGAAACTGTCCGAGTACTACACCGAGCTGGGGCAGAACCGCGCCCTGTTCGAGGCCTACAGTGCGCTGGCGCAAAGCCCGGCGGCCGCCGGTTTCGATGTGGCGCAGCAGACCATCCTCGAACACAGCCTGCGCGACTTCCGCTTGTCGGGCATCGACCTGCCGGCCGAGCAGCAGAAGCGCTATGGCGAGATCCAGCAGCGCCTGTCCGAGCTGACCAGCCGCTTCTCCAACCAGTTGCTGGACGCCACCCAGGCCTGGACCAAGCTGCTCACCGACGAGAACGAACTGGCCGGCCTGCCGGAGTCGGCCCGCGCGCAGATGAAGCAGGCCGCCGAGGCCAAGGAACTCGACGGCTGGCTGATCACCCTGGAGTTTCCCAGCTACTACGCGGTGATGACCTACGCCGACAACCGTGCCCTGCGTCAGGAGGTGTACACCGCCTACAGCACCCGCGCCTCCGACCAGGGACCCAACGCCGGCCAGCACGACAACGGCCCGCTGATGGTGGAAGTTCTCGACCTGCGCCAGGAACTGGCCCACCTGCTGGGCTTCGCGCACTTCGCCGAGCTGTC
>DATJDB010000334.1:0-8467 GCA_035497635.1 Pseudomonas sp. | reverse complement strand
CAACAGAAAGGCGACGGACAGAATAAAGCGTCTTTTAGGCGCTAGCAAAAGCCGCCCTTGAGGCGGCTTTTGCATTTCTGATCTGATTCACCGGGGCGAGGCGCACGGAAGCTCCGCCCTTTCATTAACGAATCACTCGTTTTGGCTGCTATTTTAGCCTCCTTTACGACCGGCTTCCGAGGCCTTCTCCCGATCGTTGGCGAAATTGCCACCGCTGGACTGACCGCCTTTGCTGCCGATGTCCTAGTAGAACTCCCGCTCATGGCTTTCAGACGTGGCTTCTCCGCCTTTTCTGCCAGCTTCTTCAACCGTCATTTTTCCGCCGTACTTCTCAGTCATTTCGACCTCCAATTCAGGCTAGGTTAATCCACTTCGCCCCCTGCACCCTGCGCAAGGGAGTCTGTGGATGGAGGAAATCAAGCGGATGCGAGTTCCAATAATTATCCAGCCAGCAGTCGGGGGGAGAGGCTTCTGGTCTAGCACCGGCGCGATATTGCTGGAAGGAATCGCCAACCAAGTGGGCCCTTCCACCACGAAAATCCACTTGATTCCGCTCTACAGGCCTGCTATTTATTTCGCACGCGAAATAACTTGGCGATCCGGAATGAAGCCCAAATCCCGACTCATCTACCTGCTCAACAGCTGTCAACGTCGATTGCAAAACTGGATTAGCCTGAATAGCGAAGGCGCCAGCGCAGCCCAGGGCGGTGTGATCTTTGTGCTTGAGCAGAACGATGGCCTGCTCATGGGGGAATTGGCCCAGCAGCTCGATCTCGCCCCCTCCGCTGTGTCCGGATTAATTGATCGCATGCAGAAATCCGAACTGCTTGAGCGCCGCCCCTGCTCCAACGATGGACGGGCACAACGAGCCTGGCTCACCGAAAAGGGTCGCGAGCGCCTACCACAGCTGAAGGCGCAAACCCGACAGTTGAACGAGATGCTCAATGAAGGCTTTTCCCCGGAGGAGCTGGAAACTGTCGAACGCTGGCTTCGCCAGGCTCACAACCGCCTTTCCCAACCCCGCAACGCGTGAGGCCACCATGGAGCCCATCGATATTTCATGTACGGATGACTATCTGCTGCGCGGCACCTTCTTTCGCGCACAAACCCCAGAGACATCCGAACCGGTTCTGCTCTGCCCAGCCACCGGCGTACCGCAAACCTTCTATTTCAAATTCTGTACCTGGCTGAGCGAGCAAGGCTGCGATGTGCTGGTCTTCGACTATCGGGGCATCGGCCAATCCCTGCACGGCCACGTTCGTGACTCCGATGCGTCCTTGCAACAATGGGGCGAGCTGGATCAGCCTGCGGCCCTGGGTTGGCTCCTGGAATACACGAATTCGACACAGGTGCGCCTGCTGGGACACAGCGCCGGTGGACAAATGCTGGGGATATTGCCCAATCACAAAGCCATCAAATGCGCCGTAGGCGTGGCCAGCTCCACCGGCTACTTTGGTGGCATGCCTCCCACCAAGCGGGCGCTCGCCACGCTGCTAATGAAGGGCTACATGCCGCTTTGCGTACGTCTGCTCAAGTACGCAAACAGCAAATCAATCGGCTGGGGCGAAGACCTTCCCGGCAAGGTCGCCCTGCAATGGCGCGATTGGTGCAGCCGCCCCGGCTATGTTCTCAACAGCCTGGGCAGCAGCATTCAGAACGATTACCACGGAGAATTCGCCGCCCCGATCACCGTGGTGCACGCCGAGGATGACTGGATTGCCACCTCGGCAAACGTGGCGGATCTTCTGCGACTCTACCCGCGCGCGGAAAAGCAGGTCATTCGCTTGGCGCCCAGCGATTACGGATACCCCAGCATCGGCCATATCGAGATGTTCCGCAGCTCGCGAAACAAGCTCTGGCCCATCATCCTCGACGCCTTGGGGCCAGATCACAGCAACAAAAAGGCCGCCTGAAAGGCGGCCTTTCTTCCAACCAGGCAAGATCAGTCAGCCAGACGCCAGGTTGTACCGCCCTTGCCATCCTCCAGCACCACGCCCATGGCGGTGAGCTGGTCGCGGATGCGGTCGGACTCGGCCCAGTTTTTATCGGCGCGGGCTTGCAGACGCGCGGCAATCAGAGCATCAACTTCGGCCGCATCGACCTTGCCAGATGCACCAGTCTGCAGAAAGGCGTCGGGATCGAGTTGCAGCACGCCGAGCACGCCGGCCAGTTCCTTGAGACGCGCCGCCAGTGCTGCGGCGGATTGCATATCCGTATCGCGCAGGCGGTTCACTTCGCGCACCATCTCGAACAGCACAGCGCAGGCTTCCGGCGAATTGAAGTCATCGTCCATCGCTGCACCAAAGCGCGCCACGAAGTCTTCACCGCCGGCAGGCGCCGCATCCGGCAAGCCTTTCAGGCCGTTGTAGAAACGCTCCAGCGCGCCCTTGGCTTCCTTGAGGCTGTCTTCGGAGTAGTTGATCGGGCTGCGGTAGTGGCTCGAAACCAGCAGATAGCGCACCACTTCCGGGTGATACTTTTCCAGCACCTCGCGAATAGTGAAGAAGTTGCCCAGACTCTTGGACATCTTCTCGCCATCGACACGCACCGCGCCGGCGTGCATCCAGGCGTTGGCGTACTGCTTGCCGGTGGCCGCCTCGCTCTGGGCGATTTCGTTCTCATGGTGTGGGAACACCAGGTCCGGGCCGCCGCCGTGGATGTCGAAGGTGTCACCCAGGCAGCAGGTGGACATCACCGAGCATTCGATGTGCCAGCCGGGACGGCCCGCACCCCAGGGCGATTGCCAGCTCGGCTCACCGGGCTTGGCGCCCTTCCACAGCACAAAATCCAGCGGATCTTCCTTGGCCTCGTCCACTTCGATGCGCGCACCGATCTTCAAATCTTCGATCTTGCGGCGCGACAGCTTGCCGTAGCCTTCGAACTTGCCGACCCGGTAATAAACATCGCCATTACCCGGCGCGTAGGCGTAGCCCTTGTCGATCAGCGTCTGGATCATGGTGAACATGCCATCGATGTGCTGAGTGGCACGCGGCTCGATGTCCGGGCGCAGCACGGCAAGGCGCGCTTCGTCCTCGTGCATGGCGGCGATCATGCGCTCCACCAGCGCTTCGAACGGCTCGCCGTTCTCGTTGGCGCGACGGATGATCTTGTCGTCAATATCGGTAATATTGCGCACGTAGGTGACGTCATAGCCGCGATGACGCAGCCAACGACTGACAACATCAAAGGCCACCATCACCCGCGCATGGCCTATGTGGCAGAAGTCGTACACGGTCATGCCGCACACATACATGCGCACCTGGTTATCGACCAGGGGCGTGAATACGTCCTTGGTCTTGCTCAGCGTGTTGTAGATCGCCAGCGCCATATCAGGCTCCCCAGGAATCGCGCAGCGTCACGGTACGGTTGAAGACCGGCGCCTCGGGCGTGGAGTCGCGGCGGTCTACGCAGAAATAACCTTCGCGCTCGAACTGGAAGCGCTCTTCCGCCACGGCACTGGCCAGCGACGGCTCGGCGCGGCAGCCTTTAAGAACCACCAGGGATTGCGGATTGATGTTGTCCAGGAAGCTGCCGCCCTCCTCGGTCTTTTCCGGGTTGGCCGAGCGGAACAGACGGTCGTACAGACGCACTTCGCATTCCACGCTTTCAGCGGCCGGCACCCAGTGAATCACGCCCTTGACCTTGCGGCCTTCCGGATTCTTGCCCAGGGTATTTTCGTCGTAGGAGCAACGCAGCTCGACGATGTTGCCGGCGGCATCCTTGATCGCCTCGTCGGCGCGGATCACATAGCTACCCCGCAGGCGCGCTTCGCCGCCGGGGATCAGGCGCTTGAAGCCGGCCGGCGGGACTTCCTCGAAGTCGCTGGCATCGATGTAGATTTCGCGCGAGAACGGCAGCACGCGCACACCCATGTCCAGCTTGGGATGGCGCGACAGTTCCAGGTTCTCGACCTGCCCTTCCGGGTAGTTGGTAATCACCACCTTGAGCGGCTTGAGCACGCACATGGCGCGGGCCGCATTGGCATCCAGGTCTTCACGAATGGCAAATTCCAGCATGCCGATGTCGACCAGGCCACCGGCGCGGTTGACGCCGATCATGTCGCAGAAGGTGCGAATCGAGGCCGGCGTATAGCCACGGCGACGGAAGCCGGACAGCGTGGACATGCGCGGGTCGTCCCAGCCATTGACGTGCTTCTCATCAACCAACTGCTTGAGCTTGCGCTTGCTGGTGATGGTGTAGTTCAGGTTCAGGCGCGCGAATTCGTACTGGCGCGGCGTGGCCGGGACCGGCAGGTTGTCCAGGAACCACTCGTACAGCGGGCGGTGATCCTCGAACTCCAGGGTGCAGATAGAGTGGGTGATGCCTTCGATGGCGTCCGACTGACCATGGGTGAAGTCGTAGCTCGGGTAGATGCACCACTTGTCACCGGTCTGGTGGTGGTGAGCGTGACGGATTCGATAGAGGATCGGGTCGCGCAGGTTCATGTTCGGCGAGGCCATGTCGATCTTCGCGCGCAGCGCGCGGGCGCTGTCCGGGAATTCACCGGCCTTCATGCGCGCAAACAGGTCGAGGTTCTCTTCAACGCTGCGCTCGCGGAACGGGCTGTTCTTGCCCGGCTCGGTCAGGTTGCCGCGGTATTCGCGTGCTGCGTCGGGGGACAGGTCGCAGACATAGGCCTTGCCGGCCTTGATCAGATGAACTGCCCAGTCATGCAACTGCTCGAAGTAATCCGAGGCGTAATGTTCTTCGCCGGCCCACTGGAAGCCCAGCCAGCGCACGTCTTCTTTGATCGCGTCGATGTACTCCTGGTCTTCCTTGGCCGGGTTGGTGTCGTCGAAGCGCAGGTTGCATTGTCCGCCGAACTCCTGCGCCAGACCGAAGTTCAGGCAGATCGACTTGGCATGGCCAATATGCAGGTAACCATTGGGCTCCGGCGGGAAGCGGGTAATGATCGTGCTGTGCTTGCCGCTGTCCAGATCAGCCTGAACGATGGGACGGAGGAAATTCGCGGCGACGGGAGTCTCGGGCTTGCTCATGGGATCCTTGCACTGACTGCTGCGCGGCCCCGGGTAGGCCGAGCAAAATAAACGCCGTATCATAGCCGAAGCTGTCATATGCCTGACAGACCTACTCCCCTTGCGACAGAGAGCCCTTGTCATGATCAAGCTGCATACCAATCACGGCACCATCACCCTGCAACTGTTCGCCGACAAGGCGCCGGAAACCGTGGCCAACTTCATCCAGTACGTTAAGGAAGGCCACTACGACAACACCATCTTCCACCGCGTGATCGGCAATTTCATGATCCAGGGCGGCGGTTTCGAGCCCGGCATGAAGCAGAAGAGCACCCGCGCCTCGATCAAGAACGAAGCCAACAACGGTCTCTCCAACAAGAACGGCACCGTTGCCATGGCCCGCACCATGGAGCCGCATTCGGCCTCCGCACAGTTCTTCATCAACGTGAAGGACAACGACTTCCTCGACCACACCGCACAGACCGTTCAGGGCTGGGGTTATGCCGTGTTCGGCGAAGTGATCGAAGGCATGGATGTGGTCGAGAAGATCAAGGGCGTGCAGACCACCATGCGCGGCGGTCACCAGGATGTACCGAAGGATGACGTGATCATCGAGCGTGCCGAAGTTATCGAATGATCCTGCTGATCTCCGATCTGCATCTTGAAGAGGAGCGCCCGGATATTACCCGGGCGTTTCTACGTTTCCTTCAGGAACGCGCGGCACAAGCCGACGCGTTGTACATCCTCGGAGATTTCTTTGAGGTCTGGATCGGCGATGACGGCATGTCGCCCTTCCAGCACGAGATCGCCAGTGCCCTGCGCCAACTGAGCGATAGCGGCACGCGGATCTTTCTGATGCATGGCAACCGCGACTTCATGATCGGCAAGGCCTTCTGCCGCGAGGCCGGCTGCACGCTGCTGAAAGATCCCAGCGTCGTCACGCTTGAGGGTGAGCGAGTGCTGCTGATGCACGGCGATAGCCTGTGCACCGCCGACGACGCCTACATGCGCATGCGCCGCATCCTGCGCAATCCGCTGTCACTGTTCATTCTTCGCCATCTACCGTTGAGCAAGCGCCGGCAACTGGCGCGCAAGCTGCGCAACGAAAGCCGCGCACAGACCCGCATGAAAGCCACTGAAATCACCGACGTGACGCCGGCGGAAGTCGAGCGGGTGATGGCCGAGCATCGCGTCCACACGCTGATCCATGGACACACCCATCGCCCCGACGCGCATACGCTCTCGGTGAATGGGCAGACGGTTCAACGTCTTGTGCTCGGGGATTGGGACAGACAAGGCTGGGCATTGCAGGTCGACGAGCACGGACTGGTACAGGCGCCCTTCCCGCTGGGGGCGTAAGCCGGACTTCGCGCCCGACCTTTTCGTTACGCCAACACGCCGCTGTGGAAGCGAAACTCGGTGTCGGGGCTTTCGATCAGCTCGCGCTCCAGTTCGCGGAAGCGCTCGACCGCGCGATCCACATCGGCCTGGTCGCCAAACGCGTAGGCGAACTTCAGATAGTTCTGGTAGTGCCGTGATTCGGATGCCAGCAGCCCTGCATAGAACTTGGCCAGCTCCTCGTCCAGATGCGGCACCAGCGCCTCGAATCGCTCGCAACTGCGCGCCTCGATAAAGGCACCGACCACCAGCGTATCAACCAGCTTGTGCGGTTCCGAAGTGCGCACACCGGCGCGCAATCCCGAGGCATAACGACTGGCCGACAACGGACGCACGTCGATCTTGCGCTTCTTGAGAATGCGCAGCACCTGCTCGTGGTGCACCAACTCCTCACGGGCCAGCCGGGACATGTAATTGACCAGATCAAGGCGCAGGTTGTACTTGGCGATCAGGCTCAACGCGGTCGAAGCGGCCTTGAACTCACAGTTCTTGTGATCGATCAGCAGGATGTCCTGATGCTGCAGCGCCACTGCCACCCAGGCATCCGGCGTGCGGCAACCCAGGAAATCATGAATCTCCGGCAGGGTCATAGCGACCTCCCGCTCGGCACGCAGTGCAAGGTTAAAGCAGGGGCCAGGACTCGATTCGGTGACATGCGGCTCGGCTCAAAAGCGAAAACGCGGCATTATACGGCCGCACGCCCGTCCAGCCAGCGCCCGCGTTTGACTCAGGTCACCGCAGCGCACCATGGGGCGGCTACAGTTCAGCCAGGTACATCGTAAGGAGCACATATATGCAAGCGATCCGCAGCATTCTGGTCGTCATCCAGCCCGATCTTCCGGAACAGCTCGCGCTGAAACGTGCCCGGCTGATTGCCGGCGTCACCCAGTCGCACCTGCATCTGCTCGTGTGTGCCGAAGCCAACCAGGATCACAGCGCTCTGCTGGACGAGCTGGCCGAAGAACTGGCCGCGGAAGGATTCGCCTGCTCCGCCCAGCAGGCCTGGCAGGACAACCCGCACCAGACCGTGATCGCCGCGCAGCAGAGCGAAGGCTGCACCCTGGTCATCAAACAGCACCGCCGCGACAGCCTGCTGAAAAAAGCCTTTCTCACCCCGGAAGACTGGAAACTGCTGCGCTACTGCCCGTGCCCGGTGCTGATGGTAAAAAGCGACGATCCCTGGACCGGCCGCGCGATCCTCGCCGCCGTCGATGTCGGCAATTCCGACAGCGAACACCAGACCCTGCATTCCGGCATCGTCAGCCACGCCAACGACATTGCCCACCTGTGTCAGGGCGAGCTGCATGTCCTGAGCGCCCACCCCTCCCCCATGCTGTCGGCGGCCGATCCGACCTTCCAGCTCAAGGAAACCATCGAACAACGCTATCGGGACGCCTGCCGCACGTTCCAGGACGAGTTCGAGATCGAGGATCGCTTCCTGCACATCGAGGAAGGCCCGGCGGATGTACTGATTCCCAAGACCGCCCACCAACTCGATACCGCCGTCACCGTAATCGGCACCGTGGCACGCACCGGCCTGGCCGGCGCCCTGATGGGCAATACCGCCGAAGTGGTTCTGGATTCCCTGGAAAGCGATGTGCTGATTCTCAAGCCGGAAGACATCATCCAGCATCTGGAAACCCTGCTGCAGCGCTGAGAGAAATTCAGGCCTGGCTGCTGGCGTCCTGCCGGTAGCAGGCCTCGGACAGCGCGAAGCATTCCGTATCGATCGCATCACGCACGGCCGGCAACGTCCATTCGACACATGCCGGCCGTAGCGCCAGCCCGTATGCCTCCAGACGGTGGATATGCCGGGCGCCATGGGCCAGCAGCTGATACGCCCAGCAATACGGCGACAACTGCGGCATGAAGCGTATCTGACGCTGCTCCAGCTGCTGACGCAGCAGCTGGGCATCAAGAATCACCACCTTGTCCTCCATGACCTGCACCAGCAGCCGCTCCAGTCGTCGCCAGACCTGCGCCTTGCGCGTCTCGTCATAGCCGTTCCAGTCGATGATCTCATGCAGAAAACGCCTGCAGCCCCGGCACACCAGATCGCCGAATACCGTGGAGCAGCGTCCGACACAGGGCGT
>DATJDB010000333.1:0-9905 GCA_035497635.1 Pseudomonas sp. | reverse complement strand
TGGTGTGCGCCGTGTCGCAAGGAAATCCCCGAGCTGAACGCCTTGACGGAGCGGATCGACAACGTGCGGGTGCTGGGTGTGAATTTTGATGGTCTGCAGGGTGATGCGTTGTTGCGGGCTGCCGACGGCATGGGCATCGGCTTCACCGTGCTGGCCAACAATCCGGCCGAGCATTTCGGTCTGGAGCCCAGCGGGGTGCTGCCGGCGACCTATCTGGTCGACGAGCGTGGTCAGGTGCGCGCGAGGCTGCTCGGCGAACAGACTGCCGACGGCCTGGTGGTGCGACTGCGGGCGCTGCGGGAGGGTTCATGAGCATTGCGTTGCAGGCGTGGGTGAGCGGCCGGGTGCAGGGCGTGTGGTATCGCCAGGGCACCGCCGAACAGGCGACGGCGCTGGGCGTGCACGGCTGGGTGCGCAACCTGCCGGATGGGCGGGTCGAGGCCTGGCTGGAAGGTGAGGAGCAGGCAGTGCATGCCCTGGCGCGCTGGCTGGAGCAGGGGCCGCCGAAAGCGGAGGTCAGCGGGGTGCAAGTGCAGGAGATGGCGCCGCAGGGATATTCGGAATTCGAAGTCCGGCGCTAAGGCAATCGTAGGGTGGATCACGCTTCACCGATCCACCAAGCGCGCCTCGTGCCGGCGCGGTGGTGAACAAGAACAGCGTTGCCCACCCTACGCCGGCCACCCCATCGGCCGGGATTAAACCTGTAGGGCCGGCTTTATGCCGGCCAGCGGAGTCGAGTCATCGTAGGGTCGATCACGCTTCACTGATCCATCAGACAGGATTGCACCCAGCCGGGGCACGCCGGCCCGGCCCCACAGGGTCTTCCTGCGTCAGCCGCCGATGCGCTGCTTGAGGAACTCCAAGATGCCGTCCACGGCGACGTTCTGGCTTTCGCTGTCGCGGCGGCCCTTGTATTCCAGGGTGCCTTCGCCCAGGCCGCGGTCGCTGACCACGATGCGGTGCGGGATGCCGATCAGTTCCATATCGGCAAATTTCACGCCGGGGCTGGTCTTCTTGTCGCGGTCATCCAGCAGCACTTCGTAGCCGGCGGCGGTGAGCTGTGCGTACAGCGCATCGGTGGCTTGCTTGACGGTGTCGTTCTCGTACTTCATCGGCACTAGGGCGATCTGGAACGGCGCCAGGGCGGCCGGCCAGAGGATGCCTCGCTCGTCGTAGTTCTGCTCGATGGCCGCAGCCACCACGCGGGATACGCCGATGCCGTAGCACCCCATGATCAGCGTGATCGGCTTGCCCTGTTCACCCAGCACGCTCAGCTTCATGGCCTCGCTGTACTTGGTGCCGAGCTGGAAGATGTGGCCCACTTCGATGCCGCGTTTGATGACCAGGGTGCCCTGGCCGTCCGGGCTCGGGTCGCCTTCCACCACGTTGCGCAGATCGGCCACGGCCGGCAGCGGCAGGTCGCGTTCCCAGTTGATGCCGAAGTAGTGCTTGTCGTCGACGTTGGCGCCGGCGCCGAAGTCGCTCATCAGCGCCACGGAGCGGTCGATGATGCAGGGGATCGGCAGGTTGACCGGGCCCAGTGAGCCCGGACCGGCACCGATGGCGGCGCGGATCTCGGCTTCGGAGGCGAACACCAGCGGGCTGGCGACCCGTTCGTGGTTGGCGGCCTTGATCTCGTTCAGCTCGTGGTCGCCGCGCACGATCAGGGCGATCAGCTTGCCTTCCTCGGCGGCATGCACCACCAGGGTCTTGACGGTCTTTTCGATGGCCAGGTCGTAGCGCTCGACCAGCTCGGCGATGGTCTTGGCGTCCGGGGTGTCGACCAGGCGCATGGCTTCGCTGGCGGCGCCACGTTCCTTCTCGCGCGGGATGGCTTCGGCCTTCTCGATGTTGGCGGCGTAGTCGGAGCTGTCGCTGAAGGCGATGTCGTCTTCACCGGACTCGGCCAGCACGTGGAACTCGTGGGAGCCGGTGCCGCCGATAGAGCCGGTGTCGGCCTGCACGGGGCGGAAGTTCAGGCCCAGGCGGGTGAAGACATTGCAGTACGCCTGGTGCATGCGGTCGTAGGTTTCCTGCAGCGACTCCTGGCTCAGGTGGAAGGAGTAGGCGTCCTTCATGGTGAATTCGCGGCCGCGCATCAGGCCGAAGCGCGGGCGGATTTCATCACGAAACTTGGTCTGGATCTGGAAGAAGTTGATTGGCAGCTGCTTGTAGCTGTTCAGCTCGTTGCGGGCCAGATCGGTGATGACTTCCTCGTGGGTCGGGCCGACGCAGAACTCGCGCTGGTGGCGGTCCTTCAGGCGCAGCAGCTCGGGACCGTATTGCTCCCAGCGGCCGGACTCCTGCCACAGCTCGGCGGGCTGGATGGCCGGCATCAGCACTTCCAGAGCACCGGCCTTGACCATCTCGTCACGCACGATGGCTTCGGCCTTGCGCAGCGCACGCAGGCCCATCGGCAGCCAGGTGTACAGGCCGGAGGCAAGCTTGCGGATCATCCCGGCGCGCAGCAGCAGTTGGTGGCTGATCACCACGGCATCCGACGGGGTTTCTTTCAGGGTCGAGAGGAGATACTGACTGGTACGCATGGTTGGCCGTTTTGTCCGTTGCGGGAGCGGAATAGAGGCCGGCATTGTACGGCCACGCCAACAAGGCGTACAGGCGGCGCGGGCCGGGAGGGGACAGGAGAATGTTGAGCGCGCACGAGGTACAGACACTGATTCGCGAGGGTGTGCCAATGGCCGAGGATATCGATCTGCGCATCGAGCATGTCGATGGCCGGCGGGCGCTGGCGCGGGTGCCGTTCAGCACGCGACTGGTGCGGCCGGGCGGCACGCTGTCCGGGCCGGTGCAGATGGCGCTCGCCGATGCCGCCATGTACGCGGTGGTGCTGGGTGCGCTGGGTCGGGTGGAAATGGCGGTGACCAGCCAGCTGAACATCAATTTTCTGGCAAAGCCCGCCCCGGTGGACCTGCTGGCCGAGGCGCGCATCCTGCGCCTGAGCCGCCGCCAGGCGGTATGCGAAGTCTCCCTGTTCAGCGCGGGGCAGGAGGATGTGCTGGTGGCGCATGTCACCGGGACCTATGCGTTGCCGGGGTAGTCTGATCCCAGACTTGTGGGGCCGGCTTTACGCCGGCCAGCGGAGTGGGCCCCCGCACCGAGCCTGCTTTGGCACCGTTGGCCGGGTTAAACCCGGCCCCACAGGTTTCCTGGCATGGGCGCTGTCAGAGAATGCTCAGCGGGTACTCGATGATCACCCGTACTTCGTCGATGCTCGGCGAGCCGCCGTAGACGCCGTCGCTGCTGCGGTAGGTGGCCTGGCGCAGGCGCAGGCTCAGGTCCTTGGCCGGGCCTTCGGGCACCACGTAGCGCACCTCGATGTCGCGTTCCCATTCCTTGCCGTTGTCGGTGGTGCCAACGTCGGCATCGTCGCCGTAGATGTAACGGGTCATGAACTTGAAGCCGTTCAGGCCGACCGCCGCCAGGTCCAGGTCGTAGCGGGCCTGCCAGGATTTCTCATCCTCGGCGTTAAAGTCCGAGCGCTGCACCGAGTTGGCCAGGTACACGGCGCCGCCGCCATCCACGCCGTAGTCGTAGCCGATGCCGTCGAAGCCGCCGATGGACTTCTGGTAGGCGAGCATGAAGCTGTGGGCGCCCAGGCTGTAGGAGGCTGCCAGGCTCCAGATGGTGTTGCCTTCGTCGTCGCCGGTGCCGGTGTAAACCTCTTCGTAGTCGGTGCGGTAGATGTTGAAGTCCAGGTTCACCGCCTGCTCGTTGGCCAGCGCCACGGTGTAGTTGAGGTTGCCATAGACCTTTTGCCAGAAATCCTTCACATCCGAGTAGTACAGCGAGGCGGAGAAGTTGTCGTCGACGGCGTAGGTGCCGCCAATGAAATCGGCGCTTGTCAGGCCAAGGCTGTCGTGCCCGGTCTGTGCCTGGGCATTCAGGGCGGTGAAATGACCGGCGTTGATTTCCAGCCCTTCGATTTCATTGCTGGTCAGCAGGAAGCCCGTGGCGGTTTCCGGCAGCAGGCGGCTGTCGTCGGTGGCGAACACCGGCACGCCGACGATCTGCTGCCCGTACTTGAGCACGCTGCTGGACATTCGCGCCTTGACCACGCCGCCGGCCTCGGCGTATTCGTCCTCGGCGTAGCCGTCGGAGCCGACCGGCAGCAGGCCGGTGCCGGCGCGGCTCGGGCTGCTGTCCAGTTTCAGGCCGACCATGCCGTAGGCGTCGAAGCCGAAGCCGACGATACCCGGTGTGAAGCCGGACTCGAAGGTGGCGGTGAAGCCATGCGCCCATTCCTCGAGCTTGCTCTGGGTGCCGGGCGCGTTGTTCTGGAAGTCGCGGTTGAAGTACAGGTTGCGGTTGAACAGGTCGAAGGTGCTGTCTTCGACCAATCCTTTGGCTTCGGACTGGGCACTGGCCAAGGCCAGCTGGGAAGCACCGGCGGTGACGGCCAGGGCAATTGCGCTCAACTTCATCACGTGCATGTGACAGCTCCTTTTGATTGGGTCGAGGCCGTCCTGGTACTGCCAGGCCGGTCCCCGTCAGGCTTCTTTTGCGTCTGGCACCACAAATCCCTGTGGTCATGTACACAACAGCAAACTGAAAGAACCGGGTGGGTTCGTGGAAGGTGGGTGTGTTGCCGACACGTTCCACTGGTCTGGTAAGCGTGACGGCCCTCACAAAAGGCATAGCAACAAATGCAGCCAAGTCAACGCAGCCGCCGGTGGTGGCGGCAAATGCGCGGACGATGAAAAACGCGAGGGCAGACGCTATCCTGCCGCCAGGCGCCCGTGGCGCCGGAATCCTGAGGAGAGAAATCACAATGTTCGTGCTGGCCGAGCAATTGGAAAAAGACACCCTGCCCATCGGCGACTTCGCGCTGTGCCGTCTACTGTTGATGAACGACAGGCAATACCCTTGGTTCATCCTGGTGCCGCGCCGTGAGGACGTCAGCGAGCTGTTCCAGCTGGATGAGGCGGATCAGCGCCAGCTCTGGCAGGAAACCACGCAGCTGGCGGAAGTCCTCAAGGACACCTTTGCGGCGGACAAGATGAACGTCGCCACCCTGGGCAACATGGTCAGCCAGTTGCACATGCACGTGATCGTGCGGCGCAAGGGCGACCCGGCCTGGCCGGCGCCGGTGTGGGGCAAGCATCCGGCGCAGCCGTATTCTGTAGCCGAGCTGCAAGGCATTCGGGACAAGCTCGGCTTGGTGCTGACCGAAGACTTCCGGTTCGGGGAGGGCGAGGCATGAGTGGGGTCGAGGAGCGTATCGCCGAGCTGGAGAGCCGCCTGGCTTTCCAGGACGACACCCTGCAGGCGCTGAACGATGAAGTGGTGCGTCAGCAACGCGACATCGAGCGGCTGCAGTTGCTGGTCAGCGCCCTGTCACAGCGACAGGCAGAGATGCAGACGCAGATTGGCGTCGAGGTCGGCGATGAGGCGCCACCCCCGCATTACTGAGTGGCTGCTTCGAGTTCGAGGCAACTGATAAAGACGCGGGCGCGCCCATTCAGCGGGTCCGCGAAGCTCAGGCGCTGGGCGAGCAATTGCAGGGGATGGCCATAATCCTCGGGCGCGTCGTTCAGGGTTGGATACAACGGATCATTCAAAATCGCCGCTCCCAGTCCGGCCATGTGCAGCCGTAACTGATGCTTGCGGCCCGAGACGGGATAAAGCGCGTAGCGCCAGTAGCCGTCGCAGCGTTCCTCAATCTCGATAAGGGTTTCGCTGTTGGGTGCCCCGGCGACTTCCTGCATGCGAAAGAACGGCTCGCCGCGTTCAAGCCGCGTCTCGCGCAACAGCGGGAAACTTAATTGGGGCAGGGGCGCGGCCAGGGCGACATAGCGTTTGGCGATCCGTTGCAGGCGAAAGAGCGATTGATAGGCATCGCGTGTTTCCGGATTGCAGGAGAACAGCACCAGCCCGGCAGTCAGGCGATCCAGTCGGTGCAGCGGTGTCAGGTGTGGATTTTCGAAGCGCTCCACCAGCCGGTTGAGCAGCGTTTCCCGCACGTAACCGCCGGCCGGGACGACTGGCAGGAAATGCGGCTTGTCCACCACCAGCAGGTGTTCGTCCCGATACAGCACCTGTTCCTCGAATGGGATGCGCGCCTCGTTCATCACCTCACGGAAATAACGGATACGCAGGCCTTCCCGGTAGGGATGATCGACGCGCAGCGGCTGTCCCTGTTCATCCAGCACACGCTGGCGGGCGAAGCGGTCGAGCCAGGTGTCACGGCCAATCGCCGGAAAGTGCCCGCACAGACAGTCGAGTACGGTGAGCCAGGGTCCGGCGGGCAGGTGCAGTGTGCTGGGTTTCATTGCCGCCCCGGCGCTCAGGCCTGCTTGCGCTCTTCCGCCAGGCAGGCGGCGGCGGTGAACAGCACGTCAGTGGAGGAGTTCAGCGCGGTTTCCGCCGAATCCTGCAGGATGCCGATCACGAAGCCGATGGCTACCACCTGCATGGCCACATCGTTGGGAATGCCGAACAGGCTGCAGGCCAGCGGGATCAGTAGCAGGGAGCCGCCGGCGACACCGGAAGCACCGCAGGCGCTGACTGCTGCGACCGCGCAAAGCAGTACGGCGGTGAAGAAGTCGACCTGAATGCCCAGGGTATGGGCCGCAGCCAGGCTCAGCACGCTGATGGTGACGGCGGCGCCGGCCATGTTGATGGTCGCGCCCAGCGGGATGGCCACCGAGTAGGTGTCCTCGTGCAAGCCAAGGCGATTGCAGATCTGCAGGTTGACCGGAATGTTGGCTGCCGAGCTGCGGGTGAAGAAGGCGGTGACGCCGCTTTCGCGCAGCACCATGAACACCAGCGGGTACGGGTTGCGGCGGATCTTCCAGAACACGATGGCCGGATTGAGCACCAGGGCGACAAACAGCATGGAGCCGATCAGCACCAGCAGCAGATGGCCGTAGCTGTACAGCGCCTGGAGGCCGGAGTCGCCCAGGGTGGTGGCGACCAGGCCGAAGATGCCGAACGGGGCGAAGTGAATGACGATCCTGACGATGAAGGTCACGCCTTCGGACAGGTCGTTGAACACCGCGCGGGTGGTTTCGCTGCCGTTGCGGATGGCCAGGCCGAGGCCGACGGCCCAGGTCAGGATGCCGATGTAGTTGGCGTCCAGCAGCGCCTTGACCGGGTTGGCGATGGCGCTGAACAGCAGGGCCTTGAGCACTTCAAGAATGCCGCCGGGCGGCGTGACGCCGGTGGCGGTGTCGCTTAGCGGCAGGGTGGACGGCCACAGGCTGCTGGCGATCACGGCGACAATGGCGGCGCATAGGGTGCCAATGACATAGAGCATCAGGATCGGGCGGATATGGGTGGGCTGGCCTTGGCGATGGCTGGCGATGGCCGACGTCACCAGGAAAAACACCAGTACCGGAGCCACGGCCTTTAGCGCGGAAATGAACAGGTCGCCGAGCAGTCCCACCGAATCGGTGGCCTGGGGCAGGAACAGGGCGAGCAGCACGCCGGCGACCAGCCCGACGAAGATCTGGGCCACCAGGCTGGTGCGGGTGAACAGCTGCAGGAAGGGGCGTTGAGTCATGATGAAATCCTGTTACGTACGCAGGTCGGCTCATGTGACGGGCAAAGCGGACAAGAGGCATGCAGGAGCACAGCCGAGGCGGCTGTTGTCATGCAGGACCGGTTCATGATGTCGCTGCCGAGCGGCCTGCAACGTGGGTATCCCTGATTGCTGCCGGTCCCGGTCCCTGGGCGAATGGGAGCGATTCTACTGCGAATGGTTCTGATTGGTTCGATAATCTGCCGCCGCCGATCTTGCGCCTGAATGCAAAACGCCGCGCCAGGAAGCCTGGCGCGGCGTTTTGCATGGCGTGACGGCTTAGCGGCGGTCGGTGGTGACCACGTCTTCGGCCTGCAGGCCCTTGTCGCGCTGCATCACCGAAAATTCCACGCGCTGGCCTTCGACCAGGACGCGATGCCCTTCGCCGCGAATGGCGCGGAAGTGCACGAAGATGTCATCGCCCGAATCGCGGGAAATGAACCCGAAACCCTTGGTGGTGTTGAACCATTTGACCGTGCCGGTCTCGCGGTCTTCACCGAGCGGCGCCTGGTAGGCATCGCTCGGAGCGCGGCGCGACGGGCGGGACGGCTGCCAGTTGAGCAGCAGATGCAGCAGCACGGCCAGTGCGGCGAGCGGCAGGGCGGCGGCGACACCCGGCAGTCCGGCGATGAGTTCCAGCGGCACCAGCAGTACCGCGGCCTGCACGGCAGTGGCGATGATCAGCAGAACACTGGCGAGAACCTGCAGCGGACGGCGGTTGCTGAGCTGGGCATGCTCCGGCAGAGCGGCAAAGGTCAGGTTGAGCAGGCCAAACAGGGCTAGGTAAAGGGCGTTGGGTTGAAGAAGATAAGGTAGGGAATCGCCGGTGAGGCTGGGTAGGAAGGACAGCAGAAGGGCGGCAACGCCCGCGAGGAGTTGGATGATTTTCGGCATGGGAAATGAACTCACAGTAGGCATGTACAGGGGGAAGAGCCAGTCGCCGCGCTGCTCCGCAAATACAGGGAAGGAGTGAAACGGCGGCAGGCCTATGCCACGTATGACGTGCGGCACGGCGCGTATTTAACAGCAAAGCGGAAGGGGGCTCAAATCGCGACGTCGCAAGTGCGTGCGGAATCGCGGGGCAGCCGGACGGCCGCCCCGGCGGGAAGGCTTCAGGCCAGCAGGCTGCGCAGCATCCAGGCGGTCTTTTCATGGATCTGCATGCGCTGGGTCAGCAGGTCGGCGGTGGGTTCGTCGCTGACCTTGTCCAATAGCGGGAAAATGCCCCGCGCGGTACGCACCACGGCTTCCTGGCCCTGCACCAGCAGGCGGATCATCTCTTCGGCGCCAGGCACGCCCTCGTCTTCCTTGATCGAGGACAGTCGCGCATAGGCCGCATAGGTGCCCGGTGCTGGAAAGCCCAGCGTGCGGATGCGTTCGGCGATGGCGTCCACCGCCAGCGCCAGTTCGTTGTATTGCGTCTCGAACATCAGGTGCAGGGTGTTGAACATCGGGCCGGTGACGTTCCAGTGGAAGTTGTGGGTCTTCAGGTAGAGCGTGTAGGTGTCGGCCAGCAGGCGGGACAGGCCTTCGGCGATGGCCGCCCGATCCTGCTGGGAAATACCGATGTCGATGTCCATGGTGACTCCTCCGAAACATGCGAAGTGGTGACACCAGCCTAGCCTCGCCGTTCCCCCCGAGGTCCGGAGCGGGATCAACGGCCGGCGTCGGTCCCGCCACGCGCCACGGCTGCGCGGTGCGGATTTACCCTATATAATCTCGCGCTTTGCCACACTGGCCTGACCCCGGCGCCAGCGGGTGGCCGGCCAAGACGAACCAGACTCCAGAAGAGAAGCGAATACACCATGATGCGCAGCCACTATTGCGGCCAGTTGAACGAGGCCCTCGACGGTCAGGAAGTCACACTTTGCGGCTGGGTCCATCGCCGTCGCGACCACGGTGGCGTCATCTTCCTGGATATCCGCGACCGTGAAGGCCTGGCTCAGGTGGTGTTCGACCCGGATCGCGAGGAAACCTTCGCCAAGGCCGACCGGGTGCGCAGCGAATACGTGGTCAAGGTCACCGGCAAGGTGCGCCTGCGTCCCGAAGGTGCGCGCAATCCGAACATGGCCAGCGGTGCCATCGAAGTGCTGGGCTACGACCTGGAAGTGCTGAACCAGGCCGAGACCCCGCCGTTCCCGCTGGACGAATACTCCGACGTGGGCGAAGAAACCCGCCTGCGCTTCCGCTTCATCGACCTGCGCCGTCCGGAAATGGCCGCCAAGCTCAAGCTGCGTTCGCGCATCACTTCGAGCATTCGTCGCTACCTGGACGACAACGGTTTCCTGGACGTTGAAACGCCGATCCTGACCCGCGCCACCCCCGAAGGTGCGCGCGACTACCTGGTGCCGAGCCGCACCCACGC
>DATJDB010000332.1:0-15339 GCA_035497635.1 Pseudomonas sp. | reverse complement strand
TTGGTTTTCTTCAGGCGGCTGGTGATCGGCGCGGCCTTGTAGTCATCGAACACCAGTTCGCGGTACGGCTCGTCTTCCACCAGGGTGACGCCGAACTCGTCCAGCAGCGCCGCCACCGCATCGCGCTTGGCCTCGCTGTAGCGCACCGCCGAGGGGTTCTGGAAGGTGGGAATCAGGTAGGCGAACGCCGGCTTGTGGTTTTCCAGGCGCTCGCGCAGCGCGGCGATGTTCGGGCCGTCGGTTTCCTGGGGAATTTCCAGGCACTTGGCGCCGAACAGCTGGAAGGATTGCAACGCGGCCAGGTAGGTGGGCGATTCGACCAGGATCTCGGTGCCCGGATCGACATACAGCTTGGTAACCAGATCCAGCGCCTGTTGCGAGCCACAGGTAACCAGCACCTGGGACGCCTCGCAGTCCATGCCCAGCTGGCGGGCGTCGGCGGCGATCAGCTCACGCAGTTCGGGCTCGCCCTCGCTCATGCCGTACTGCGACACCGAGGTTGGCATAGCGCTCCAGTCGACCTTGGGCAGCATCGGCTCGGCCGGCAGGCCGCCGGCGAAAGACATCACTTCCGGGCGTTGCGCGGCGGCCAGGATTTCGCGGATCAGAGAACTCTTGAGACGAGAGATGCGTTCGGAAAAAGCCATTGATGTCACCGGGGCGAGGGGCGGAGAATTGGGTCAAAATCATTGACCCAAAATTACGCCTCGCTGCAGGAAAACGTCAATATGACTGACCTAAAAAAGAGCACTGATCAACGCCAGATCATGGAAGCCTTCTTTGGCGCCTACCGGGCCTTCACCGCCAAGCCCGATGAAATGCTGGCGCGACGCGGCCTGTCGCGTGTGCACCACCGCATCCTGTTCTTCATCGCCCACCAGCCGGACCTGAGCGTCAGCGAGCTGCTCACTCGCCTGGGCGTCACCAAGCAGGCGCTGAATATCCCGTTGCGTCAGTTGGTCGAGATGCAGCTGGTGGACAGCGCACCGGCCGTCGACGACAAGCGCAAGCGCCTGCTGGCGCTGACCCCGGAGGGCATCAAGCTGGAGCAGAAGCTGCGCCAGGAACAGGCCCGCACGCTGCAGAATGTGTTTGGCGAGGTGGGTGAGGAAGCCGTGGCCGGCTGGCTGAAAGTCAACCAGGCCCTGGCTGAACGCCTGCCGGCGTAGGACGATGCTAGTGAGCCGTGCCGAGTTCCGCTTCGAGGGCGCGCCGCAGCTCTGGCCATTCGCGGTCGGTGATGCTGTAGAGCACGCTGTCGTCGAGCCGGCCATCGGCCAGACGCCGGTGGTTGCGCAGCAGGCCCTCGCGCTGGGCGCCGAGCTTTTCGATAGCGCGCTGCGCACGCAGGTTGCTGGCGGCGGTCTTGAGCTGCACGCGGACCATTTCCCACTGCTCGAAGGCTTGGCGCAGCATCAGGAACTTGATGGCCCTGTTCAGGCCACTGCCCTGCTGCTCCGTCGCCAGCCAGGTGCCGCCGATTTCCACCGCCGGCAAGCCGGGCATGAAGTCGAGGAAGCGGGTGGTGCCGAGCAATTCCTGATCCAGGCACACCGTGTAGATCACCGTCTTCCCGTCACGCTGGTCGGCCAGCGCCTGACGGTACCAGGCGGGTCTCAGCGGGCCGTTCATGTAGATCAGTTGCTCCCGGTTGGCGTCGGCCAGGCTCAGCAAGGCTGGCAGGTCCGCTTCCGCGAGGGGTTCCAGGCACAGGGCTCCACGTCGCAGGGTGACCGGCTGAGGTTTGAACATCTTGCACTCTCCGTTGTGAACGCCATGACCATAGCCAAGCGGTCCATCCGCCATGCCCGGCACAGGGACGAACCACAAGAAACGCAGCGATTATGCAAAGGCCGTCACATTTCTGTCCGTGCCGTCTGTCGCCTGCGACCATGGTCGCAGCGATCCACGCCTATCGCGCAATTTCTGCGAGAATTCACCCCGTATCCCTTCTTGTTTCGTTCCCGGTCGGCTTACAGGGCGGAGTCGCCTGAGGGTGACGCCGGCCTGCGCGTCCCTCAACGGCGCAATGACTGTCTGCCACGGGTCGATGAATCAAGTACCGCCTGCTTTTCGGAGTTCGCATGTCGCTGTCCCCGGGGCTGATCGCCTCCATCGCCTTCGCCTACCTGGCGCTGCTGTTCGCCATTGCTTTCTATGGCGATCGCCGCAAGACGCCGCTGTCGCCGCGCATGCGCGCCTGGGTGTACAGCCTGTCCCTGGCGGTCTACTGCACCAGCTGGACGTTCTTCGGCGCGGTGGGCCAGTCCACCGAGCAGCTGTGGGCCTTCCTGCCCATCTACCTGGGGCCGATCCTGCTGCTGATGTTCGCGCCCTGGGTGGTGCAGAAGATGGTGATGATCTCCAAGCAGGAGAACATCACCTCCATCGCCGACTTCATTGCCGCCCGCTATGGCAAGTCGCAGGCGCTGGCCATCACCATCGCGCTGATCTGCCTGGTGGGCGTGCTGCCGTACCTGGCCCTGCAGCTCAAGGCCATTGTGCTGGGCTTCGACCTGCTGATCGGCGCCAACCCGGCCGAGTACGACCTGCGCACCCAGGACACCGCGCTGCTGGTGTCGCTGGTACTGGCGCTGTTCGCCATCCTGTTCGGCACCCGCAGCCTGGATGTGACCGAGCACCATCGCGGCATGATGCTGGCCATCGCCTTCGAGTCGCTGGTCAAGCTGCTGGCCTTCCTGGCCGTGGGCGTGTTCGTCACCTTCGGGCTGTTCGACGGCTTCTCCGACCTGTTCGACCAGGCGAAGGCGTCACCGGAACTCGAAGCCTTCTGGAACGAGGAGGTGAACTGGCCGGCAATGCTGATACAGACCTACCTGGCCATGGTGGCGGTGGTCATCCTGCCCCGGCAGTTCCATGTCACCGTGGTGGAGAACAACGCGCCCCAGGACCTGACCCTGGCCCGCCGGGTGTTCCCGCTCTACCTCATCCTCGCGGCGCTGTTCGTGCTGCCCATCGGCCTGGCCGGGCAACTGCTGCTGCCCGCCAACGTGCTGCCGGACTCCTTCGTGATCAGCCTGCCGCTGGCCCAGAACAACCCGACCCTGGCGGTGCTGGCCTTCATCGGTGGCGCCTCGGCCGCCACCGGTATGGTGATCGTCGCCAGCGTGGCGCTGTCGACGATGATCTCCAACGACATGCTGCTGCCCTGGCTGCTGCGTCGCAAGGAAGAGGAGCGGCCATTCGAAGCATTCCGCAGCTGGATGCTCACCGTTCGCCGGGTCAGCATCGTGGTCATCCTGCTGCTGGCCTATGTCAGCTACCGACTGCTGGGCGCCAATGCCAGTCTGGCCACCATCGGCATGGTGTCCTTCGCCGCCATCGGCCAACTGGCCCCGGCCATGCTCGGGGCTCTGCTGTGGAAGCAGGCGAATCGTCGCGGCGTCTTCGCCGGCCTTATCGCCGGCTCGCTCATCTGGCTCTACACCCTGGTGCTGCCCCTGGTAGCCGGCGGCCTGGACTGGTCGCTGGAGCTGTTCCCCGGCCTGCAGACCCTGCTGCACTTCCCGCTGTGGATCGACGTGGACCCGCTGACCCGTGGCCTGGCGTTGTCGTTGTTCGCCAATTTCCTGCTGTTCGCCCTGGTGTCGCTGTTTTCCCGCACCCGGGTGCTGGAGTACTGGCAGGCCAGCCGCTTCATCGGCCAGGAGCTGCACCGGCCGAGCAGCCGCGCGCTGCTGGCGGTACAGGTCAGCGACCTGCTGGCGCTGGCCGCCCGCTTCGTCGGTGTGGAGCGCGCCGAGCAGAGCTTCATGCGCTTCGCCATGCGCCAGGGCAAGGCCTTCAACCCGTCCGATGCCGCCGACGAGGCCTGGACGGCGCACACCGAGCGCCTGCTGGCCGGCGTGCTGGGCGCCTCCTCGACCCGCGCGGTGGTCAAGGCGGCCATCGAAGGACGCGACATGCAGGTCGAGGATGTGGTGCGCATCGTCGACGAAGCCTCGGAAGTGCTGCAGTTCAACCGTGCGCTGCTGCAGGGCGCCATCGAGAACATCACCCAGGGCATCAGCGTGGTCGACCAGTCGTTGCGCCTGGTGGCCTGGAACCGTCGCTACATCGAACTGTTCGGCTATCCCGAGCACCTGATTCATGTCGGCCGACCGATCGCCGACGTGATCCGCTTCAATGCCGAGCGCGGCCTGTGTGGCCTGGGCGACCCGGAAACCCATGTGATCAAGCGCCTGTACTGGATGCGCCAGGGCACACCGCACACCTCCGAGCGGCTGTTCCCCAACGGCCGGGTGATCGAGCTGATCGGCAACCCGATGCCCGGTGGCGGCTTCGTCATGAGCTTTACCGACATCACCGAATTCCGTAAGGCCGAGATGGCCCTCAAGGAAGCCAACGAGGGCCTGGAACAGCGGGTGGCCGAGCGGACCCGCGAACTGTCCGAGCTGAACGAGGCGCTGATTGCCGCCAAGCGCAACGCGGAAACCGCCAACCAGTCCAAATCACGCTTCCTGGCGGCGGTCAGCCATGACCTGATGCAGCCGCTCAACGCCGCCCGGCTGTTCTCCGCGTCGTTGGCCCACTCCGGACAGAGCCTGCCGGCCGAGGCCCGTGAACTGGTGCAGCATCTGGACAGCTCGCTGCGCTCGGTGGAAGACCTGATCAGCGATCTGCTGGACATCTCGCGGCTGGAAGGCGGCCGCATCATGCCGGATCGCCAGACCTTCCCGATCAGCAGCCTGTTCGACACCCTGGGCGTCGAGTTCCGCGCCCTGGCCCAGGAACAGGGCGTGGACCTGCGCATGCGCGCCAGCAAGCTGCGCATCGACAGCGATCCCAAGCTGCTGCGCCGGATCCTGCAGAACTTCCTTACCAACGCCTTCCGCTATGCCAAGGGCCAGGTGCTGCTCGGCGTGCGCCGCCAGGGCGACCAGGTGCGCCTGGAAGTCTGGGATCGCGGCCCGGGGATTCCCGAGGACAAGCGTCAGGAGATCTTCGAGGAGTTCAAGCGCCTGGACAGCCACCTGACCCGCGCCGAGAAGGGCCTGGGTCTGGGCCTGGCCATCGCCGACGGGCTGGGCAAGGTGCTCGACCATCGCATCGAGGTGCGCTCGTGGATCGGCAAGGGCAGCGTGTTCAGCGTCACCGTGCCGCTGGCGCGCAAGAGCGAACCCGCACTGCGCATGGGCGCCTTCCAGCCGGACACCGGCAACCTGAGCGGTGCCCAGGTGCTGTGCGTGGACAACGAGGAAAGCATCCTGCTTGGCATGCGCAGCCTGCTGTCGCGCTGGGGCTGCCAGGTGTGGACGGCGCGCAACCGCGAGGAATGCGAGCAATTGCTCAAGGACGGCAGCAAGCCGTTGCTGGTGCTGGTGGACTACCACCTGGACGGCGGCGTCACCGGCATTCAGCTGATGAGCTGGCTGCGCAGCCGGTTGGGCGAGCCGATTCCCGGCGTGGTGATCAGCGCCGACAGCCGCCCGGAACTGGTCGCCCAGGTGCATGGTTCCGGCCTCGACTACCTGACCAAGCCGATCAAGCCCGCCGCACTGCGCGCAATGATCAGCCGGCACCTGCGCTTGCGTTAACCGGCATGGCGCGCCGGGCGGCGCGCCTGCGACGTGTTGGTGGGTCGATGACGCGTGATCCACCCTACGTCTACACCCAGCCGCTTGGCAGTCCGCGCAGGGCCGGTCAGAATGCCGCTCAACTCGCATTCCAGAGCGGTTGCTTGCGCACCGCCCCTCAGTTGCCCCCACCGGATACGCTTTCCTTCATGAATATGCCCCCGTTGTTACTGGACCTTGTCACCGCCCTGGCCATCGGCCTGCTGATCGGCATCGAGCGCGGCTGGCGCAGCCGGAGCATGGCCGATGGGCAACTGGCGGCCGGCATTCGCACCTACGGCCTGATCGGTCTGCTGGGCGGACTGGCGGCACTGCTCACCCAACCGTTCGGCGTCGGCGCCTGGATTGCCGTGCTGGTGGTGTTCGGCGCGCTGGTGCTGGTCAGCTACTTCGGCGACCTGCGCAAGGGCGATCTGGGCATGACCAGCGAGATCGCCCTGCTGCTGACCTTCCTGCTCGGCAGCCTGGCCCTCAGCGACCAGCGCATGCTGGCCGCCGGCTGCGCAGTGATCGTCGCCCTGCTGCTAAGCCTCAAGGACCAGTTGCACGGCGCCCTGCAGAAGCTCTCCGCCCTGGAACTCAGCGGCGCGCTGAAGCTGCTGTTCATTTCCCTGGTGCTGCTGCCGACCCTGCCCAATCAGGGCTACGGCCCCTGGGGCGTATTCAATCCCTACAGCATCTGGTGGATGGTGGTGCTGATCGCCGGCATCGGCTTCGTCGCCTATGTGGCGGTGCGTCTGGTCGGGACCCGGCACGGTCTGCTGATCACCGCGCTGCTTGGCAGCCTGGTGTCCTCCACGGCGATGACCGTCAGCCTGTCGCGCCTGAAGGACAAGACCAGTCTGCACAACCTGCTGGCCACCGGCCTGCTGGCCACCTCGGCGCTGATGTTTCCGCGCGTGCTGCTGGAAGTGGGCGTGATCAATCCGACGCTGCTGCCACCCTTGATGGCGCCGCTGCTGGCGGCCTGCGGCTTCTACATTCTGGGAGCCGTCTGGTGGTATTTCCGTCCCCACGAAGCGGCCGCGGCGGAAAGCGACGCGCCGCTGAGCAACCCCTTCGAGCTGGCCCCGGCGCTGCGCTTCGCCCTGCTGCTGGCGCTGATTCTGTTTCTGGTGGAAGCCGGACGGCGATTGATGGGCGATGTCGGTGTCTACCTGGTGGCGCTGGTGTCCGGCCTGGCCGATGTGGACGCCATTACCCTGTCGCTGGCCCGCAATGCCCAGGGCGATCTGAACAACGAGATTGCCGTGCATGGCATCTTCCTCGCCGCGCTGAGCAACAGCCTGGTGAAGGCCGGGCTGATCGTGGGCATCGGCGGCAAGGCGCTGGCCGTGCGCACCCTGCCCTTCATCTTCGCCGGCCTGCTGGCCGGCGGCGTAGTGCTGGTAGCCTCGTAAGCTACACGGGCAGGAGGCCGCTTCAACCGCAGCCGGGTGGGGTCTGCACGAAAAGCAGCGCGGCTAAAGCCCCTCCAATAGCAGGGAAGCCGGGTGCCACGCGGGCAGCCTTGCGCTTCAATTTTCCTCTGGCTCACCCAACGGCATGCCGGCGGCCTGGTCCAGCAGTTCGGCCGGCAGGCTCTTGCTGGCCCGGGCGCCGAGCAGCTTGAGGTTTTCCACCCGACTGATCAGGTTGCCGCGCCCGTCCACCAGCTTGTTGCGCGCGCTGGCGTAGACCTTGTCCAATTGCTGCAGACGCGTGCCGATTTCATCCAGATCCTGCACGAAGGCGACGAACTTGTCGTACAGCGCCCCGGCGCGCTCAGCGATTTCCCGAGCGTTCTGGCTCTGGCGCTCTTGGCGCCACAGGCTGTCGATAACGCGCAGGGTCGCCAGTAGCGTGGTCGGGCTGACGATGACGATGTTCTGCTCGAAAGCTTCCTGAAACAGCCCCGGATCGGCCTGCAGCGCGGCAGCAAACGCCGCCTCGATAGGCACGAACAGCAGCACGAAATCCAGACTGTGCAGGCCTTCCAGCCGCTGGTAATCCTTCAGCGACAGGCCCTTGAGATGTCCGCGCAACGACTGCACATGGCGCTTGAGGGCCAACTCCCGCACGTCATCGTTCTCGGCGGCGAGCATTGCCTGGTAGGCGGTGAGGCTGACCTTGGCATCCACCACCACCTGCTTCTCGCCCGGCAACTGGATCAGCACGTCGGGCTGGAAGCGCTGTCCGTCCGGACTCTGCAGGCTGACCTGGGTGTGGTATTCACGCCCCTTGGCCAGGCCGGCATGTTCGAGAACGCGTTCCAGCACCAGTTCGCCCCAGCTGCCCTGATTCTTCTGGCCCTGCAAGGCGCGGGTCAGGTTGGTGGCTTCCTCACCCAGGCGCTGGTTGAGCTGCTGCAGGCGCTGCAGTTCCTTGGCCAAGGAGAAGCGCTCGCGGGCTTCCTGCTGATAGCTGTCCTCGACGCGCTTCTCGAACGCCTGGATACGTTCCTTCAATGGTTCGAGCAACTGACCCAGGCGTTGCTGACTGTTTTCGGCAAAGCGCTGTTCGCGCTCGGCAAAGATGCTGCCGGCCAGTTCGGCAAATTGCGCCTTGAGGGTGTCGCGGGCGGCCTGCAGATCGACCAGACGCTGCTGGTGGGCCTGCTGCTGCTCCCGCAGCTCGGCCTCCAACGCGGCGCGCTCGCCCACCAGCTGGCGCAGCGTGATTTCCTGACGCTCGCGCTCGGCCTTCCAGGCATGCTGTTCCTGCACCAGCAGCTCACGTTCGCGGCGCTGGGCGGCCAGTTCGGCCTGCTGCGCGGCGTTGTGCTGTTGGAACTCGCCGAGTTCCTCGCGGCATTCGCGCAATTGACCATTGAGCAGATCCTGGGCCAGCAGCGCGGTATTGGCGCGCTCCTCCAGCAGCAGCGCGTGGCCGCGCGCCTCGGCAAGCCGGCGCTGCAGGTGCCAGGCCAGGCCGAGCAGCGGCACGCCGGCAACCAGCAGACCGACCAGCAGGGACAGGGGATGCAAGGGCATGAGAATTCCCGGAATTGAGCGACAAGGCGGCCAGTATATCGGCCATCCGGGAGGGTTCGGAGATCAGGACAGGAACGCGGCCTGTTCGCCGGTCAGCGCCTGCTGGGCGCGCGGGTCGCCGGCGCGGGCGGCCTGGCGGAGGAATTCCTGACCGATGCGCCGATCACGGTGGCTGCCGCAATGTCGGCAGAGCAGCAGGCCGAGACGGCTTTGCGCTTCCACAACGCCACGCCGAGCCGGTTGCTTGAGCAATTGACCGGCCAGACGCTGTGCCAGCGCGGCCTGCCCCAGGCGCGGATTGTCCAGCAGCCAGCCGGCCAGGCGCAGCGACAAACGTGTGTGCGGCGCGGGCGGATGAACGGTCAGAAACTTCATGGAGTCGCTTGGGGGGAGTCGTGGGAGGCGCGCACTCTACTCCTTTTTCCCCGCAGGTAAAGACTTGCCAGAGCGTGCAGGTCTTGTTCCACGCAGGCGTCAGCGAGCCATCCACAGTTTCTGTGGATAACATTGTGGGAAAGCCAGCGGATAACACCCGCAAACAGCCATGTTTCGCGGGCTGAGGTCAAATTGATTATTTTTTAATCAAAAAAATAGTCTTTATTTTTCAATGAGTTACGAGGCAGGCCCAGACATACCGGTGGGCGTGACCGGGTTCCGCCGCCGATTGGATGCAGGCCCGTGCGCAATGTGAACAAGTTCTCGCTCGCGCCACGCAGAAGACGGGCCAGCGCAGCCGCGTTTCGTCGGCCGCACGCCCGTCATTCCTCAGGAAATCACCCTCAGCAGCGGCGGGCAGCGACGTACCGGTCGGCCCATACCCAGCCCCAGTTCCTCAACGTGTTCGCGCGGCAAGTGACGGGCTCCGGATAGCACGATTCGCACTGCGGCTTCATCCAGCTCGGCCTCCGCCAGCGCCAGCTCCATGCTGCCGGCGACCCGACGCCTGGCCTTCAGCCAATCGAGCAGGGCATTGATGGCCTGCCGCTCCGCTTCTTCGGGTAAACACCGCATAGCTCCCTCCTTGGTTTGCTAGGTTGTCGTGACGTGCCATAGCGTAGACAGCACCTGCGACAGCACGTCACACCTGCGCCAGGGAAGCGAGATCAGTCACAAAAGTCGTGAATCTGGCGGCCGGGGCCCGACGGAAGGTGGGATGGCGCATGGCCAGAACCTGGCAGGCGCAATGAAAAAAGCCCCCGTCGCTGGTAGGCGACGGGGGCTTTCGGACACGCGGAGAATCAGGCCTTGACGCGGGACTTGTATTCGCCGGTGCGGGTGTCGATCTCGATGGAGTCGCCGATTTCGCAGAAGGCGGAAACCTGCAGCTCGGCACCGTTGTTCAGGCGAGCGGTCTTCATCACCTTGCCGGAGGTATCACCGCGCACGGACGGCTCGGTGTAGGCGATCTGGCGAACGATGGTGGTCGGCAGTTCGACGGAGATGACCTTGTCGTTGTAGAACACGGCTTCGCAGACGTCGGTCATGCCGTCTTCGATGAAGGCCATGACGCCTTCCAGGTCGGCCTTCTCGATCTCGTACTGGTTGAACTCGCCGTCCATGAACACATACAGCGGGTCGGCGAAGTAGGAGTAGGTCACCTCCTTGCGCTCGAGGATGATGGTCTCGAACTTGTCATCAGCCTTGAATACTGATTCGGTAGCAGCGCCGGTGAGCAGGTTCTTCAGCTTCATCTTGACGACCGCAGAGTTACGGCCGGACTTGTTGAACTCGGCCTTCTGGATAACCCAGGGCTGGCCGTTGATGTTGGCTACCTGACCGGCGCGGAATTCTTGTGCGGTTTTCATACGGACATCCGTTGAGATGAGTGGCAAAAAATAGGCCGCGTATGATAGCCAATTTCCCGTCCGCGAGTAACTGCCGCCGCACGCTTTACGAATCGGCGTCAGACCTGGCGAGCGGCGAAGGCCACCAGATGGCTGGCCAGATCCGTCTGTTCCGCCAGCCCGGCGCTCCAGCGCTCGGCGTGACGGCGCAGTACCGGCAGTCGCGCCAGCAGCGCCGGCCAGTCGTCTCCCGGCGCCTCGGCACGGTTCCAGGCCAGCCAGGCACGGCGCAGATCGTCGGCCAGTTCGCGCGTCAGACCGGCTTCGTAGCGATCCAGAAAAGCCTGCAGCTTGTGCAGATGCGCTTCGTCATCCTGCGGATAGATGTGCCAGAGCAGCGGCCGCGCGGCCCATTGCGCGCGTACGAAGGAATCCTCGCCGCGCACCGCGTTGAGGTCGCAGCACCAGAGCAGGCGGTCGAACGCCTGCTGCGACACGAACGGCAGGATCTGCACCGTCAGGCGGCCCCGCGTGTGCGTCTCGCCAGGCCGCAGCATCTCGACGCCCAGCCAGGCGCACAAATCACCCAGCACACGGCCTTCCGGGACCAGCAGACGACTGGGCTCGTCCGCCTCGACCAGCGGTTGCAGCCAGTCGCCCAAGGCCGGCAGCTCGTAGGCGAACAGCGAGATCAGGCGCTCCTCCGCTCGCGGCTCGATGCCCAGCCGCAGCAGGAAGGCCTGGCGCGCCGACGGATCGGACTGGAAGGCGTCCCGCCGCGTCAGTAGCTCGCGTTCGCGCAGCAACCCGCCGGTGTCCGCAGTGAAGCCCGGGAAGAAGAAGTACTTGGTCAGACCGCTGGCCTGCAGGGACGGCAGTCCGTGGCAACCGGCCACCCAGTCCTCCGCGCTCAGGTATTCCAGATTCAGCCACAGCGGTGGCAGCGCACGCCGCGCCATGGCCGCCTCGAACGGCGCCGGCAGCCGGCAGCCGAAGGCTTCGATGACTACTTCAGCGGGCTCAGCCGGCAACCAGTCCGCCTCCCAGCGACAGATTTCCACACCCGCCTGGAATTGCCGCGCCGCGTGCGGATCGGCCTCGGGACACAGGCGCGCGAAGGCTGCCAGATCATCGACCCACAGGCGCACCCGCTGGCCGTGCTCGGCCGCCAGCTGCCGGGCCAGGCGCCAGGTCACGCCGATGTCGCCGAAGTTGTCGACCACCGCACAAAAAATATCCCAGCGTCGCGTCATGTATCTTCCATTTGTGCCACGCCGACCTCGGCCGGCATTACCATCAGGCGGCAGGATACCGCAGCCAGACGACCTCCCGCCCGCGCGAACGAAGCGAACCGGGCCGAGTCGAACAGGTCGCATCCTTGTCGACCCGAGCTTGCGTATACTGGCCACCCTTCTCACTGGAGTCCCCCATGAACAAAGCCGAACTGATCGAGGCCATCGCGGCCTCCGCCGACCTGCCCAAGTCCACTGCTGCTCGTGCCCTGGATGCCCTCACCGAGACCATCACCACCGCACTGCGCGACGGTGACAGCGTTTCGCTGGTCGGCTTCGGCACCTTCGCCGTGAAGGAACGCGCCGCCCGCGAGGGCCGCAACCCGCAAACCGGCGCCACCCTGCAGATCGCCGCAGCGCGCCTGCCGGGCTTCAAGCCGGGCAAGGGCCTGCGCGACGCCGTGAACTGATTCAAGGCCGCCCCGGAACACTCCGGGGCGGCAATCCGCTGTGCCCCTCTTCGCGCCGAGGCGCGGCGTGTCCCGCGAAAGGACTCGGATTTACCGCAGACTGCCTTCATGCCAACGCTCGATATTCGCCGTCTGATTCTTCTGCTGAGCATCTGCGCAACCCTGCTGGTACAGGCTGTTCTTCTCTATTCCGGTTACCAGCTGCAGCGCCGCCTGCTGATCGAGCGGACCCTGGAAACCAACCGCATCTATGCGGTGAAACTGGCTGAGCTGACCGAGGACTTTCTGCTCGTCTCGCAGCGGCGCCTGGCCTTCAGTGCCAATCTGTTACGCACCCGTCTGGCTGACCCGGCCTTCGTCGCCGCCGAACTGGAGCGCCTGCGTCTGCAGTTCGACACCTTCAACTCCGTCTACCTGGTGAGTGCCGGCGGCACCCTGCTGGCCTTTTCCCCCCATGACCCGCAACGGACCGTCGAGCGCCTCAGCGCCGGTTCGCAAGAGATCCTGCTGCGTCGCGAGCCGCTGATCTCGCGCCCCTTCATGAGCCGCAGCGGGCGGCTGGTGGTGGCGCTCGCCCACCCGCTGTTCGACGATCAGCGGCAGTTCCTCGGCTATCTGGGCGGCTCCATGTATCTGCGCGAATCCAGCGTGCTGAACCGCATGC
Source organism: Pseudomonas sp. (assembly GCA_035497635.1). Classification (GTDB taxonomy): domain Bacteria; phylum Pseudomonadota; class Gammaproteobacteria; order Pseudomonadales; family Pseudomonadaceae; genus Serpens. The sequence continues at coordinate 2,620 of DATJDB010000332.1, read as the reverse complement.
TGGGCAAGCACTACCACCGCGACGGTTCCTATCTGTATGCCTTCGCTCCGGACCGACAGGTGCTGTACCACGACGACCCGCAATGGATCGGCCAGCGGATCGAAGCCAGCGAAATCACCCAGGCGGTGCTCGCCGGCCGCAGCGGCAGCCTGCGGTTGATCAGCGAAAAGGGCGAAGAGGTGCTGGCCGGCTATGCCACCGTGCGGGGCGCCGGCTGGGGCGTGGTGACCCAGCGTCCGCTGGAGACGAGCCTGGCGGAACTGCGCCTGCTGGCCTGGGAGGTGGCGGGCTTCGTACTGCCGTTCCTGCTGCTGGTGATGCTGGTGATCGGCTGGCTGTCGCTGATCATCGCCCAGCCCCTGCGCCAGCTGGCACACGGTGTGCAGCAATCGGACGGCCTGCTGGCGGCACAGGAGGTGCGCAAGGTGCGGTCCTGGTACTACGAGGCGGCACAGCTCAAGCGCTCGATTCTGACCGGTCTGGAGCTGCTCAATCGCAAGATCGGCAAGCTGAACCTGGAGTCCATCACCGATCCGCTGACCGGGCTGGTCAACCGCCGCGGCGCCCAGCTGGCCCTCGACGAATGGGAAGGCGACGCCCGCCCCTTCGCCGTGGTGCTGATGGACATCGACTACTTCAAGCAGGTCAACGACCAGTACGGCCACGACGTCGGCGACCGCACGCTGCAGTTCCTGGCCAGCCAGATCCGCAAGGTGGCGCGCGTCAGCGACGTGCTGTGCCGCAGCGGTGGCGAAGAATTCATGATGTTACTGCCGGACACCGACCTGGACGCCGCCGCCGAGGTCGCCGAACGCTTGCGCCGGGCGATGGAGGCAACGGTCGCGCCCGCCGGGCGCCCGGTGACGCTGTCATTCGGCGTGGCGCACTACCCGCAGACCAGCACGCTGCCGGAAAAGGTGCTCAAGGGGGCCGACGAGGCGATGTACCGAGCCAAGGAAGAGGGGCGCAACCGCGTGGCGCACGCCCCGGCTGAGAAAACGGCCAGTTAGCGACGCAGCAGGCGATCCGCCATGGCGATCACTTCGCTGATCTGTTCCTCGGTGCGCGCATGCATCACCGCACGGATGTGATCATCCAGCAGACCTTCGAGGATATGGCTGTTGTAGACACGCAACGCGAATAGCGCGCTGGCCCGCAGGGCGGGCTCGGCCTTGTGGGATCGGGACGGGCGTTTCGGCGCCTGGGTTTCGTGCGACTGCGTTTCTGCACTGCTCATTTTTTCAACTGCTCTTTATGCTGCCGCGGTCCTTGCAGGCCCGGGTTTCGACGAAATAGACGTGTCGGAACAGCAAAATCTCACCCAGTCGGTGTACCGACTGCCGCAAGACTTCGTGAACCGGATCACAGGCGGCGAGTCTACCGTTCGTCCCAAACAGTCACAACGAATACATGGTCTTTCGCCCTGCCCGCCTTTTTTCGGGACAAAAAGAAACCCCGCCTGGGCGGGGTTTCGGATGACGCGGTCGAGGATCAGTCCTCGCGATAACGACGCAGCTTGAGGGCCTTGCCGGCAACACGGGTATCCTTGAGCTTGCCGAGCAGGCGGTCGAGACCTTCTTCCGGCAGCTCGATCAGGCTGAAGGTTTCGCGGATCTGGATGCGGCCGATGGCATCGCGGGCCAGACCACCTTCGTTGAGGATGGCACCGAGCAGGTTCTTGGCGGCGATACCGTCACGGGTACCCAGGGCGGCGCGGCAACGCGCGCGACCTTCGGCAATCGGTGCCGGGGGACGACGCTCGGCACGCTCCCGGAATTCGCTACGCGCACTGCTGTCACGCTCGCGACGCTCGCGGGTCGGACCCGGAACCAGCGGTTGCTCGCGTTCCAGATCGGCCAGGCTCAGCGACTGACCATTGGTGGCCTTGCGCAGCAGCGCGGCGGACAGGGCGTGCGGGGTGCAGTCCAGATCGCCGATCAGGCGGTCGAACAGCGCGCCATGGGTGCCTTCGGCCTCGGCCAGCAGCGGACGCAGGGTTTCGGTGAGCTTGCGGATGCGCGCATCCAGCACCTGTTGCGGGCCGGGCAGCTGCGCTTCGGCAACCTTCTGACCGGTCACACGCTCGATCACCTGCAGCATGCGACGCTCGCGCGGGGTGACCAGCAGCAGAGCGCGGCCTTCACGACCGGCGCGGCCGGTACGGCCGATGCGGTGCACGTAGGATTCCGGATCGTAGGGCATGTCCACGTTGAGCACGTGGGTGATGCGCGGTACGTCGATACCGCGAGCGGCGACGTCGGTGGCGATCACGATGTCCAGGACGCCGTTCTTCAGCGACTCGATGACTTTTTCACGCTGCGCCTGGGCGATGTCGCCGTTCAGGGCGGCGGCCTTGTAGCCCTTGGCTTCCAGTGCGGCGGCCAGATCCAGGGTGGCCTGCTTGGTACGCACGAAGCCGATCAGCGCGTCGAAATCTTCGACTTCCAGCAGACGGCAAACGGCGGCGACCTTCTGGTCGGCATGCACCATCACGTGGGCCTGCTCGATGCGGGCGACGGTCTGGGTCTTGGCGGCAATCTTGACGTGCTGCGGTTCGCGCAGGTGCTTCTCGGCGATGGCGCGGATCGAGTGCGGCAGGGTCGCGGAGAACAGCACGGTC
>DATJDB010000331.1:0-7661 GCA_035497635.1 Pseudomonas sp. | reverse complement strand
GTAAAACCGGCCCTACAGATGCCCCCACCCAGAGTGCAAGCAACGCCGATTCCCTGTGGGGCCGGGTTTATCCCGGCCGACGGTGGGGGCGGCCGGCCCGCATCGCGGCTGAAGCGGCTCCCACAACAGCCCGGCAGCGGCTCATCCGTCGGACGGCAGCGTGAATCCCCTGCGGCTAGGCTCATATCGAGTACTGGCCCACCCGGGCCGCATCCCACGGAAAGAGGAGGCTCCAGCATGAAATCACTGATGACGCGCGGAAATCTGTTCGACGACTTCTTCAAGGACTTCGCCCCCGGTTTCTTCGTCCAGCCGCTGCACGGCGACGCCCTGCCCTCGCCCTCGCAGATCCGCATCGACGTGAAGGAAACCGACGAGGGCTACAGCATCGAGGCCGAAGTGCCCGGCGTGAACAAGGACAACATCCAGGTCTCCATCGACGGCAACCAGGTCAGCCTGCGCGCCGAAGTCCAGCAGCTCGACGAGCAGAAGGACGGCGAACGCGTGTTGCGCTCGGAGCGCTACTACGGCTCGGTGTCGCGCAGCATCCAGTTGCCGGCGGAAATCGACACCGACCAGTGCAAGGCGCGCTACGAGAACGGCGTGCTGAAGCTCACCCTGCCCAGGAAACAGGGCGGCAGCTCGCGCCAGCTGAGCATCGAGTAAGCGCGCCAGGGCGGGCCGACCAGACGGCCGCCCCGCTCTGCGCCGGGGGCTCCGCGCCCCCTCCACCGGTTTTTTTGTTACCCTCGCCGGCGAAACATCGCCGCCGTGGACAGCATGAACAACCGCTCCCGCTTCAAACTTCCCCCCCGCTTCGCCCCCTACGTTTTCGCCTTCTACATGTCCGGCCTGATGGCCGCCTTCATGACCTGCGTCATCACCGCCCTGACTCGCGGCATCGGCGAGGGCTACCTGGAGACGGTGCTGAAGGTGTACGCGATGACCATGCCCGTGGCGTTCTGCAGCGTGCTGCTGGTGCGCCCCATCGTCGGCAGGCTGGTCGAATGGACGGTGCGCAAACCCGAATGACCGCCCGCCGTCGCGCGCCTCAACGCGCCAACTGCGCCGCAGAGACCACACTGACGCCCGGCCGCGGCTCCAGCGCCGCCGTCAGCAGCGCCTGGGCGATGTTCGCGGCGGGATTGATCCGCCAGCCCCTGGGCAGCAGCGGCTCGAGCAGGCCCAGCACCCGCAGCATGGCGCCCTCGCCCCACCGGTGATCCGCCCGCTGCCCACCGATCAGACCGGGCCGCACCAGCGCCAGCGAGGCAAAGCCGACCTCGCCCAGATGCGCCTCCAGCTCGCCCTTGACCCGGTTGTAGAAGAAGCGTGACCGGGCATTGGCCCCCACGGCGGAATTGAGCGCATAGGTCGGCGTGCCATGCCGATGGGCCAGACGCGCCACCTGCAGCGGGTAGTCATGATCCACGCGGCGAAAGGCCTCCCGCGAACCCGCCAGCTTCATCGTCGTGCCCAGGGTGCAGATCACCGCATCGGCCCGCCACCAGTCGGCGTCCTCGGGAAGCTGTTCGTAATCCACCTGCGGCGCCAACAGGCGCGGATGCTCCGGCAACGGCCGACGCACCGGCGCCACCACCTGGGTGACGCGCTCATCGGCCAAGGCCAGCTCCAGCACATGACGCCCCACCAGCCCGGTGGCGCCAACCAGCAGCAGTTTCATGCGGCGACTCCTGATTCGATTGGAACGAGGCAGCCTGCCTGCTTCCTGGGCTCGTGGCCATGGGCAGGTCGTAACAAAGGCTGCGGCGGGAACAGGCTACGCCCGGCACGATACCGGCGCCGAGAACGACCGTGGGGCGGTCAGCGTTGTTCTGACCGCCGGGCGCAGCCATCAATACCCCGCGCTGGCTTCTTCAAATTGGGTTCTATACCCGGCCGAAGCGGCCTTAATGCAAATAATATAAGACTCGTCATCTTTCAATTGACGAATCAATGCACGCCGAGCCTCCTTTGAAATGTAACGCATTGACCGAGTACCGGCTGGCATAGGGCGCGGAATCAAATCCATAACCTTGGAGCAGTTACTAATCTGGGCGCTGATTTCCAGAAGAGTTTCTGCCACCCGCTCATTGATATTCCAGCGCGAGACAATTTCTGGCGAATATACGCGACGGAGAATAGAACGAATATCGTCTTGCTCATAAGGAGTCATCTTTCAATTTTCCTAAGACTCGAAATTATACTTTTGGCAAAGGCGTCGGCCCCAGCCACATCCAGGTAGTGAACAACCCCCTCGCTCAAAATGAAGTAAGCATGATAGCGCTTCCCCCCATATCTGGTTTGCGAATAGCTGAAAATTTCCAACCCATCAATCATGTAATGCGCCACTACATCGCAACCAAAGCTGAGGGCGTTTCGCTGCATCAGCGCCTCCTGCCGATCCAGTTCCGCTGCCCCTTCGACATCACCTAGGAAAAGGAGGCGAACATAAGCGGGAAGTGACAATGAACTTAACGTATCGGAACGCAATTCATGGGAATTTAGCTCGCGATGCGACAGAACAGTTCCATCCGAATACTTAGCAATCAACAAATCGGGGCCGTGAGCCAACATTTCTGGCATTTGGGCCAGGCCAAGTTCCAGAACAGCTGGACCAGAGAGCACCAATCGCGGCGGGCTTACATCGGTGGATGGTAAGGGGGTCGGCTTGGGGGGCGTGTAATGGCAGGTTTCGGCCAGCACATTGGCATTCACGCCCACAAAAAGGGCTGCTGAAAAAATCCATTTCTTCATGGGTATCCTCGGGTAGCAAAAGCACCATCACGATAGATGGTCAGCGCAGTGGCTTCTGAGGATGGTGTCTTGTTCTGTACGGATGATCCGTCGAGCGCGGGGAATGCTTCTGCGATCTTGCCCATCTTACGGCGTAGCCTTGCAGACTTAGCTGCCCATTTGCTCCAACACCTAACCTCGTGAAGGGATTATCGGTGGTGGGCCAAGCAATTCCAGGTGGAGCCCGCAAGATAGTCCATCGATGGGTTGGTATACGAGTGATCGTTTCCTTGAGAGTGTTTCGTCCTGGCGCCTAATAAACCTCTGAAAATCAACAGGCGTCCTGACCGATTGCGCTACGGCAAAGCGGAATAAATTGTTCCAATCCTCGGAGGTCATTCGAGACTCGCTAACCACCTTGGCAATCGACTCGATTGCAGGCCGCTCAAAGTCACGATCAAGCCAGCGCTCTATCTCATCACTATCTTTAGACCCAGAAAAGTACGTGTAAAGATGCTGGTGTTTCGCAATACTTTTGGGCGAATGAGGCTTCCAGAGTTCGCAGTTTTTATGTGGCACCAAAAGCCTGTAGGTGAGGATTTTACCGTTAATCAACCACTGCCTCAGGTAGGCCTGAGGCACATAATGATTGTCCTTTTTTAAGACTTCCATGTTGGAAACACCTCATTCCTAATGACTAATAAGGGAGGGGCGGATTTATTTGAAACAGTTCATGCCCCGGTACACCGGTCAGCTCATACTGACTGCCGGTTGCATGCCGCCAGGATAGGGCCAAACAGCGTCGCACACTCTACGCTGTCCGGCCCCATCGTCCTGCCGCTATCCACCCCGCGACAGGTTCATCACCAACAGGCGGCGCAGGATTTCCTCGTCGCTCATCGCCGGCGTGTAGTCCGTCCAGCCATAGGCTTCGGCCACCGCCTGATCAAGCGCTTTGTGGGCGTTATCGAGCCAGGCCGGGCGGGCGTTGTACAGGTTGGTCAGGGTGCGCTTCTTCAGCTCGGCGGCATGCTCAGGCTTGGCGATGATGCGTTCGGGATAGCCGGGCACCACTTCCGGCACGCGCTCCACCCACTCGGGCGGATTCAGCCAGTTCTCGCGCAGGCTGGCGAGCCGCTGGGCCGCCGTGGCGATCTTCACCGCACGCCCGGCCTCGACCGGCGGCAGCAGCAGCTCGCCCTCGACCACCGGCTGGCCTTTGGTGTCGGCCGGCGTCAGCCCCGCCGGGAAGGGGAAAGTCTCGAAGGTGCTGCTCGGGGTGTAGCGCGGGTCGTTGCCCACACCGAGGAAGGTGCAAAGTCCGAGCGACCAGAGTTCGTGAAAGCGGGAATGCAGGATGCCGAAGGTGGTGTCGTCGGCGCGCGCGATTATCACGCACAGGTTTTCTGGAATCTGTTTCTCGGGAAACCATGTGAATAGCCGGTACTTCGCCACCATGGCGGTTGTGATGAAGCGTCCGAGCCCTTTTACTTCCTGCTTCAGGGCTGGGCGGGGATCGCCAAAGCACCACCAGTGAGTACGGTGCCAGTCGCGGCGCAAATCCAGTCGCGTCGGTTTTACGTGCTCTACAACATGCTCAAACGGCTTTTCGTACAAGGACGCGTCTTCTTCAGACATCTTGCCAAAATCGATGACCCAGGTATCTGAAGGTCGCCGAGTCACATCCAGTCCATTAGCCCATCGCCGGATCACATCACTATTTGGTTTGCCGTTCGGATTCGGGAGTGCCAGCCATTCCCTGGCTTTCTCGCCAGGAAGATCGAAAGGCCCATTTTTCTGAGTCCCTACAAAGGAGGCGGAAGCGTTCTCAATAAGCCTTTTCGCCTGAGTGAGATCCAATGCGCCTTCCTGTTTAGTAGCCGTCAAATCCGCATTAATCCGCTCGATCAACTGCCCATCCAGCCATGCACCTCCGTCCGGCACGGCTGCAGCAAACGCTACCAACGAAACACGTACCGCCGCGCCATCGTTAATCCAGCCCTCATCACTCCAGGCATTGATGATCGACAAATGCTCGACAATGGCGTCCAGCACCTTGCGGTTGGCGCCGCCCCGGATACTGTTGGTGGACACCAGCCCGGCACGCTGCGTCCGGCCGGCGAGAATCTGCTCGCGGGCCTTGTGGAACCAGTAGCAAACCAGGTCGGCGCCGCCCGGCACCTTGCCGGCGTACAGCTTGCGTAGACGCTCGGTGTACTCGGCGCCCAGCTCACCACGCATCTTCTTGTCGCCGAGAAACGGCGGGTTGCCGACGATCACATCCGCAGCCGGCCACTCGGCCTCACTGCCATCGGCATTCATCAGCGCGTCGCGGTTTTGGATGCCGTCCAGGGTGCGCAGGATGGGGTTGCGGGCGATCGGCTGGCCGTTGCGCTGGCTCCACTGAATGTCGCCGATCCATACGGTGACGCGGGCCAGCTCGGCGGCGTATTCGTTGATTTCCAGGCCGAGGATATTGGCTGGGCCGACCTCGATGCCGATCTGTCGGCCAAAGCCGAGCAGTTCGGCGTCCACCTGGGCGGCGTGCTTCAGATCCTTGAGGGCGTGCATGGCCAGGTACAGGAAGTTGCCGGAACCACAGGCCGGGTCCAGCACGCGGAAATTTCTCAGGCGCTCCAGATAACCTTGGAAGGCCACCATCGCGGCCTTGTAGGGCGCCGTACGCGGCCCCTTGCCTTGGGCGGCCAGCAGCAGCGGCTTGACAGCTTCCCACTCGGCGGCCAGTGGCTCGACGATCAACGGGCGGATCAGCTTGGCGATGGTTTCGACATCGGTGTAGTGCGCGCCGAGCGGCGCGCGGGCGTCCGGGTCCAGGCCACGCTCGAACAGGGTGCCGAAGATGGTTGGGTCGATGGCGCGCCAGTCGAGCGTTTCCGCCGCATCGCGCAGTGAGGCCAGTTCATCGGCCTCCAGCGAGGGCACATCGCGATGACCTTGAACAGCCCGCCGTTGAACCACGCGATGTCGTCGTTACCGTAGCTGCCGCCGTTTTGCATGGCGATGAACAGGTTGGAGATACGCTTGCCGGCGCGCTCGGCGTCATCACGGGCGCTTTTCAGGATAGCGGTGAAAATCTGCGGGTCGTCGCTGATACCCTCGTGCAACAGCCCTTCATCCTCGGCGTACATGCAGAAGATGCACTGGATCAGGAAGTGGGCGACCTGCTGGCTGTCCAACCCCCGACCGCGCATCGCCTTGGCGACCTTGGCAAACTCGCCCGCCGCCTCGGCGGTGATGGCGGCGTTGGACTTGAGCGGACGCAGCCGGTGAATGTCTTCGGCGGAGAACAGCCAGCGCCGGGCCGAGATCCTTGTCCGGTCCCTTGTTCTCCCAGGCGAAACAGCCGCGCTTCCAGACGTCGGCAAAGCCGTTGCCGCCGTGCATCTTTTTCAAGTCCTGCTCGTAGCAGTATTCGCCGTACTGGCGCGGCGGCTCGACGCCCAGCATCCGGCAGAGGTCTTCGAAATGCGGCTGCGCGCCACCCTTTTCGGTGAGGGAGTTGTTCTTCCAGGTGGCGATGAACTGTTCGGGGGTCACGGGCAATACCAGCGAAATACCGCCGGGGTCGAGCGGAGCCGGGCGATTGCGACAACATCCTTTGACCCCGGCAGTGAATCCGGGTCGCAATGCCAGGCGCATTATCAACGTGCCAGCATGGAGTGGGGAAGTCTTCCCATGGTCGAGGCACTTGGCGGGATTGAGCAAAGCCTCCACTTTTGCGTCGCCTTTCGGTCCTAGAATCCTGCCTTTCCCAACATAAGGACGTGAATATGCACCCGATTGATTACGACGCATTGGATGTCAGGATAATCGGCGTTGTGCTCGAGGCCCATGGTTTCGACAAGCTCACCGCCGCAACGCCGATGCACGAGATCAGAGCGCTGGCCGAACAGGCGGGCGAGATGTATGGGCGAATCGCCGCCGCCATCGAAGATGCGAAACCCCAAGCCATGGCCCTCGTCATGGATATCGATGCGTGGAAGCAATTTGGCAGGGAGCAGATGCTGAAGGCAACGGAGGAGCTATTCCAGCCTGGCGGAGACATACGCGAATACCTAAACCGTATGGCAGCGCTTCACTAGCCGGCGCGGGCAGCGGTGCGATCTGCGCTGCAGCCGCTCGGCGCGACGATGCAAAACAGCCGCGCGAAGTGCGGACTCTTGATGGTTTCGCCAATCAGACGCGCTACTGCTCCAGGAAGTCCCGAACCGGGGCGGTGCTGTTTTGGCTAGCGTTACGAGCTTCCTCTTCGATCTCGCCAAGACGCTGCACCAGGATCTTTTTGATCTCAACTTGGGCGAAGCGGTTAAGCAGGTCTCGAATCATCGGCTGGTAGCCGACCCCATGGAACTCGGCGATTTTTTTTAGATCGCACAGCAACTGCTTCTGCAGGCGAATGGAGATCAACTGCAGGCCGAGTGCGTCATCCACCTCTTGCTTGGAGCCGGGAGCCACGGCGGCATGGTTGGCATCCTGGCCAAGCCGTCCGTCTTCCCACATCTCTACGTTTCTCATAACTCCCTCTCTTTACCCTCAGTGGGCGTACTTCTCGTATATACGAATTTCTATAGCATTGGGCTCGTACGCAGTCTTCAGGTGAACCTTGCCATCTTTGACAATGAAGACAACCTTCAAGGTTCTTCCAGCGTTCGTACTGGCGATGAACCCCCTGGTCTGCGGGTCAGTCCTGTGCTCCTCACGCTCATCAACCAGGTGCTCGCCCGCACAATTCTCGAAGCATTGCTCGATTTCACGATCGGTGATGCCTCCGTGCTTCCTCTGTAGCTTTTCGGCTTCAGCCTTGGATATGACCAGTCCCTTCAAACCCGACCCTCCAAATCTGTATATACAGACGATAGGAGGATGGGGAGTTTCGGCAATACGCGCCACGTCTTCAGCAGTCC
>DATJDB010000330.1:0-12227 GCA_035497635.1 Pseudomonas sp. | reverse complement strand
CATCTCCAGGCCGATACGCTCGTGCACCATGCCCACGCGCAGACGCTCGTGCACATAGTGGTAGTCGTAGGGGCCGTCGAACAGGGTGCGGTAGTACTCGCGCTGACTACCCTTGAGGCGCTTGAGGACGTTTTCGTCGCGCAGCAGACGCGCCAGCGGCTCGAAGCCCTGCAGATAGCCGTAGAGGTTGTCGACGAACCGGTCGTGAAAGGTCCGCAGCGCATCGGCGTGGCGATTCAGGCGAGCCCCGTCGGCGGACGTCCAGCCCAGGTAGCGGCAGCGGGTGTGAATTTCGGCACGATCCAGCCCGATGCGCTGGAACAGCGGCTTCAATTCCTGTTCTGGACTCATGTCTTCCTTGTTCCTACGCCTGGGCCTGATGTGGTGGAAAAATGGGCCGTTTGGCGAATTTGCGGGCACGATCTGGCAGAAGGCCAGCAAGTTAACCTTCTCTTAACCTGGCATTTACTGATCTGTATCACTAAAAGTGTGTGAGCTGCCGCGCATTAACCGGAGCGACGTGGACGGGTATTCTCACGACGTTTCGGTATAGAGTGACCGCCGACGACCCGTGCCCCACGAGGGTGGTCGTACCCCCTGACAATCAGAAGAAGGAGCTATCCCATGAAAGGCCAATCCTTGGCATGGGCGCTGACGGCCACTCTGGCCGCTGCCCTGGGCGCCACCGCCCCGGCACAGGCGCAAGACCGCTATGTCACCATCGGCACCGGCGGACAGACCGGCGTCTATTACATGGCTGGCCAGTCGATCTGCCGCTTCGTCAACCGCAACGCGGACAACCTCAAGTGCAACGCGCCGGCCAGTGGCGGCGGCGTGGCCAACGTCAACGGCCTGCGCAGCGGCGAATTCAACTTCGGCGTGATGCAGTCCGACCACCAGTACAAGGCCATGAAGGGCCTGGCGCCGTTCCAGAGCCAGGGCGAAATGGGTGATCTGCGCGCGGTCTTCTCGCTGCAGAGCGAAGTGTTCACCGTGCTGGCGCGCCGTGACGCCAACATCAAGTCCCTGGACGATCTCAAGGGCAAGCGCGTCAACATCGGCAACCCGGGCTCCGGCCAGCGCGACACGCTGGAAGAGATCATGCAGGTCAAGGGCTGGGACAAGTCGGTGTTCGCCCTGGCCGCCGAACTCAAGCCGGCCGAGCAGGCCGCCGCGCTGGGCGACAACAACATCGATGCCATGACCTATTTCGTCGGTCATCCCAACGGCGCCATCCAGGAAGCCACCACCACCGTCGACGCGGTGCTGGTGCCGGTCACCGGTGCGGACATCGACAAGCTGCTGGCCGAGAAGCATTACTACACCAAGGCCGAGGTTCCCGGCGGTCTGTACAAGGGCAACGACAGCGCCACGCCGTCGATCGGCGGCAAGGCCGTGCTGTCCACCACCAGCAAGGTGGATGCCGAGGTGGTCTATCAACTGGTCAAGTCGGTGTTCGAGAACCTGGATCGCTTCAAGCGCCTGCACCCGGCCTTTGCCGACCTGACGCCCGAAGCCATGATCAAGGTCGGCCTGACCGCGCCGCTGCATGAAGGCGCCGCGCGCTACTACAAGGAGCGTGGCTGGCTGTAACGGGGATGGCCGGGACGTTTTCCGGCCTTTGCGGTTCCTCGACGAAACCCGCAAGCCGTGCTTGCGGGTTTTTGTGCTTTCTTTCACCTGACAAGGTGCCCGCATGCAAGACAAACACCATTCCACGGAAGAGCTGATCGCCCAGGACGTCGGCGCCCGTCTGCCCGAAGGGCTGATGGCCCGGGTCATCGCGGGGCTGGCCCTGCTCTGGTCGCTGTTCCAACTGTGGATCGCCTCGCCGCTGCCGTTCATTCTCGGCTTCGGTGTGTTCAACGATACCGAGACCCGCTCCATTCACCTGGCGTTCGCGCTGCTGTTGGCGTTTCTGGCCTACCCGGCGTTCCGCCGCTCGCCGCGAACCTACGTGCCGATGCTGGACATCGCCCTGGGCCTGCTGGCGGCTGCCAGTGCCGCCTATCTGTTCATTTTCTACCAGCAGCTTTCCCTGCGCCCGGGCAGCCTGACCACCTTTGACCTGGTCACCGCCTGCGTGGGCATTCCGCTGTTGCTGGAGGCGACGCGCCGCGCGCTCGGCCCGCCGCTGGCGATCATTGCCCTGATTTTCCTGATTTACAGCCTGGCCGGCCCCTGGATGCCCGGCATGCTGGAGCACCGTGGCGTGAGTTTCACCGCGCTGGCCAACCATCAATGGATCACCACCGAGGGCGTGTTCGGCATCGCGCTGGGGGTGTCCACCAGTTTTGTGTTCCTGTTCGTGCTGTTCGGCGCGCTGCTTGAGCGCGCTGGGGCCGGGCATTACTTCATCCAGCTAGCCTTCAGCCTGCTGGGCCACATGCGTGGCGGCCCAGCCAAGGCGGCGGTGGTGTCCTCGGCGCTGACCGGGATGATTTCCGGCTCGTCGATTGCCAACGTAGTGACCACCGGCACCTTCACCATTCCGATGATGAAAAAGGTCGGCTTCAGCAAGGAGAAGGCCGGCGCGGTGGAAGTGGCCTCGTCGGTGAACGGCCAGATCATGCCGCCGGTGATGGGCGCCGCGGCGTTCCTGATGGTGGAATACGTGGGCATGTCCTATGTGGAAATCATCAAGCACGCCTTCCTGCCGGCCGCCATTTCCTACATTGCGCTGCTCTACATCGTGCATTTGGAAGCGCTCAAGCAGGGCATGCAGCCCATCGGCCGTACCGTCCACAAGCCCTGGCTGCTGCGCCTGGCTGGCTTCGCCTTCGGCGCCGCGCTGATCAGCGGCCTGTCGCTGGCGGTGTACTACGGCCTGGGCTGGCTCAAGCCGCTGCTGGGTGACTACGCCCTGCCGGTAATCGGCGTGCTGCTGGCGCTGGTCTACCTGGCGCTGCTCAAGGTCGCCGCGAGCAATCCGCCGCTGCCGGCCGAAGACCCGGACAAGCCCCTGGAAGAACTGCCGCAGACCCGCGCGGTGCTGCTTTCCGGCCTGCATTTCCTGCTGCCGGTAGTGGTGCTGGTCTGGTGCCTGATGGTCGAGCGCCTGTCACCGGGCCTGTCGGCTTTCTGGGCCTCGGTGATGCTGGTCATCATCCTGCTCACCCAGCGCCCGCTGTTGAATGCGATGCGTGGCGGCGTAACGCGTCTGCACGGCACCTTCATGGACGGTCTGGTGGACCTGCGCGAAGGCCTGACCGCCGGCGCGCGCAACATGATCGGCATCGGTATCGCCACGGCGGCGGCGGGCATCATCGTCGGCGCGGTATCGCAGACCGGCGTGGGCCTGGTGCTGGCCGATGTGGTGGAAGTGCTGTCGATGGGCAATCTGCTGCTGATGCTGATGCTCACTGCGGTGTTCAGCCTGATCCTCGGCATGGGCCTGCCGACCACCGCCAACTACATCGTGGTGTCCAGCCTGCTGGCGCCGGTGATCGTGGCGCTGGGGCAGCAGAATGGCCTGATCGTGCCGCTGATCGCCGTGCACCTGTTTGTCTTCTACTTCGGCATCATGGCCGACGTGACGCCGCCGGTGGGGCTGGCCTCGTTCGCTGCTGCAGCGGTGTCCAAGGGCGATCCAATCAAGACCGGTATTGCGGCGTTCTATTACAGCCTGCGTACCGCGGTGCTGCCGTTCCTGTTCATCTTCAACACCGACCTGCTGCTGATCGACGTCGGCCTCTGGCAGGGCATAGTGATTTTCCTGATCGCCACGGTGGCCATGCTGATCTTCGCGGCCGCCACCCAGGGTTACTTCCTGGTGAAGAGCCGCTGGTACGAGAACGTGCTGCTGCTGCTGGTGGCCTTCACCCTGTTCCGCCCGGGTTTCTGGATGGACCGGCTGCACGATCCCTATCAGGAGAGTGCGCCGACCGAGCTGGTACGGGTATTGGGCGAGGTGGAGGAGCAAAGCCAGCTGCGCCTGCGCGTGCGCGGCGAGGATGCCGTGGGCGACCCGCGTGAATACGCCCTGCTGCTGCCGGTTCCGGCCGGCGACAGCGGCGAGCAGCGCCTGGAGAAGCTGGGCCTGAATCTCTACGAAGAAGACGGCAAGGTACTGGTCGACAACGTGGCGTTTGGCAGCCCGGCGGCCGATCTGGGCCTGGACTTCGACCAGCAGATCCTCAGCGTGCTGGCGCCCACCGACCGCATGACCAAGGAATGGATGTGGATTCCCGGCTTCATGGTGTTTGCGCTGGTGGTATGGCTGCAGCGTCGTCGCCAGGCGCGACGCTGAAGCGCTCGGCGGCCTCCGGGGTGCCGCCAGGCGCCCTGCTGGCGGCTTCCAGTTCCAGCACCGGATAGGCGCTGGCGCAGAACAGTGAATTGAGCCGCTTCATGTCGGCGATCAGTTCCAGGTGCACGCCGCTGCTGTGCAGGCTGGCGACCTGCCGCTCGCTGAGCCGGTTGATGTGGGCATGCGTCAGGCGCCGCTCCCAGGCCTGGAAGCGGCGCTTCTCGTCCAGCAGGCGCTGGGCGCTGCCGCGGTCCGCGCCGAGGAATACCGACAGGCCCAGGCGCAGGTTTTCGCGCAGGCCGGTATGCAACTCCAGCAGTTCCCGCAGGCCCGCCTCGGAAAAGGCCCGCGCGCGGGCGTTCTTGTGGCTCTGCAGCTTGCCCTGCATGTGTTCGAGCAGGTCGCCGGCGTGCTCCAGATTGACGGCCAGCTCGATGGTTTCCGCCCAGCGTCGATTGTCCCGCGCCGACAGGTCGTCGCGGTTGATCTGCGCCAGGTAGAGCTTGACCGCGCTGTACAGCGCGTCGATGTCATCGTCCAGCGCACGGATGCGCTGGCCGGCGTTGCGGTCGTCGTCGCGCAGCACCAGACGGAACTGATCGAGCATCTGCTCCACCAGATCGCCGATGCGCAGGGTCTCGCGCACCGCGTTGGCCAGCGCCAGGCCGGGGGTGGCCAGCGCCGCCGGGTCCAGGTTGCGGGGGCGCACCTGATCCTCGGTCTCCGGCCGTTCCGGCAACAGCCAGGTGCTCAGGCGCGCCATGAGGCTGACCGTGGGCAGCAACAGCAGGCAGCGCAGGCTGTTGTAGAGCACATGGAAGCCGATCACCAGGCTGGCGTTGTCCAGCGCCAGCCTGTTCATCCAGGCCACCAGCGGATCGAGGAAAGGCATGATTAGCAGCAGACCGAGCAGCTTGTAGAGCAGGCTGCCCAGCGCCACCCGGCGCCCGGCGGCGCTCTGCAGACTGCTGTTGAGCAGCGCCAGCACGCCGCTGCCGATGTTGGCGCCGATCACCAGGCCGATGGCCACCGGCAGGCTGAGCAGCCCGGCGCTGGCCAGGGTGGCGGTGAGCAGCACGGCGGCCAGGCTGGAATAGCTGAGCAGGGCGAACAGCGCGCCGATCAGCGCATCGAGCAGGATGTCGCCGGTCAGCTCGGCGAACAGCACCTTGATGCCGGTGGATTCGGTGATCGGCTGCGCGGCGGCGACGATCAGCTGCAGCGCCAGCAGGATCAGACCGACGCCGATCTGCACGCGGCCGAACTGGCCGATGCGCGTCTGCCGGCGCGAGAGGAACAGCACCACGCCGATCAGAATCAGCAGCGGCGATAGCCAGTGCATGTCCAGGGTCAGCACGCGGGCCATCAACGCCGTGCCCACATCGGCGCCGAGCATGATGGCCAGCGCCGGGCCGAGGGTCATCAGGCCCTCGGCGACGAAGGAGGTGGTCAGCAGCGCGGTGGCGTTGCTGCTCTGCACCAGCGCGGTGACCGCGATTCCCGCGCCGAAGGCCAGCGGCAGGTTACGGGTGCTGCGGTTGAGGGTGCCGCGCAATTGCGAGCCGTACACGCGCAGGATGCCGGTGCGCACGATGTGCGTGCCCCACACCAGCAGGGCGACGGCGGACAACAGGTTGAGCAGGGTCAGCATGACCAAGCCTCCCAGAAAAGCCTGACAGGCAGCTAGACCGCACAACCGGGCGGATGACGGATACGTTTGCGGGTGAGGACGAGAGGTGCGCAGCCGCCGGTAGCGGCGGCTGGCGAACTGATGTTACGCGGCCCGCCAGGTTCCGGCCAGAGAGGGCCGATCAGAAGCCCAGCAGGCCGAGGATCAGCGGCAGGCTGGCAATGGCCAGCAGCGTCTGCAGGGTCAGCACGCCCGCCATCATCGGCGCATTGCCGCCCAACTGACGGGTGAGTACGTAGCTGGCGGTGGCCGATGGAATGGCAAAAAATACCACCACCACGGCGGCTTCCATGGAGGGCAGGCCCAGGTAGCGGGTGATGCCCCAGGCCAGCAACGGCATGAGCACCAGGCGGGCGACGGTATTCACGCCCAGCGCGCCCAGTTGTGCGTGCAATTCCCGCAGTTGCAGGGCCGCGCCGACACAGAGCAGGCCCAATGGCAGGCTGGCGGCGGCCATCAGCTTCATCAGCCGGTCACTGCCGCCGGGCAGGCCAATGCCGCTCAGGTTGATGAACGCGCCGGCCACGCAGCCCAGAATCAGCGGGTTCTTGAGAATTGGTAGCAGCAGGGTACGCACGTTGACGCCGCGCTCGGCGGTGAGCGCCCACACCGACAGCACGTTCACTGCGGGAACCATCAGCGCCAGCAGCACGGCCGCGATGCCCAGCCCTTCGGCGCCGAACAGGTTGCCGACAATGGCCAGGCCCAGGTAGGTGTTGAAACGCAGCTGCGCCTGGGTGAACACGCCGAAGTGTGCGGAATCCCATTTGAAGATGCGGCGCAGGATCAGCAGCACGATCCAGCCGATGCCCAGTACGCTGAAGACGGCGAGCGCCAGGCGCGGAATGGCCGGGTCGGTCAGCGGCGCGCTGGCCAGGCTGGCGATCAGCAGGGCGGGGAACAGAATGAAATAGTTAAGGCGCTCGGCACCCGGCCAGAAGCTGTCGCTGGGAAACTGCCAGCGGCGCATCAGCTGGCCGACGACGATCAACGCGAAAAGCGGCCAGATGGCCATCAGCACTTGCAGCACATATCCACCGAAGCCGGACACGGCTCCGGCGAGAACGAAAACGCCGCCATCTTGGTTGCCGGGCGGGGCAAACGCAAGATCATTAGCTGGCTTGGTAGTGGGATGTTTGTACGGCCTGGAGCGACTTCAGCCGCGACGTTGTGGCAAATCGCAGATGGCCTTCCGGGCACAGGACCAGACTAGCGCAGCTGCAACCCGCCGCGCTCGCGGTGCAGCTCGCGCACGCGCAGGCCGAGCTGTGCCAGGTTGGCCTCGACGGCTTCGAGCGCCCGGCGCCGCTGGGGTGGCAGGAGCTGGCGCAAGTCGTGGTCGAGGTTGTCGCTGAGCTGGCGCAGGGAGCGATGGCGCGCCTCGCTCAGCGCGGTCAGCTCCTGCCATTCCGCCGGTTGCGGCAGGCCGTAGCCGCTCGTGAGCAGTTCCGCCGGGCGGCTGAGGAAGCCGGCCTGCACCAGCATGGCTTGCAGGGTTTCCCCGGTGCGTTTCATCTGCGGATCGGTGACTTCACCCAGGTAGCGTTGTTTCAGCTCATCCTGGGCCAGTAGCAGTTGCTGGCGCTGGGCGGCCTGTTCCAGCAGCAGCAGCGCGGCGCTGGTGCGCAGGTCGGCGGCCGCTATCCAGGGTTGACGCGCAGTGGCCGGCAGGGCCAGCCATTCTTCGACGCTGCGCTCGGTGATCGGCAGGTGCTGGCGCAGCACGTCGAACATCGCCTGGTAACGGCCACGGAACGAGTCGAAGCGGTAGCCCAGCCGCAATGCCTGGCGCGGGTCGTCCAGCGGCGTCCGGTCGGCCAGGCCGCGGGCCACCAGCGAGTCGAGCAGCGCGTTGGGCATCAGGCTGTCGAGCCCGCGCAGACCGGGGTGGTCGCTGCCGGTGCGTAGCAGTTGCAGGGTTTCCACCGCGCAGTTGTTGGTCAGGAAGTAGTAGCGCCCGTCGTACATCCAGTGCATTTCCACCGAGCGGCGCACCAGGGCGTCCCGCTCGGCGCGGCTCAGGCGCAACGGCAGGGAGAACAGGTCGCGCAGTTCCACCTTGGTGTATTCGTCTACCACCTGCGCCAGCGGCAGCAGGAACAGCCGCGATGGGTAGACGCCGGTCAGGCCGTCCCAGCTGGACAGCTGCAGATCGCCGACGAAGGCGCGGTAGGACAGCACCAGGTGATGGTCCAGATCCAGGCGGCAGTCCGGCCCGCGCGGCCGGCCGGGGGCGCAGACCACCAGGCGCAGCATGCTGTGGCCCCAGCGGCTGACCCAGTTGTCGTTGGACTCGGCGAACAGGTAATCGACTTCGTAGACGCGCTCGGGATCGATCCAGGCCAGCGGCGCCTTCTCGTAGTCGCGGCTGGCGTTCAGATAAGGCAGCCGCGGGCTGCAGGGTTCGGCACGAGCGGGCTGCCAGCCGAAGTGCTCGCCGAAGTACTGGTGCAGCGAGGGCCGGCGGCAGGCGTAGTCGGGGTCGAGCAGGAAATATTCGAAATTGACCGCGACGAACTCGCGGGAATTGTGCAGTTCGTAGGGGTCCGGACTGCGCTCGTGCTGGCCATTGTCGCTGACCGGTTCGCCACGTCCGCCAATGCGTTGGGGCCAGCCGGCCAGTTCCAGCAGGCGGGGATCATCGGACAGCGTGAAGCGCCGCGCGGTCTGGCCGCGACAGTTGTCGGGCAGTCCGACCGGGCCGAGGCTATCGGAAAGCCGCGCGCAGCGCGCCAGTTGAGGACGATCCAGCGGTAACCAGAGCTGAGCGCGGTCGTAGAGGTGCGCCAGCTCATGCAGCACGGTCGCCAGCAGTTCGCGGTGCTGGGTGTCGTGAGTGCGGCCGGTCTGCTGGCGGCGGGCGCTGCCATCGACCAGTCCCGCTAGCAATGCGCGATCGAGCAGCAATCGGTCGCCCGCCATGCGCCCGTGCACGGTGGCGGGAAGTTCGGCCCAGCGCACGCTGACGCGACGATCCAGGCGTTCGATCAGGCGGGGAGGCAGTGCGGCAACGGCTTCGTCGAGCAACTGGCGAGTGGCCAGGCGCTGGTCCTCGTTCAGTCCTCGTGCGTCGATTTGCAGGCGCAGTTCGGCCCGCGCGCCGGCGGCCAGCGACAGCAACAGGAGAAGGCAGAAGGTGCGAAGCAAGAAGGAATGCGTCATGCAGATTGGACCGCAGCCGGGTGACTGCGTGAAGGAAAGCACGCGCCGCCTGTCGACGGCGCGTTGTACCGCTTAGCGGGCGAGGATGGCCTCGGCCAGCTCCAGGTCGGAGGCTTGCAGAGCCGGTGCCTTGGCACGGATCACCTGCAGAGCGGACTCCAGATGGGCGCCACGGATGTCGCCACGGCTGGCGACGAAGCTGGCGGCGTCTTCACGGGCGGCCAGGACGATCTTTTCGTCGCCGGAGGACATTTCGGTGGTGGATTCGGTGGTGCCGATCAGGGCACTGCCGATCATGTCGGTGGTACCGATGAAGCTGGAGGCGCTGGCCAGGGACGACAGGCTCAGCAGGGCAGCGGCGCCGAACAGACGAATCGGAGTCATGCGGTGTACCTCGGGGTATTGGCAGATTTTGGAGCCGCGAGTGTAACGAGCTTTCGACACAGGAACCATTAGCTAGATAGCTAAAAGCCAGCAGCGTCGGCGCGCACGGCCAGCTTGCACCGCCGGTAGGCGGGGCGCGAGCCGTTGCGATCAGCGCTGGCCCGGGCATCACCTGATGGCTCGTGTGCTCGGACCGGGCGAACGTGAAAGCTACTTTCCGGCAAATGCGGGCTTTCCTTGTCAGGCGATGGCCTTGACCATGTCTTCGATGACCTTCTTGGCGTCGCCGAAGACCAGCATGGTCTTGTCCATGTAGAACAGTTCGTTGTCCAGCCCGGCATAGCCGCTGGCCATGGAGCGCTTGTTGACGATCACTGTCTTGGCCTTGTAAGCCTCGAGAATCGGCATGCCGGCAATCGGCGAGTGCGGATCGGTCTTGGCCGCCGGGTTGACTACATCATTGGCACCGAGCACCAGTACCACGTCGGTCTGCCCGAGCTCGGAGTTGATGTCTTCCATCTCGAACACCTGCTCGTAGGGCACTTCGGCCTCGGCCAGCAGTACGTTCATGTGCCCGGGCATACGGCCGGCCACCGGGTGAATGGCGTACTTCACAGTCACGCCACGGTGGGTCAGCTTCTCGGCCAGCTCCATCAGCGCGTGCTGGGCACGAGCTACGGCCAGGCCGTAACCGGGCACGATCACCACGCTGTCGGCGTTGGTCAGCAGGAAGGCGGCATCATCGCTGGAACCGGATTTCACGTTGCGCTGCACCTGCTCGCCGCCGGCATTGGCACTGCCGGCCTCGGCACCGAAGCCACCGAGAATCACGTTGAAGAACGAGCGGTTCATCGCCTTGCACATGATGTAGGAGAGGATCGCGCCCGAGGAGCCGACCAGCGAGCCGGCGATGATCAGCATCGAGTTGTTCAGCGAGAAGCCGATACCGGCTGCCGCCCAGCCCGAGTAGCTGTTGAGCATCGATACCACCACCGGCATGTCGGCGCCGCCGATCGGGATGATGATCAGCACGCCGATGATGAAGGCCAGCGCCACCAGGATGGCGAACGAGATGACATCACCGGTGAAGGTGTACATCAGGCCGAGGCCGATGATGACCAGGCCCACCGCGAGGTTCAGCAGGTGCTGGCCCTTGAACACCACCGGCGCGCCCTGGAACAGGCGGAACTTGTACTTGCCGGACAGCTTGCCGAAGGCAATCACCGAACCGGAGAAGGTGATGGCACCGATGGCCGCGCCGAGGAACAGCTCCAGGCGGTTGCCGGCCGGGATCGGGTCGGCGATCGAAGCAACGATACCCAGCGACTGGGGTTCGGCGACCGCGGCAATGGCGATGAACACCGCGGCCAGGCCGATCATGCTGTGCATGAAGGCCACCAGCTCGGGCATCTTGGTCATTTCCACGCGCTTGGCCATGATCGAGCCGGCGGTGCCGCCGATCAGCAGGCCGACGATCACGTAACCGATGCCTTGAGTGGCCAGCTCGGTGCCGAGCTTATAGATGAGGGCAACGGTGGTCAGCACGGCGATGGCCATGCCGATCATGCCGAACAGGTTGCCGCGCCGCGAACTGGTCGGGTGTGACAGGCCCTTGAGCGCCTGGATGAAGCACACCGAAGCGATCAGGTAGAGGGCGGTGATCAGGTTCATACTCATCGATTACTTCTCCACCGGGGCCTTCGCGGCCTTCTTCTTGAACATTTCCAGCATGCGCCGGGTCACCAGGAAACCACCGAACACGTTGACCGCCGCCAGTGTCACGGCCAGGGTGCCCATGGCCTTGCCCAGCGGGGTGACGGTCAGCGCGGCGGCCAGCATGGCGCCGACGATGACGATGGCCGAGATGGCGTTGGTAACGGCCATCAGCGGGGTGTGCAGGGCGGGCGTGACGTTCCAGACCACGTGGTAGCCAACATAGATGGCCAGCACAAAGATGATCAGGTTGTAGATGCCGTCGGAAATCAGATCCATGTCCGTGCCCCTTAGCCGTTGTTGCGCACGATCTCGCCATCCCGGCACATCAGGCAGGCGGCGACGATGTCGTCTTCGAGGTTGAGGTGGAACTGGCCGTCGTTGTCGATGACCAGCTTGAGGAAGTCGAGCAGGTTGCGGGCATAGAGCGCCGAGGCATCGGCAGCGACCATGGCCGGCAGATTGGTATGACCTACGAGAGTCACGCGGTGCCTGACCACTACCTGGTCCGCTTCGGTCAGCGGGCAGTTGCCCCCCTGGGCGGCTGCCAGGTCGATGATCACCGAGCCCGGCTTCATTTCCGCGACGGTGGCTTCCTGCAACAGGACGGGTGCCTTGCGACCAGGAATCAGCGCGGTGGTAATCACGATATCGGCCTGCTTGGCGCGCTCGTGCACCGCCTTGGCCTGGCGCTCCATCCAGGACTGCGGCATCGGCCGGGCGTAACCGCCGACGCCCTGGGCGCACTCACGTTCTTCATCGGTTTCGAACGGCACGTCGACGAACTTGGCGCCGAGGGATTCGATCTGTTCCTTCACGGCGGGGCGCACATCGGAGGCTTCGATCACCGCGCCCAGACGCTTGGCGGTGGCGATGGCCTGCAAGCCGGCCATGCCGGCGCCGAGAATCAGCACGCGGGCAGCCTTCACGGTGCCGGCGGCGGTCATCAGCATGGGCATGAAGCGCGGGTAATGATTGGCGGCCAGCATCACCGCCTTGTAGCCGGCGATATTGGCCTGGGAAGAGAGC
>DATJDB010000329.1:0-3322 GCA_035497635.1 Pseudomonas sp. | reverse complement strand
GATTTGCGTCGCCGCCTGGAAAATCGCCACCAGCAGGCCGCCGATCAGGCTCGGAATCACCAGTACGCAGACGATCAGCGCGGTGATCTGCACGGCATGGCTGATCAGGTCAACGGCGATTTCCGGAGTGAGCACGACGGGCTACCTCTATAAGGGCTGCAGACTGGTGGCCAGGGTGCCGACCAGCAGCGTCCAGCCATCCACCAGCACAAAGACCATCAGCTTGAAGGGCAGCGAGATCATCATCGGCGAGAGCATCATCATGCCCATGGCCATCAGCACACTGGCCACCACCAGGTCGATGACCAGGAACGGCACGAAGATCATGAAGCCCAGCTGGAAGGCGGTCTTCAGCTCGCTGAGCACGAAGGCCGGCAGCAGCAGGGTGAAGTCCAGGGTGGTGATGTCCGCGGGGCGTTCTTCACCGGCCAGGTCGAGAATGGTGGCCAGCGAGGTCTCGTTGGTCTGCGCCAGCATGAAGCGGCCGATGCTCTGCTTGGCCTCGCCCAGACCCTGCTCGAAGCTGATCTGGTCGTTCTGGAACGGCTCGTAGGCCTCGGTGTGGATTTCCTGCCAGACCGGGCGCATCACCAGCAGGGTCAGCGCCAGCGCAATGCCGACCAGCACATTGTTCGGCGGGCTGGACTGCAGGCCCATGGCCTGGCGCAGGATGGCCAGCACGATGATGAAGCGCGTAAAGCAGGTCATCAGCATCAGCATCGCCGGCACCAGACCCAGCAGGGTCATCAGCACCAGGATCTGCAGCTTGACGCTGAGGGTCTGGCCGTTCTCGGTGTCGTTCAGATTGAACAGGGTGATCTCGCCGCCGCCGGCTTCCTGGGCAAACGCCGGAAACGGCAGCAGCAGCGCGATCACCAGCACGCCGGCCACGGCCAGCAGGCGCGACATCATGGCTTCAGGCCGGACAGGCCATTGCTGTTCAGTTCGACGATGCGCAACCCGTAGCTGCCGTTGAGTACTACCACCTCGGCCTTGGCGAAGGGTGCGCCGTTGACCTTCACGTCCAGCGGTTCGCCGGCCAGCTTGTCAAGGGCGATTACGCTGCTCACGTCAACCGACATCAGGTCCTGCAGGGTGACTTCGCTGGAGCCGACTTCCAGGGTGACATGCACCGGAATCTGGCCGAAGAAGCTCAGGTCCTGCTGCGGCAGGCGCTGCGGCTCGGCGGGTTCGGGAAGGGCGGCAAGCGGCTCGGGATCGTTGAGGCTCAGTTCGCCATCGCTGATCAGGGTGTCCAGGTCGCTGTTCGACAGATGTCCGGTCATGGGTTCTTCACACTTTCCAGAGAGGTTAGAAACAGGCTGCCGCTTTCCTCGAAGATGCTGCCGCGGAACAGCGGATGCTGATTGATGCAGACTTCGACCGGCTCGCGCAGGCGGGTCATGAGGATGTCGCCGGTGCGCAGGGCCAGCACATCGGCCAGGCTCATCTGTAGCGACGCCAGCACGCAGTCCAGGTGCAGCGGCAACTGCTTGATCTGCGCCACCGGATCGCAGGCCGGGTGCGGCGCGGGTCGATCATTCACCTGGCTGGTGAGTTCGTCGACCACGTCGGGATCGAGAAACAGGAACAGCGATCCCTGCAGGCCGCTCGGGGTCTGGTAGCGGAATTCCGCGACGTATTCCCAGTGCACTTCCTCGTAGGCATTCTCGTAGCGTTCCAGCGCGCCGATGGACTTGCCGCCCAGCAGCATGCGGCCGAACAGGTCGGCCACTTCCTTGCCCAGGCGCTCGCCCAGACGTTGTTCGGAGGTATTCGGCGGCGGCAGTTCGCCGGCCAGCGCGGTACCGCCGTAATAACTTTCCAGAACTTCGGCCAGCAGGGCGCGATCGATGGAAAATCCAATACGGCCCAGCGGACTGCATAAACGCAGCGCAGGTTCGCGCGCACAATCTTCATGAACATTGACCTGGATCAGTTCCAGGGTGATGCGAAAGTTGCGCAGAAAATAATCGGCAATGATGCGCGGATGTTTGCTGGAACTTTCCTTAATGAAAATCGGCACCTTGTGATAATGCCGGCCCAGCTTGTGCGTCTTCAGGCGGAGCAGTTTGTCCGCCGGCACATCATGGAGCACTTTCGGGTTGCCAGTCATGGTGAGGTACATCCTGAATATAAGTAAGCGATCCGTGGTCGGTCTTGCTGTCCCTCGGATTTCGGGTCCCGACGGCTGCCGCCGGGCCACTGGCTGCGCCATCTCGCCAGGCGCGCCTACCCCATTCCGCAACCCTATCGGCAGGGGGGGCAAAACCTTAAATCAAAAAAGATCAAACGCCCCGCTTTCATTGATTTTGATAGCGGCTGAGGGTATTAATCGCCTCCGGTACTGTGCACAGTGGCGGCTGGCTGCTAGCGTGCCACACTCGCTGCGCAAAATGCAGCCCATGCCCTGCCAGATACTTTGTGCACAAGCTGCCGCCGCGGCAATCCCGATATGGCCGTTGGTCTAATTGCGCGGCAAAGATGGTAGTCGTTGTACGTTCCTGAAACGTGACTTGCCTGGATTGGTATATGCATAACTTAAATGAGCGACCAGCAGCCACCGAAATAACTTCGCCGGTGATCGGCGTGGTCGGCAGTCGGGACAATCACAGCTATGCATTGCTGCTGCAGCAGTTGCAGGCGGCCGGCTGCGCCGTCGAACACTTTGCCGAGCCGCCGGCGCCGACCGTGGTGCGGCAGGCCCGGCTGGACATTCTTTTTCTGTTCGTCCGCGATCTGGACATTTGCGCTCTTGAATTGCACCTGCTGCCCCTGGTGAGTTGCCAGCGCTTGCATGTGGTTCCGATTGTCGAATACGCCGATCAGGCCGTGGCGGCGCGCCTGCTCGAACTGGGCTGCATCGATTACCTGCTGGCGCCGTTCAGCGCCACCCAGGTCACCGCCCTGCTGCAGCGTCATGCCCAGGCGAGCACGGCCCGCGAAGGCTTCATCAGCCAGTCGGCCGCCAGCCGGCGCCTGCTGGCCATGGCCCAGCGCGTGGCGCTGACCCGCATGCCGGTGCTGATTAGCGGCGAAACCGGCACCGGCAAGGAATTGATGGCCCGCTACATTCACGGTTTTGGCGCCAGTGCCGGCGCGCCCTTCGTCGCGGTGAACTGCGCGGCGATCCCCGAGGCGATGCTCGAATCCCTGCTGTTCGGCCACGAACGCGGCGCCTTCACCGGCGCGGTGAACAGCCAGGCGGGCAAATTCGAACTGGCCAACGGCGGCACCCTGCTGCTCGACGAGATCGGCGAGCTGCCGCTCGGCCTGCAGGCCAAGCTGCTGCGCGTGCTGCAGGAACGGCGGGTGGAACGCC
>DATJDB010000328.1:0-3537 GCA_035497635.1 Pseudomonas sp. | reverse complement strand
GGCGAGAAGCGCGCGCCGGCGTCGCGGGCGACGTCGTGGGCAGATAAAGATTCAGGCGCGGAATCACCGCAACTCTCGGCTTGCGATCCGGACGCTCGGCCTGGCGCACCGCGCGATCGAAATCCCCCAGCTCACGAACTTTCGGCTCACCACCCGCGCGAATGAATACCGGCAGGTTGGCATGCACCATGGCGTCGTACCGCGTAGCCTCGCTGAACCAGAGCATCAGCCGCGGATGCGGCGCGAGCTTCTTGTAACGGTGCAGCACCTGCTCATCGGCCAGATTCGCAATGCTCTGCATCTCCAGCCCCGCCGGAGTGCGCCGTACCTCACAACACGCCTCTCCAGCCTGCTGCTCCGCGCGCACCGCCAGCAGTTCGCGGACATCCTTCACCAGGACTTTTTCCGCGCCTGCGGTATGTCCTGCCCAGGTGAATACCAGCAGGCGCGGTGTCGCGTCGAAGGCCTGGATATGCCGGGACACCTGCATCATGGAGAACCCTGCGCCCAGCGCCGCACGCAGCAGACGCGGCCGCGCCGACTTCGCCAGATTCATTTCAAGACGGGTCTGCTCCACCGTCGCGACAAGGGCATCTTTCAGGCGGTTGATTTCCTGCACATGGCCCAGCAAACGATCCCCGACCTGGAAAAAGCCCGGCAAGCGCATCACCGTACCCGGAGCCTGCCCCGCCTCCCGCTCTAGCATGGCCAGAGCCTTCTGCGCCGCCTGAATGGCTTGGCTACCGGCCAGGCGCTCGACTGAAATCATATCCGGCGCTTTCTGCTCCCTTAGCAGTGGCAGCCGCCAGGCTACGCCCGAAACAACCTGCTCCGGCCATCGGGCGTTAAAGCTCACCAGCGCCTCGCGCAGCTCGGCATGGGCATTACGAATCTCGTCGTACATGGCGCACTCCAGCGAACCTTGCCCTGTCAACTCGGGCAGGAGAAAGGTCAGATTAAGCAACGTTTATATAGGGGTGGTATTAAAAATTATCCTCGTCAAGCCTCGCGAATAATGCACAACACATTGAATCTCCAAGATTTTCAAAAATGAGGGCGCCTCCGTTACCTTGCCTAAGCCCAGGCGCCTGTATATAGTCCGGCCTCTTTCTACCCCGCTGCCCGAATGGCGAAATGGTAGACGCAGGAGACTTAAAATCTCTCGCTCGCAAGAGCATGCCGGTTCGAGTCCGGCTTCGGGCACCAGAATTCCCTCATTCCGACGGCACTTCCGACTTCCTGGAAGAGAGCCGAGCACATCTTATCCAATCACCCTGCCTTGAAGACAGAACATGCAAGCGCCAGGGCAAAATCGGAACTTATTGATAGCTAAATGAAAAAGCCCCGTAGACCGAAATCTACGGGGCTTTTCAATAGTGGAGGCCGAGGTCGGAATCGAACCGGCGTACACGGATTTGCAATCCGCTGCATGACCACTCTGCCACCCGGCCTCAAATGAAAGCGCCGCATATGCGGCGCCAACATCAAAAATTGGAGCGGGAAACGAGACTCGAACTCGCGACCCCAACCTTGGCAAGGTTGTGCTCTACCAACTGAGCTATTCCCGCTTGGTGACGGCCGACATTCTATCGCTTCCAATGAGGCCGTCAAGCCCTTGATTCAAAAAACTTATTTCTTGTCCGGGGTAATCCGCAGATGCGGCCAGGCGACCAGCAGATACTGGCACATCGACCACAGGGTCAACCCCGCAGCGATGAAAAGCAGACCGTAGCCAATCAATACCCAGACCGTGAATACCGCCGGATTGCCCAGCAGGATCACCAGCGCGACCATTTGCGCGGCGGTCTTCCATTTGCCCCACTGAGATACCGCCACCTTCGCCCGGGCACCCAGCTCGGCCATCCACTCGCGCAGGGCGGAAACCACGATTTCCCGGCCGATGATGGTCGCCGCAGGCAAGGTCAGCCAGAGATTGGCATGTTCTTCCACCAATAGCACCAGGGCTACTGCGACCATCAGCTTGTCGGCTACCGGGTCGAGGAAGGCGCCGAACGGCGTGCTCTGCTCCAAGCGCCGCGCCAGATAACCATCGAACCAGTCGGTCACCGCCGCCAGCGCGAACACCGCACTGGCGGCCCAATAGCTCCAGGAAAACGGCAAATAAAACAGCAGAATGAAAACCGGAATGAGCAGAACGCGTAATACGGTGAGCAGATTGGGAATGTTCATGGGCAGGCTTGGGCGGCGGGATGACCGGGCATTCTACTCACTGTGCAGGGCGGCATAAATCGACTCGGCGAGTTTTTTGCTTATACCAGGTGCCTTGGCGATTTCCTCGATGCTGGCGCGCCCCAATTCCTGCAGACCACCGAAGTGTTTGAGTAGTTCACGGCGACGCGTCGGCCCAACCCCGGCGATGCCTTCCAGCGTCGATGTGCGGCGCGCCTTGCCCCGCCGGGCGCGATGCCCGGTGATGGCGAAGCGGTGGGCTTCGTCGCGGATCTGCTGGATCAGGTGCAGCGCTGGCGAATCGGCCGGCAGGATGAACTCGTGCGCGGCGTCATTGAGATAGAGCGTCTCCAGCCCCGGCTTGCGGGTCACGCCCTTGGCCACCCCGAGCAGCAGCATGTCGCCCACGGCCATCTCCTGAAGCACCTCGCGCGCCATGTTGAGCTGACCTTTGCCGCCGTCCACCAGCAGGATGTCGGGAATCTTGCCCTCCCCTTCTTTGAGCTTGCCAAAGCGGCGGCTCAGCGCCTGGTGCATGGAGGCGTAATCGTCACCCGGTGCCACACCCTCGATGTTGTAGCGTCGATAGTCGGATTTGAGTGCCCCCTCGGGACCGAAAACCACGCACGATGCCACCGTCGCTTCGCCGCTGGAATGGCTGATATCGAAGCATTCTAGCCGCGTCGGCTGCTCTTCCAGGGAAAGGGCTTGCGCCAGCGCTTCGAAGCGTGCGGCGGTGTGCTGTCGGTTGGCAAGGCGCGCGACCAGCGCCTGCTCGGCATTGGTGATCGCCATTTGCTGCCAGCGCGCGCGGGTGCCGCGCACCCGTACGCTGATGTTCAGCTCACGGCCACGCAGCTCGGCGATGGCGGTCAACAGCGCCGGGAAGTCTTCATGCTGAGCATTCACAATCAGCTCGGCCGGCAGGTCCCGCTCGTTGCTGCCCAGGTAGTACTGGGCCAGGAAGGCGGCCAGCACACTGGCGCTGTCTTCTTCGATGGCCACCTGCGGGAAGAAATTCTTGCTGCCCAGCACCCGCCCGCCTCTCACGCTGATCAGGTGCACGCAGGCGCCGCCCGGATTGACGATAGCGGCGATGACATCCACATCGCCGGTGCCGCCTTCCATGCTCTGCTGATCCTGGACGCGCCGCAGAATCCCGACCTGGTCGCGCAGCTCGGCCGCGTGCTCAAATTCCAGGCTCATCGCCGCCTTTTCCATCTCCGCCGTCAATTCCGCTGCCAGTACATTGCTGCGCCCTTCCAGGAACATCACCGAGTGGCGTACGTCCTCGGCGTATTCCTCAGAGCTGACCAGTCCGGCGCAAGGCCCCTTGCAGCGTTTGAT
>DATJDB010000327.1:0-4736 GCA_035497635.1 Pseudomonas sp. | reverse complement strand
TCCTTGACCCGGATTCACCCCCCGGAATCCGGGTTTTTTTATGCCGGCGTTTTTATCCGGGCCTGGGGAAACAGGCGCTTAAAGTTCGTCGTGGTCTGCTCGGCCAGTGCCGCATAGGAAACGCCGCGCAACTCGGCCAGGAACTCGGCGACCTCACGCACATACTCCGGCAGGTTGGATTTGCCACGATGCGGCACCGGGGCCAGGTAGGGCGCATCGGTTTCCACCAGCAGCCGATCCGCCGGCACCTGTCGGGCGACCTCGCGCAGACCGTCGGCGTTGCGGAAGGTTACGATGCCGGACAGGGAAATGTAGAAACCCAGATCCAGCGCCGCCCGCGCCATGTCCCAATCCTCGGTGAAGCAGTGCAGCACGCCCGCCTGCGGCAGAGCGGCCTCGCGCAGCAGCGCCAGGGTGTCTTCCCGGGCTGCGCGCGTATGCACAATCACCGGCTTGCCGGTGATGCGGGCCGCCTGTAGATGCAGGCGGAAGGATGCCTGCTGCAACTCGGCGGCTTCGGGTTCGTAATGGTAATCCAGGCCCGTTTCACCGATCGCCACCACATGGGGATGCTCCAGTTCGGCGAGCAGCCAGTCGAGTGCCGGCTCGGCACCGGGCTGCAGATCCAGCGGGTGCACGCCTATCGAGCAATCCACGTCGCTGTAGCGCTGGCTCAGCTCGCGAACCGTGGCGGCATTGGCGGCGCTGACGCCGATGCACAGGAAATGCCCCACGTCCCGCTCACGTGCCGCCTGGAGTGCGGCGTCCAACGAGCCGTCGTGGACAGAAAGATCCAGACGATCAAGGTGGCAGTGGGAATCGACCAGCATGGCAAAACGGCTCGGCAAGGGCGTGAAGGGCGCGCAGTATACGCCCTTGGCAGTCACCGTTAATCGCTACAGGGTATGGGTGACCCGGTCGGACTTGAGCGCGCCGGCCAGGTAGGTCTCGATCTTGTTGCGGGCGATGTTGTCGCTCTCGTTGAACTGCACCCCGACGCCAGCCGCGCGGTTGCCCTGGGCGCCCCGTGGCGTGATCCAGGCCACCTTGCCGGCCACCGGAATTTTTTCCGGCTCGTCCATCAGGTTGAGCAACAGAAACACCTCGTCACCGAGGCGATACGTCTTGCTGGTGGGAATGAACAGCCCGCCGCCCTTGATGAACGGCATATAGGCGGCGTACAGCACCGCCTTGTCCTTGATGGTCAGCGACAGGATGCCGTTGCGGGCTCCCGGACTCGGCATGGTCATGGCGTATCCCTCATGGTGGCGAGGGCCGATTCTAGCCGTGGCTTGGCAGCTCCGCCCACTGCACCAGCAGGGCTTCGAGAAGCAGCGCACGGTTGAGGTTGGCCTTACCCAGCACCTTGTGGCGTTGTTCCAGCAACCAGTCCTGCAAGGCCAGCAGGCGCGGCTGGGAAACCTTGCCCGCCAGGTATTCGATGACCTTGGCCATGTCCGCCGGACCCAGCCCTCGCGCGTCGGCGGTCATCTGGAAGCGCAGCATCCGATGCGTCCAGTCGCAAAACCAGTCGAACAGCAACGGCAGCGGTACGCTATTCCAGGCCTCGGCCAACTGGCTGGGGCTCTGCTGGCGCTTGATCAGCTTCTTGACGCCTTCGACTACCAGGGCGCGCTGATCCAGTACGCCCTGGGCGTGCATGCGCTGCGCCGCCAGCGGCGAGCCTGCGGCCAGCGCCAGCAGAGCCTCCAGCGTGTCGGCATCCAGCTCCGGCAGCGACTCGCGCAGCCAGGTCAAGCTCTGCTTGTGATCCGGCTGGGGGCAGGCCTGCTGCACGCAGCGGCTCTTGATGGTCGGCAACAGACGACTGGGCTGATGACTGACAAGCAGCAGAATGGTATCCCCGGACGGCTCTTCCAGGCTCTTGAGTAGCGCATTGGCGGCATTGAGGTTCATCGCCTCGGCCGGTTCCAGCAGTATCACCTTGCGTCCGCCCAGTTGCGCGGTCTGCACCACGAAGCCCACCAGGTCACGTACCTGGTCGATCTTGATCGGCTTGTCGGCTTCTTCCGGCTCCAGCACATAATGATCCGGGTGCGTGCCGGCCGCCAGCAACTGGCAGGCCTTGCACTGGCCACACGCCTGTCCATCGACCGGCTGCCGGCAGAGCAGCAACGCCATCAGCCGCTCGGCCAGGATGCGCTTGCCGATCCCCTGCGGTCCGTGCAGCAGGTAGGCATGGGCATGCTGTCGACGGCCCGCCAGCTGTTTCCACAGCGCGACCTGCCAGGGGAGGATGCCGCTCACTGATGGCACTCCAGCAGCTCCGGCAGCAGGCGCTCGAGCTGCTGTTGGACGCCGGCCAGCGGCTGGCCAGCATCGATGATCCGGTAACGCTCCGGATTCAGGGCGGCGCGGCGCAGGTAAGTCTGGCGCACCGCCTCGAAGAAGGCCCGGCCTTCCTGCTCGAAGCGATCCAGCCGACCGCGGGCCGCAGCACGGGCCAGGCCCACCTCCACCGGCAGATCGAACACCAGCGTCAGATCCGGGCGCAGCGCGCCCTGCACGAAGTCCTCCAGCACCGCGATACGCGCCTCGCTCAGACCGCGACCACCGCCCTGATAGGCATAGGTGGCATCGGTGAAGCGGTCGCAGAGCACCATCTTGCCGGCCGCCAGGGCCGGGCGAATGACCTGATCCAGATGCTGCGCTCGCGCGGCGAACATTAGCAGCAGCTCGGTATCCGAGGCCATCGGCTCGGCGCTCGGCGCCAGCAACAGTTCGCGGATGCGTTCGGCCAGCGGCGTGCCACCCGGCTCGCGGGTCAGCAGCGTGTCGCAGCCCGCCGCGCGCAGGCGTTCGGCGAGGAATTCGCGATTGGTGGTCTTGCCGGCGCCTTCCGGGCCTTCCAGGGTGATGAACAGGCCGTTCACGGAGTTTCCTTGCTGAGGGGCGCCGGACTCGACCGGTAGTCGGCGCGGCGCTTGAGCTGATACTGGCGCACGGCGCGCAGATGTTCCTCCAGGGTCGTCGAGAACACATGACTGCCGTCGCCTCGCGCCACGAAGTACAGGGTCTTGCCCGGTTCGGGCTGCAGCGCTGCGTGGATCGCCTCGCGACCGACCATGGCGATCGGCGTCGGCGGCAGGCCGGAAATTCTATAGGTGTTGTAGGGGGTCGTTTCGAGCAGGTCGCTGCGGCGGATCCTACCGGCGTAGCGCTCGCCCATGCCGTAGATCACCGTGGGGTCGGTCTGCAGACGCATGCGCTTTTCCAGGCGGCGGACAAACACCCCGGCGATCTGGCCGCGCTCGGCGGGTACACCGGTTTCCTTCTCGATAATCGAGGCCATGGTCAGCGCTTCGTATTCGTTCCTGTAGGGCAACCCGGTCGTCCGCGCCGCCCATTCCTCGGCCAGCACCTGTCGCAAACGGCGGTTCGCCTGGATCAGCAGATCGATGTCGCGCATGCCGCGCACGAAGCGATAGGTATCGGGGAAGAAGCGCCCTTCCGGATGCACGCCCGGCTCGCCGACCCGGCGCATCAGCTCGGCATCGTCGACCCCGGCAAGGGTCTGTTCCAGCTTGTTCTGGGCGCCCAGCGCGGCGCGCAACTGGCGGATATTCCAGCCTTCCACCAGGGTCAGGCTGTACTGCACCACCTTGCCACTGACCCAGGCGTCGAACAGCTGATTGACCGTCATCCCCCGCTCCAGACGGTATTCACCGCCGTGCAGGGTCTGGCCGGCACGGTTCAGGCGCCAGTGCAGGCGCAGCCACAGGCCACCGTCCAGCAGCCCGTCACGTTCCAGGCGATTGATCAGCCCGACCGGCGTGGAGCCGGCCGGCACATCCAGCAGTCTGGCCTCGTCTAGCTTGAGCGGCTGTTGCAGCGCCACGCGCTGCTGCCAGAAGGCGTAACCCAGTACAAGGACAACCAACAGCAGGCCGCCGACAAGCAGCCTCAACAATGTACGTATCACGTTCAACAATCCAGGAGGGTGCGGGCGATGCCCTGCAGTTTACGGGTGACGGGTCCGGGCAGCCATACACGGGTCTCAAGACGGCGCACCGGCCAGATGCCATAGACACTGTTGCAGAGAAAGATTTCCTGCGCCGCCAGCAATTCGTCGAAGACCAGGTCGCGGACCTCGCAGTCGATGCCAAATCCGCTCGCCTCGTCCAGCAATATGCCGCGCATCACGCCGGCAACGCCGCAACGCTCGAGGGAAGGGGTGAGCAGGCGATCGTCGCTGACCAGAAACAGGTTACTGAACACACCCTCGATGGGCCGTCCCGCCGAGTCGCACAACAGGCCCTCGGCGTAACGCGGGTCCTGCCATTCGGCGCGGGCCAGCACCTGTTCGAGGCGATTGAGATGCTTGAGTCCGGCCAACATCGGCTGTTCGGACAGGCGCAACGTGCAAGGGAACAGTTCGATGCCCTGTTCGGCATGTTCAGCGGGGTAGACGGGCAAGGGGCTGGCCAGCAGCAGACGCCGTGGCCGTGCCTCGGCCGGCGGGGCATAACCACGCAGGCCATCGCCACGGGTGACAATCAGTTTGACCACGCCCTCGCCCAGCGCAGCGCAGAATGCGCGCAGCTCATCGGTGACCAGGGTTTCGTCGAAAGGAATACCCAGCCGCTGGCACCCCAGCCGCAGGCGTTGCAGATGGGCGGCCAGCAGGCTGGGCCGCCCCCCGTGCACGGTGAAGGTCTCGAACAGCCCGTCGCCGTACGCCAGGCCGCGATCGCCCAGCGGCAATTGCGCAGCCG
>DATJDB010000326.1:0-4151 GCA_035497635.1 Pseudomonas sp. | reverse complement strand
CGAAGGCGGCGTGATGCACCATGTGACGCGCCATGCGCTGGGACTGGCCCAGGGCTTCCCCGGGGCGCGACGCTTCCGGCAGTTGCTGTCGGTGGACGTGAACAAGGCGGCCGACCCGCTGGCCCTGCTGGATCAGGCTATCGAGTCGCTGGCCGGGCGCTAAGCCCGGCCGCTACTCGTACAAGGGCGGTCGGCGTTTTTCCGGCCGGGTGCAGGCACCGCGACGCCACGGCGTGAATTACAGACCCAGTTCGTCCAGCGCCTCGTCGGCCTGGTCCAGCGCCAGCTCCGTGCTGTCGATCAGGCTGGAAACCTCTTCCACCGATGCCTCGCCGAGATCGGCGCCCTTGAGGGCGGCCAGCAGTTCGTCCATGCGCTGGATCACCGCTGTCGCGCAGCTGCGGTCTTCTTTGGCGACGTCCTGCGCCTCCGGCTGGCGGAGATAGTTCTCGGCCTGGCCCCTGGTTTCCTCGGCCGACTCGATCAGCTCGGCAATTTCATTGCGGATGTCATCCACCAGCGCCATGGTTGTTCCCCGTGTTGAGTTAGCCTTGATTAATGAGGGCGGCGGCGAAGGAATCAAGGGGGCGCGGCAAAATGCCTGCGTTCCATTGACCGGCGCCCTGGCGAGTCGGCGGTCCTCTGATATTCTCCGGTGATTTTCCGCGCGGCGTTACCGAGTCAGGGACGACGTTTCTTCAAGTCAACGCAGGTGCCCCATGTCTTCCAAGCTGGACCAGTTGAAAGCCTTCACTACCGTGGTTGCCGATACCGGCGATCTGGACGCCATCGCTCGCCTCAAGCCGGTGGACGCTACCACCAATCCGTCGCTACTGCTCAAGGCGGCCGCCCTGCCCCGCTATGCCGTGCTGCTGCAGAACGCCACACGGGCCGCCGGCGGCGACACCGGCCTGGCCTGCGACCATTTCGCCGTCGCGGTGGGAGGGGAAATCCTCAAGGTGATTCCCGGACGCATTTCCACCGAGGTGGATGCGCGCCTGTCCTTTGATGGCGAGGCCACTCAGCGGCGCGCCGAACGCCTAATCGGCCTATACGAACAGGCCGGTATCGGCCGTGAGCGCGTGCTCATCAAAGTCGCCGCAACCTGGGAAGGCATCCGCGCCGCCGAGCGCCTGGAAAAGGCCGGCATCCAGACCAACCTGACCCTGCTGTTCTCCTTCGCCCAGGCGGCGGCCTGCGCCGATGCCGGCGTGTACTTGATCTCCCCCTTCGTCGGGCGCATCTACGACTGGTACAAGAAGGCCGAGGCCCGCGATTTCGCCGGCGCGGAAGACCCGGGCGTACGCTCGGTGACGCGCATCTATGACTACTACAAGGCCAACGGCTACTCGACGGTGGTGATGGGCGCCAGCTTTCGCAACCTGGGGCAGATCGAGGCGCTGGCCGGCTGTGACCGCCTGACCATCAGCCCGGAGCTGCTGCAGAAGCTGTCCGAGGATGAAGGTTCGCTACAGCGCCAGTTGCAGCCGGGCGGCGCCGGCGAAGCCCGTCAAGTGCTGGATGAAGGCGCGTTCCGCTGGGCGCTGAACGAGGATGCCATGGCCACCGAGAAGCTGGCCGAGGGCATTCGCCTGTTTGCGCGGGATCAGGAGAAACTGGAAGCGTTGCTGAGGTAGTTGTAGGGCCGGGTTTAACCCGGCTGACGGGGGTGGGGGCGGAACCCAGGTGCGGACTTCGGCTCCGCTGGCCGGCGTAAAGCCGGCCCTACCGGTTCGGCGCCATGCTGCCGCGCTGCTTTTGTAGGGCCGGGTTTATCCCGGCTGACGGGGATGGGGGCGGAACCCAGGTGCGGATTCGGCTCCGCTGGCCGGCGTAAAGCCGGCCCTACCGGTTCGGCGCCATGCTGCCGCGCTGTCCCGGCCAACGGGGGGCGGCGCCACAGACTCAGCCGCGCTCCAGCGCCTCCACCAGGTCGCGGAACGCCTGGCGGTTGGTGTCGTTGAGGCTCATCAGGATGCGGTGGGCTTCCAGAACTTTGCTGCGCACTTCCTCTTCGGAAACATCCTGGCACGGCAGATCCTGCAGGCTTTCCGGGGTGATCTGCGGCTGGTCGACGATGTTGAATACCTGATCGAAACCCATGGAATGCAGCAACCGGGTGATGTCCGGATTGCTGGTCACCAGGGTGGGCAGCAGGCCAACCTTCTGCCGCGACAGAATCGACAGCTTGGCCAGCAGGCCGAGGGTGGTGCTGTCGATGCTGCGGGTGTCGATCAGGTCGATGACGATGCTCGAGAAGTTCGTCGCGGAGAAGATCTGTTCGATGGTGGAATCCAGCACGGAGCAGAGCGTCAGGCGAATCTCGCCGATGAACTTGAGTACGAAGGTACCTTCCTGCTCGGCAAACTGGATCTTGCCGTTACTCATTCAAGATTCCTGCTCAGTACCAGCAAGGCGATGTCATCCGGCATGTCGCCCAGCTCGTTCAATCCAAAAGTCTGTCGCAGACCCTCCAGGGTGCCGCCCGCCGCGCCGATCATCCTGGGCAGCGCGGCTTCCTTTTCTTTGAGTGTCTCGCCCGGCAAAAGATCGAGAATGCCATCCGAGAGCAGCGTCAGGCTGAAGGCCTCGGGCAGCTGCATTTCGTGGTTTTCAAACGTGGCGTCCTCGAACAGCCCCACTGGCAGACCTCTGCCTTGCAGGTATTCGGCCTGACCGTTCTGGTAAAGCACCGGTAAGGGAAGATGGCCACCGATGCTGTAGGTCAGCCGATCAGTGGGCAGGTCGATCACCCCGCCCAGCATGGTCACGTGCTTGCCGAGCTTGAGGTTTATCAGCCCGCGATTGATGTGCCCCAGCACATCGGAAGGCTTGAACTCGGGCAGCTTGCCCCCGCGCCGCGACTCGTAGAGCAGCCGCGTGGTCATGAACTTGAGCAGCACGGTGACGAACGCCGAGGAGGCACCGTGCCCGGAAACATCGGCCAGGTAGAAGGCGATGCGCCGGTCGTCGAGGCGGAAGTAGTCGACGAAGTCGCCAGAGAGGTACAGCGACGGGATGATCTGGTGGGAAAAGCTGAAATTGTCGGCTTCCCAGGGCGAGGTCGGCAGCAGGCTGATCTGCACCTGACGCCCGGCGTCCTGGTCTTCCTGCAGCAGGTGCAGGCTGGCCTGCAGCTCGCGGTTGGTCGCCTCCAGCTTCTCGCTGTAGAGCGCGTTCTCGTGGCGCAGGCGCGCACGGTCGAGGGCGCGGCGTACCGAATGTTCGAGTACCGCCAGGTCTTCCAGGGGTTTGATCAGGTAATCGGCGGCGCCCAGACGCAGGGCTTCGACCACATCGGTCATCACGCCGGCGCCGGAAACGACGATTACCGGCGCGGGGTTGTCCAGCTCGCCGATGCGGCGGATCAGTTCCAGGCCGTCGATCTGTGGCATGCGCAGGTCGCAGATCACCAGGTCGGGGCGCTCGCGCTGGAACAGCTCCAGGCCCAGATGTCCGTTGCCGGCCTGCTCGACAGTGAAGCCACTGTCCTCCAGATACGCAGCGAGGCTGGTTCTCACAGCCTCGTCGTCGTCAATGATCAGCAGTTTGGCACTGGGATTGTGCATGGGACTTCCAGGCATACGGCGCCGGGTGCGATGGACTGATGGGCCGGCGGAAACACGGCGAAGTATAGGGAGTTCTCGACAAGGCGCAGACGGTACTCCCATCCACCAGGTGATTCAAGCTCGCGGCCGTACGCCCAAAGGGCTATGGCCAGGGCTAGAAATCATCCTCGACCATTCCGTCACGTACCTTGAACTCGCGGTTCTGCAGGTACACGTTGCGCAGGAAGGTGTACTTGTCGCCCTGAATGAGGCGCTCGGCATCCAGAAAGCTCGCTCGGCTGTCCAGTACATCCACAGCCAGGGCCTGGTTACGGGTGCGCACATTATCGATATGGGTATAGAAACCGTTGTAGCTGTCAGGCCAGCGCGCCACGCTGTCGCGCACCGTGCCCGGACCGAGGAACGGCAATACAAGATAAGGCCCACTGCCCAGCCCCCAGACGCCCAGGGTCTGACCAAAGTCTTCGTCGTTGCGTTGCAGGCCCATCTTGCTGGCCACGTCGAAGAAGCCGAGCAGGCCGAAGGTGGAGTTGAAGAGCAATCGCACAGTATCTACTCCCGCCGCGTGCAGCTTGCCCTGCA
>DATJDB010000325.1:0-1742 GCA_035497635.1 Pseudomonas sp. | reverse complement strand
GGTAGGAGCGGCTTCAGCCGCGATCAGCGCTCCAGCCGGGCCAGATTCAGGGGTTGTGGCGCGATGTCCAGCACACGCTTGGCCTGCAGGTAGCGCGGCGCCCAGTAACCTTGGTCCAGGCGATCGACCCGCACGCCGCTGCGGCGGCTGGCCGAATGAATGAAGCGGTTGTCGCCGATATAGATGCCGGCATGATCGACCCGCCCCTTGCGGCGACTGCTGAAGAACACGATATCCCCCGGTTCCAGGGCATCGCGCGCCACCTTCGGAGCGTCGTAGCGGATCATCTGGCGGGTGGAGCGCGGCAGATCGACTCCGGCTTCGTTGAGAAACAGATAGCCGATGAAGCCGCTGCAATCGAAACCGCTTTTGACCGTGGTGCCGCCATACCGGTAGCGGGTTCCCACCAATTGGAAACCGCGTTCCAGCAGGCGCTCCACCCGGCGTTCCTGTCGGCGTTGCTCCAGGGCCACTTGCCGCACAGCTTCAAGCTCGGACTCCAGGTCCGCTAGGCGGGCATGGGCTTCACTCAGGCTCGCTCGCTCCTGCGCCTGGGATATTCGCTGGGCGGGCGCGGAGGCACAGCCGACGCTCAACGCGGCGAAGGCCAGGAGCACGAGGGTAGCAAGGCGGTTCATGGCTCAATCGTGTCGCGAAAGAAAATAATGCGCGGGACTATGCCTAGCCGGGAATCGATTTTCAAAACCTATCGATCAACGGTATTTGACCGAAGCGTGTAGCCAAAACTGGCGAAATTGCGCGATTCAGTGATTAACGGTGTAGGCCAGCATCATGGACAGCTGGCACAGCGGCCGGCCACTTTCGGCCCGCCAGGCGTTGAAGGCGTCCTGCACCGCCGCCTGATCGCGCTGGCTGCTCGGCGTCCTGTCGACGATGCCCTGCGCCTTGAGCGCAACCACGACATCCTCGCTGGGAATGAAGCTGTCCTTGCCCACCATGCGCAGCAGGCGCGGCGCGGACAGCCCACCCAACTGATTGCCATGCCTGGCCAGATAGCGCCACAGGCCGACGATGTCCTCGCCCGGCCAGTCGGCCAGGAAAGCGCCGAAACTGCCATGCTCGGCGGCCACCTCAAGCACCATCTGCGCATTGCGCGGCACGCTGGCCAGCTTGGCCGGGTGACGGATCAGACGGGCATCGCCCATCAGCCGCTCCAGATGTTCGGCGCCCATCAGCACCACCTTTTCCGGTACGAATCCGAAGAATGCCTCCTCGAAGACCGGCCATTTGGCATCCACCAGGCTGTGCTTGAGGCCGGCCCGAAAGATGCGCAGGCTGATCTGCGACAGATAGCGATCATCCGGCAGCGCCCGCAGCTCATTGCCGCCGAGCGGCATCGGCAGGCGCGCCTCCAGAGCCTCGGCGGAGCCGAAGCGGTTGAGGCAGTACTCGTGGAGCCAGCGGTAATCGCGCATGACAGGAATCCTTGAAAAGCGAAGCGGCTCAAAGGGTGCCCCGTCCTCGCTATTGCGGCAACCGTAACCCCGCCGACCGGGATGAACGCGGCTACGCAGGGTGAGCAACGCGACGCGTTGGCCCCCTGGCGGCCGGAAAAGCGCCGACCACCCCACGTTCCATCAGCCATCCTGCGGGATCTTCAGCGCAGACGGTTCGCCGCCTCGCGCAGCAATTGCTCGGTGCCGCTCCAGCCCAGGCAGCCGTCGGTGATCGACACACCGTAGCGCAACGCGTCGGACAACGGCTGGCAGCCGTCGAACAGG
>DATJDB010000324.1:0-7581 GCA_035497635.1 Pseudomonas sp. | reverse complement strand
GCCTACCGGGGATCCAGAGCGGACACCGACACTGAAGACCCTGGCCTTTGCCGCGCACCTGATCGCCAACCTTGCCGACCGCCTGGACGAAAGCGAGCCAGTGGCAAGCCGAAAGCTCGGGATGAAAAAAGCCGGAAAGCCCGTGGTCAGCCAAATCGCGGCACAACTGGCAAAAACGGCCGAAGCGCTCAACTACAGCGGACATGGCTACGGCGAGAAGGGCTTTCAGGCCCACCTAAGCAGGGCCCTTAAGGAGCTGGGCCTGAGTTAATTCCAATTGGAAATTCCCATTTTCCAGTAAAGCCCCCTTCCCCGTCCTGCCCGGCATCCTTCGCCCCGTGGTCCTACAGCGCACCACGGAGACGAAGAATGCACACCGAACAACCCGCAGCGCACAGCGCTGACCTCTGGACGCCGCAGCAAGCCGCGCAGGCGCTTGGCGTGTCCGCCCGCACTCTGGCGGCCTGGCGCAGCACCGGCCGGCAGGATCTGCCCTTTGTGAAAGTCGGCCGCCTGGTGCGTTATCGCGCCCTGGATGTTGCCGACTGGCTGCAAAGCCGTCTCAGCCAAACCACCATTCCCCACGATGCTGCTACTCCACGCAAAGCGCGACCACAGAACGGCGCCGACAGCGTGGCCGCGCACCCTGTGGAGGTGGGGCAATGACGCGCTCAACTCTCGCCGCCACACCACGGCAAGCGCTGGTGCGTATGCCGGAAGTCCAGGCACTTACTGGCCTGGCGCGCCCGACGATCTACCGGATGATTCAGCGCGATCCCAGCTTTCCCCGCCCGGTCAAATTGACCACCAGCACGGCACGTAATGCACCGGTGGCGTTCGTGCTGAGCGAGGTTCAAGGCTGGATAGAAGAACGCATCCAGGCGCGGAAAACCCCAGCGCCGGCAGAGTGAACCCGCCCTAGAAGCCCATTTATTACGCCCGGCGTTGCACCGGTCGAGAGGGACTTTCATGCCCGCAAAAAAACAACGCCCCGGCAAGCGCTGCAACGCTGCCAGGGCTGTTCACCGCACCGAGAAGAGCGGCGAGCCTAACACAGCCGGCGCCGTTTACGCCCGTTTCAGTGACTCCGGTTCGTGCTCTTTCAGCCATTCCACCAGCGCTCGGTTGATGCGCGTCTGCCAGCCGCTGCCCGAGGCGCGGAAGGCTTCCAGCACCGCCGGATCAAGGCGCAGGCTGACCAGTTCCTTGGGGGCGCTTGCCGCTGGCCTGCCGCGTTTCGGCTTGAGCATCTCGGCCGCCTGTTCCTGGCCGAACAGCGCGCCCAGCACTTCGCCGGCCGGTTTGGCGCAGGCGAAGGTTTCGTCCGTCCACTCCGGGTTTTCCTTATCGACCTTCTCGGGCCGGATCGGCTTGCTCATAGCGCTTTACCTCCCGCTTGTTGGCTTTACGCAGGCTGATGACATGCACGGCCGCGCCGCGCGGGGTGAACACCAGCACATGCAGTCGCTCACCAATGAACCCCAGCACCTGGAAGCGCCGCTCGCCGTAGTCGTGCCGCGTGTCTTCGACGATCAGCGCGCTCGACCAGTCCAGGTCGCGCACCAGGTCGAACGGCAAGCCGCGCTCCTCAATGTTGCGCTGGCACTTGGCGGGGTCGTAGGTGATTTCCATGGCATTAATGTAGCTACAAAAAATAGTGCTGCCAAGGGGTTGCAAGCGAACGGCAGGGGCGCCTATAGTGCCGCCGTCGCTGCGAACTCAGCGACCGGGTTTGGCGACCCGAGCAACTCTAGGCGCACAAGCGCCCCCTATCCGACCGCAGGCGCTTTTTTTGTGCCCGCCGGGTCGTGTTATGGCGGCTGTGCGTGGGAGACCGAAAGGTCTGCCGGGTTCCTAGAGTCCCGGTTCGCCAACCTGCGCACAGCTGCCACCCATAATCGTTTGGCGACGGTTCGTGGCAGCTCCTCAACTCTAGGAGCACCACCCATGAAGCACCCGCACGCCCTCACTCCGTCCGAACTTCAGCTGCATGTCAACGCCTGGAAGGCCCGTGCCTTCGCCGCGCTGCGCGCTGATTCGTCTCTTTCCGTTCGCCTGGCCCGATACAACGCGGCCATGACCAGGGCACGCGAACTCGCGGCCCTCGCCGAACGCCAATCCCGAACCCTTACCCAAGATCCCCGTCTCGCCCTGGCCAGCCTCAAAGCAGGCCGCGCGGTGCGCATCCAGGCGCAGAACCTGCGCGACCACCTGCGCCACGCTCAAGCCTTGGCCGCCCTGGAAGCCCAGGAGGTGCGCCATGCGTAACCAACTGAACTCCGCCCAGGTACTGGCCGGCGTTTACGTGTACCGCTCCGACGGCCACCTGGACGCCCTGGAAGCAAGCGTGCACGCCTACGGCCCCACGCATCCGAAAGTCGGCCTGCATTTGGGGCCGCTCCTGCTGACCCTCTCGCCCGACGCCGCCGCAGAGCTGGCCCGCTGTCTGGATGAGGCGCTCGCCGCCCTGGAAGGCAAAGGGGGTGAGCAATGACGATCGGCATCCCTGAAACCGGCACCCTGATCCATGCCCGTCTGGACGGCTCGCTGTCCGCTGGCTTTCGGGTAGCCACCGCCGACGGCTGCCCTGCGCGACTGGCCATCATTGACGACCTGGGCCACGTGATCGAGGCCGGCGAGGATCTGGCCCGCGAGACTT
This sequence comes from Pseudomonas sp., assembly GCA_035497635.1. Taxonomy (GTDB): domain Bacteria; phylum Pseudomonadota; class Gammaproteobacteria; order Pseudomonadales; family Pseudomonadaceae; genus Serpens. The sequence continues at coordinate 4,922 of DATJDB010000324.1, read as the reverse complement.
GGGACCTCTGCCTGCGGGTGCAGACCAACTTCTGGAACGGCTTCGGTTTCCGCATCCAGCAGGCCAGCCTCCGCCATGCCCGGCTCGAAGCCACCGATACCCGCCGCTATTGCTTGGCGGATGCCGCCGGCCGCCCGGCGCGGCTGGCCGTCATTGATGACCAGGGCGCCGTGATCGAGGCCGGCGATGGCGTGGCCCGCGAGGCTTGGAACGTCTGCATCGCGGTGCGCAAACGCGCCTGGATCAAAGAAGGCCGCTTGGTGATTCACGACGCGCCTCCGGGAAATCCCAAGCTGCACAACGAAGCAGCCCTCCCCGCTAAGTCCCAACAGCAAGACAGCGCCTCGAAGGCTCAAGGAGTAGTGGCATGACTGAGAACTACGCCATCGACGCCATTGACGCCGCCGGGTATGGCCTTGAAAACGCCGTCTGGCTGAAGGCGGTGATGGGTGCCATCGCGCTTGATGTCCAGCATAACCAAGGCCAGTCCGTGGCTGAACTTGCCTCCTTGGGCCACTACCTGGCCGATGACTGCGCCAACTATCTGCGAAGCGAACTCGAGCGCCTGAAGCGTGAGCAGGGTGACAGCCATGCGTGACGGGAATGCCATTGAGCTGATCCGGCAGGCCGCTGCCTTCGCCCTGCGGGCCGCTGACTACCTGGTGCCCGAATGGCTGCCGGACGGCCGCCGCCAGGGTGGCGAGTGGGTGGCCGTCAACCGCGCTCGCGGCGACCGGCGCCCCGGCTCGTTCGGCGTGTCCCTGGAAACCGGCCGCTGGAACGATTTCGCGGATGACAGCGCCAAAGGCGGTGACCTGGTGTCTCTGCTGGCCTACCTGCGCGAGTGCCGGCAAATCGAAGCTGCACAGGAGATCGATAGACAGTTGGGCCTTGGACTGTTCCAGTCCGCAACGTCGACACCGGAGCCGGGCAAGAATCTTCAGCAGCGCAGCCAGCGTGCCGAGCAAGAGCGGCAACAGGCCATCCAGCAAGAGCGCGAACGCCTTGAGCAAGCCCAGATCGAAGCCGCACGCCAAGCAGCCGAGCTCTGGGGACTGGGCAAACGCCCGGACCGCTTTCACCCGTACCTGAAGGCCAAGGATGTGCATCCGTATGGGCTGCGCCAGTTAAGCCGCGGCCGCTTGCTGGTTCCGCTGTGCCAGGCCGGCCGCCTGGTGAACCTGCAAACCATCTACCCCAATGGGGAAAAGCGCTTCCTGCGCGGCGGCCTGGTGAAGGGCTGCTACTCGCCACTCGGCACCATGGATCTCGACGGCCCGCTGTACCTGTGCGAGGGCTGGGCAACCGGCGCCACGCTGCACGCCCACACGCGTCGCCCGGTGGCGTGCGCGATGAACGCGGGCAACCTTGAGCCGGTGGCCCTGGCGTTGCGCGAACGCTACGGCGAGGCCCTGGAGCTGGTGATAGCCGGTGACGACGACCGCCTGTCGCGGGGCAACCCCGGCAGGAAAGCCGCGAACCGGGCCGCCCTGGCGGCCAACGCCCTGGTGGTATTCCCCGAGTGGCCTACCGGCGCACCTGACACGCTTTCCGATTTCAACGACCTGCACCTTTGGCGCACCGGGCAGTATCAAGAGGTGAACGCCTGATGGATTCCGCAAGCAAAAAGCCCGACCTGGCATTGGTCGGCGAAGCCAAGGCACCGCAAGACGAGCGACTGGAGCGCCCCTGTTTCGCGGTGTACGAACAAGACACGCGCATCGAGGGCAAGCTGTACCGTGCCGGCACCTGGTACCACGGCGCAAAGCACAGCGCCGCAGACGAAAAGCCGATTCCGTTTGATTGCTGGATCTGCACCCCGCTCCACGTCGAAGCCGAAACCGTGAACAGCGAGGACGGCAGCATTGGCCGTCTGCTGCGCTTCCATCACCGGGGCCGGCGTATCGAATGGGTGATGCCCATGGAGTCGCTGGCCGGCAAGGCGGATGACGTGCTGAAGGCGCTGATGCGGCAGGGCCTGGTCCTGGACTACCAGCAGCGCCGCCATATCGCCCCCTATCTGGCCAGCCACCACACGCCGCAACGGGTGATCGCCACCACGACCAAGCCGGGCTGGCACGAGACGGGCGCCTTTGTCCTGCCGTCGCGCGTCATTGGCGAAGGCGACGTGCGCTTCCAGGACTCCGGCCGGGCGGTGAACCTGTTCACCAGCAAGGGCACGCTGGCCGGCTGGCAACGCGAGGTGGGCGCCTACTGCCAGGGCAACCCGGTGCTGATCCTGTCGGTGTGCTGCGCCCTCGCCGGGCCGCTGCTGGCCAAGGTCGGCGTTCACGGTGGCGGCGTCCACCTGGTCGGCGACTCTTCAAGCGGCAAGTCCCTGGCGCAGCTGGTGGCCGCAACCGTGTGGGGCAACCCTGGCACCTTCGCCGCGTCGTGGGATGTGTCGAAAGGCGGCGTCGAGATCGAGGCCGCCTCGCGCAACGATACCGTGCTGATCCTCGACGAGATCAAGCGCGCCGACCCCAAACGGGTGCAGGAAATGGCCTACGCCATCGCCAACGGCATGGGCAAAAGCACCATGACCCGCGAACGTGAAGGCCGGGCCAAGCTCACCTGGCGCGTGCTGGCACTTTCCAGCGGCGAGCGTTCACTTTCGGAGCATGCGGCCATTGGCGGCAACGCCTCCCATGCTGGCGCCGAACTGCGCCTGGTGGACGTGAATGCCGGCACCCGCACGCATCGCGCGTTCGATGACGTGCACGGCATGACCGGGCAGGACTTCCACCGCACCTTGAGCGACGCCGTCGCGCAACACTACGGCCACCTTGGCCCCGCGTTTGTGGAAAGGCTGCTGGCCACGGCCGAGCCGGAAGCGCTGTACGCAGCATTCCGACAGCAGCGCGAAACCTTCAGCGCGGAAAGCTCCCAAGCCGGCCGGGTGGCGGATCGCTTCGCGGTCATGGCACTGGCCGGCGAACAGGCGAGCTCGTGGGGCCTGGTTGGCTGGCCGGCTGGCACGGCGGCAAACGCCTGCCGCCAGTTGTTCAGGGAATGGCTGGCCCGGATGGGTGATGGCAACTCCGAAGACCGGCAGATCCTGCGCGGCGTGGCCGACTTCATCGCGCTGCACTGCGACAGCCGCTTTTCAGACGTGCGCGCCGAGCATGCCTGCGCCACGGTCCGCGACCGGGCCGGCTACTACGAAGTGAGCCTGGACAAGCGCCTGTACCTGTTCAACGCCCCCGCCCTGCTGGAAGCGGCTGCCGGGTACGGTCAGGAACGCATTGTGCGCGCCCTGGCCACGGCCGGAGCGCTGGCCAAGGCCGACCAGGAAGCCGGACGCAACCGTCGAACCAAGAAGTACCGCACGCCCGGCGGCGGCACTGCCCGTTTCTACGTTATCGACCCCGAGAAACTGGAAATGGAGGACGGCCAGCCATGACGGCTGGCTTGTCACTCTTGGACTTTTCACTCCGATCGCCGCCGGCCTTTACATGCCGGCTTCGGCGCGCTGCCTGTCCGCGCTCACACGCTCGAATAACGCATGGCGCTCTTCCTCTGGAAGGCTCCTGAGCCTGTCGAAAAGCAGGGCAGAAAGCCCGTTTCCTGACGGTCTCAGCGTGTGCGAGAAACTTAAATGCATCACGAAACCATGCCCACATTTTGCATCAAGACATAAGCAATACAGCTTGGAAAAAAGAGGCGATACATTGTCACGGGAGCGAATAGATGCCTTACCACCGCACTCAGTACAACTAACCTTCACTATTTAACTCCTGATCCATCCTATTTTTCTAATATCATGCCAGCATCGGCCAGGGGAAGCACTAGACAAATAGCTTCCGATCTTATTTTTCCTTTGTATTTCATCCTATTTTCAAAAAATAGGAATTGCGCGCAACGGTATGCTTTGCATGGGCCGCAGGTTATCCGTAGCGTGTAATGGGGGATGAGAGGAAGCCATTAAACAGCATCATTGGAAAATTCAAGCATGGCGACGAAGCCCGGCAGCACCATCAATAAGATCAATTCACTTTCCGCAAACCTCAAGAAAATCGAGATCCAGTTTGAGGCCATAAAGCTCTCGTTATCGGCCAAGCGCAAGCAAAAGCAATTCAACAAGAAAACTGTTAAAAACAAGGTTCTCTAATGACTATCCAAGTTGTTGATGTGAGTGCAGTACATGAAAAACTTCCCTCGGAGATCCAGCAAGACCTGATCCTGTTCGAGGATAAGAAAGCGGCCTACCTGAAGCTTCAGGAGGAGATTGCAGAGGCAAGAGAGGGTGAGCACACCCCTTTACGCCAGGCCGAAGCCCTTGAGCGGCAGGCCCATGCCGCCGAACTCGCCCTGGAAAACGCCGCCAGGTTTCGTAACATCGAGCAGGACGAAATCAGCGCTGAGCTAATGCGCATTGAAAAAATGAAGCAAGAAGGCAAGGAACTGCGCTTTACGGCTAAATGTCGAGAAGGCAAGGCAGAGCCTCTATCCCTTCAGCTTGCAGCCCTTCGCTTACCTCTTGAGGGTCTCCAGCGCCGCATCAATAACGCAGCCAATAAAGAACTGCTCCGGCAGGTTCTCAATCAGCCGGGAATGAGAGACGCATTGCTACAGGCATTTTCGCTTTCGCGCGCGATAACTTTCGAGACATTTGAAAGCTGCCCCGAATTACTGGCTCACTGCATTGATAACCAGCATCGTGAGCGGGAAATCAAGAAGCGTGTAAACTCGGATTTTACTGATATGCTTCTGAGGCTATTCGGCGGCGTAGAAACTGAAACCTTTCCTCCGCAACTGGCAACCTTGCCCGCTCGCGCTGCTGGTGAAAAACCGATGAGTCCGGCACAACTACATAAAGCCCGTACCGCCAAACTCGGTTAAGACACACCGAAGTCCAGGAGCTGGATACTCTCGGCAGCTCCCGGACTGTTTAATCGGACTTCCCACGCATGGCTAGATAG
>DATJDB010000323.1:0-10026 GCA_035497635.1 Pseudomonas sp. | reverse complement strand
TGGTGGAGCGCGCCGCTTCACTGGCACGCGGCAACGATACCCGCCTGTCGATCGTGCACATCGTCGAGCCGATGGCCATGGCCTTCGGCGGCGACGTGCCAATGGACCTGTCGATGCTGCAGCAACAGCAGTTCGACCAGGCCCGCGAACGCCTGGATACCTTTACCGGACGTTACGGCGACATCCTGCCGGCCGACCAGCGGCATCTCGCCTATGGCCAGCCCCGCCAGGAAATCCACCGCCTGGCCATCGAGCAAGGCTGCGACCTGATCGTAGTGGGCAGCCACGGCCGGCATGGCCTGGCCCTGCTGCTCGGCTCCACCGCCAACGATCTGCTGCACGGCGCACCCTGCGATGTGCTGGCGGTGCGCCTGAAGAAAGAGGAATAGGCAGGATCTTTTGGAGGAGCGGCTTTAGCCGCGATGCTTGTTCGTGCAGCCGCACCCAAGAGCTCGCGACTGAAGTCGCTCCTACAGGTCAGTGCCGGCCGGTTTTTTTGGGGAGCGGACTCGTCCGCGAGCTTCTCTGCAGGCCGCGCTCAAGAGCTCGCGACTGAAGTCGCTCCTATGTATGGACTCGCCCCACTAATCAACCCTGCTTTTGAACACCGCAACCCGGTTGCATCTATGTATCAGGCCTGTACGAGGAAGCATCGCTGTGTGCTTCTGGCCAACATTGGGTGAGCTCGCGGCATGCCGATTACAAGGAGGCTTCAAGAGCCGGTAGGAGCGCAGGCATTTGTCCGCGACGGTCTGACCTGGGGTCAATGTTCTTCAGCAACGGTTGGGCGGCTTGACGCCCGGTGGCGGTAACTCGGTCAGTGGCTCATCGCGGCCTCCCGGGCCCCTTCAGGGCCGTTCGGCTGGCGATGATAGGTCTGTTCGTTCTGCAGCAGCACCCACAGGATGCGCAGGTTGCGATTGGCCAGGCGCACCGCCGCGCCCTTGCGCCCCAGACGCTGCAGCCAGCGCTGCAACCGACGGTCGTCCGGCTGATCCGCATCGGGACGCACCTGACGCAAGACCGCATGGGCCCCCTGGATCATCAGGCTGCGCAGGTAGGCATCGCCCCGTTTGCTCATCTTGCCCAGCCGCACCTTCTGGCCACTGCTGTGCTGGTCCGGCACCATGCCGAAGTAGGCCGCGAACTGGCGGGCGTTGGCGAAGCGCTCGGGCTCGGTCTGTTTGGCCAGTAGCGCCGTGGCGATGATCTCGCCGACACCGCGCACGGTCATCAGCCGTTTTGCCGTCTCGTCATGGTGGGCATGGATTTCCAGTCGCCCGGTCAGCATATCGATGCGCGCACCCAGCTGGATCCACTCGCCCAGCATCTCGTCGATCAGCTCGCGCAGCATGTCGGGCAGCGGCTGGGAGGCGTCTTCCAGGATGCGTGGGACGTTCCGGCTGATGGCGGCGCTGCCCTGAGCCAGCACGATGCCATGCTCCAGCAGCAGGCCGCGCATCTGATTGCCCATGGCCGTGCGGCGGCGCACATAGCCCTGCCGGGCCCGATGCAAGGCCTGCATCGCCAGCGCCGCCGCGCTTTTGACCGGTACTGCGGCGATGCCGCCGTCATGCCCCGCCCGCAGGATCGCCAGTACATCGTTACGGTCATTCTTCGCCCCGCTGCGGTGCTCGGCCACGCGCTGCGCCGGCAGGATGCGCGCCTGTTGGCCTTGCGCCTGCAACAGCCTGGCCCAAGCTTGGGCGCCCGGACCGGTTTCCATCAAGACCGTCATCCCCGCCGGTAGCACAGTGAGAAAGCTGTGGAACGCCTCGCGCGACTTGAAGCGCTGCTCGTAGACGACCCGGCCCTGGGCATCCTCACCCGCCACCTGGAACACCCGCTTGGCCAGATCCACCGCCACCGTGATGCAGGTCGAGAGATCGCTCGGGGATTGGGAGTTGCTTGTATGCTTGTTCATGGATTCGCCCTCGCTGTCGTTGGCTATTAGACGCCACCGTGGCGCGTTGACGCCTCGGCGAGGGCGAGTCCATCCAATTACAGTCGCTCTGCCGTTTTCGTCTATACCGGCCCGCTAGCCCGCGCCTCAGGGCCGTTCCGTACTGTCTGACGCCGGCGGGCGCAGGCCGACTTCCGCCGTCATGGTCAGGGGTTTGCCGTTGCGCAGGATTTCGATACCAATCTCCTGGCCGGGGCGGGCGCGTGCCACCTGGTTCATGGCGCCGCGACCATCGGTAATCGCCTGGTCGTCCATGCGCAGGATCAGATCGCCCGGCTGCAGTCCGGCGCGCTGGGCCGGGCCATCCCGGTAGACGCCGGCGACAATCACGCCGCTGCGCGAGCCGAGGCCGAAGGATTCCGCCAGTTCCGGGGTCAGCGCCTGCACTTCGATGCCCAGCCAGCCACGGATCACCTGGCCGTGTTCGGTGATCGACTGCATCACTTCCAGCGCCAGCTTGACCGGAATGGCGAAACCGATGCCCTGCGAGCCGCCGGACTTGGAGAAGATCGCCGTATTGATGCCGATCAGGTTGCCGTGGGCATCCACCAGTGCGCCGCCGGAGTTGCCCGGGTTGATGGCCGCATCGGTCTGGATGAAATCCTCGTAGGTGTTCAGGCCAAGCTGATTGCGGCCGGTGGCGCTGATGATGCCCATGGTCACCGTCTGGCCGACACCGAACGGGTTGCCGATGGCCAGGGTCACGTCGCCGATGCGGATGCCGTCGGAGCGGCCAAGCGAAATGGATGGCAGGTTGGGCAGGTCGATCTTGAGTACCGCCAGATCGGTTTCCGGGTCGCTGCCGATTACCCGTGCCAAAGTCTCGCGACCATCCTTGAGCGCTACCACGATCTGGTCGGCGCCGCTGGTCACGTGGTTGTTGGTCAGCAGGTAGCCGTCGTGGGTCATGATCACCGCCGAGCCGAGGCTGGATTCCAGGCGGCGCTGGCGCGGCAGGGTCTCGCCGAAGAAGTGGCGAAATAACGGATCTTGGTAGAGCGGATGATCCGGCTTGCTGACCACCTTGGTGGTGTACAGGTTGGCCACTGCCGGCGCGGCGCGATCCACCGCGCGAGAATAGGACACCGGACCTTCTTGGCCAGGCAGGGAAAACGCGCTGCTGCCCTGAGAAAGCTGCGGGCCGGACAGGCCGACCCATTCAGGATGACGTTCGATCAGCAGCAATGCCAGCAGCAGACCGGACAGCAACGGCCAGCCGAAATAGCGCAGGGTTTCGCGCAGTTTGCCCGGATTGAGGGACCGTTGGCCCAGCCAGCGTGGCATGGCTTGGCCGATGCGTTTGCGCAAGGTTTCGCCCTCGGCGCGGGCGCGTAGGAACGGATGACTGTTCAAGGCCCGCAGCAACGGTAAGATTCGCTTTCTCGACACGAGCGACCCCTCGATGAAGTCGCGCCATTATACGGACGCGCATTGCAAAGAAGCAGCCGTCTGGCCGTTAAAAGGAACTCCCCATGGGCATTGATCTGTCTACTCTGGTTTTCGAAGCCGATCGCTACCTGTCTGCGGCCAAGATCGCTGATTTCTGTCCCAATGGTTTGCAGGTCGAAGGTCGTTCGCAGGTGCGCAGGATGGTCAGCGGGGTGACCGCCAGTCAGGCGCTGCTGGATGCCGCCGTGGCCGAAGGAGCGGACCTGGTGCTGGTACATCATGGCTACTTCTGGAAGGGCGAAAACCCCTGCGTGGTGGGCATGAAGCAGCGACGCCTGAAGACCCTGCTGAGCCATGACCTCAGCTTGCTGGCCTACCACCTGCCGCTGGATGTTCATCCTGAGGTGGGCAACAACGTGCAACTGGCCCAGCGCCTCGGGCTGCAAGTGGACGGCCCGCTGGAGCCCGATAATCCGCGCAGCGTGGCGCTGCTCGGACTTTTGCCGGAGCCGGTGAGCGTCGCCGAGTTCGCCCGGCGTGTCGCCACCGTGCTGGGCCGCGAGCCGCTGCTGGTGGACTGCGCGCGACCGATACGGCGGGTGGGCTGGTGCACGGGAGGCGGGCAGGGCTACATCGAGCAGGCGATTGCCGCCGGGGTCGATCTGTACCTGACCGGCGAGGCGTCCGAGCAGACCTACCACAGTGCCCGGGAAAACGGCATCGGCTTCATTGCCGCCGGTCACCACGCCACCGAGCGTTACGGCGTGCAGGCGCTGGGCGACTACCTGGCACAGCGCTTTGGCATCGAGCATCGCTTCATCGACTGCGACAACCCGATTTGATCGCTATATGAATATGAAACTTTGTTCTAGCACTCGGGATTCTTAGAAGAATTCCCGAGTGCTAAGGTGCGCGCTCGCCCACGGCCCGTAGGCCGTAACCCGCACGTGTGAGTAGTCATGGTCGAGAAACTGACGCACCTGAAACAGCTGGAAGCGGAAAGCATCCACATCATTCGTGAAGTGGCCGCCGAGTTCGACAACCCCGTGATGCTGTATTCGATCGGCAAGGATTCGGCCGTCATGCTGCATCTGGCCCGCAAGGCCTTCTATCCCGGCAAGCTGCCGTTCCCGGTGATGCACGTGGATACCCAGTGGAAGTTCCAGGAGATGTACCGCTTCCGCGACCGCATGGTGGAAGAGATGGGACTGGAGCTGATCACCCACACCAACCCGGACGGCATCGCCCAGGGCATCAATCCCTTCACCCACGGCAGCGCAAAGCACACCGACGTGATGAAGACCGAGGGTCTGAAACAGGCCCTGGACAAGTACGGTTTCGATGCCGCCTTCGGCGGCGCACGCCGCGACGAGGAAAAATCCCGCGCCAAGGAGCGCGTGTATTCCTTCCGTGACAGCAAGCACCGCTGGGACCCGAAGAATCAGCGCCCCGAGCTGTGGAGCATCTACAACGGCAAGGTGAAGAAGGGCGAGTCGATCCGCGTGTTCCCGCTGTCCAACTGGACCGAGCTGGACATCTGGCAATACATCCATCTGGAAGGCATCCCGATCGTGCCGCTGTACTACGCGGCCGAGCGCGAAGTGATCGAGATGAACGGCGCGCTGATCCTGATCGACGACGAGCGCATCCTCGAACACCTCACCGCCGAGCAGAAGGCGAGCATCCAGAAAAAGAGGGTGCGTTTCCGCACCCTGGGCTGTTACCCGCTGACCGGCGCGGTGGAGTCGACCGCCACCACGCTGCCGGAAATCATCCAGGAAATGCTCCTGACGCGAACCTCCGAGCGCCAGGGTCGAGTGATCGACCACGACCAGGCTGGCTCGATGGAAGAAAAGAAACGTCAGGGCTATTTCTGAGGACTCGCATCATGTCGCACCAATCCGAACTGATCAGCGAGGACATCCTCGCCTATCTGGCCCAGCATGAACGCAAGGAACTGCTGCGCTTCCTCACCTGCGGCAACGTGGACGACGGCAAGAGCACGCTGATCGGTCGCCTGCTGCACGACTCCAAGATGATTTACGAAGATCATCTGGAAGCCATCACCCGCGATTCCAAAAAGGTCGGCACCACCGGTGACGACGTCGATCTGGCCCTGCTGGTGGACGGCCTGCAGGCCGAGCGCGAGCAGGGCATCACCATCGATGTCGCCTATCGCTACTTCAGCACCGCCAAGCGCAAGTTCATCATCGCCGACACCCCAGGCCACGAGCAGTACACCCGCAACATGGCCACCGGCGCGTCGACCTGCGACCTGGCCATCATTCTGGTGGACGCCCGCTACGGCGTGCAGACCCAGACTCGCCGGCACAGTTACATCGCCTCGCTGCTCGGCATCCGCCACATCGTGGTGGCCATCAACAAGATGGACCTGCTGGATTTCGACCAGGCGGTTTTCGAGCGCATCCGTGCGGATTACCTCGACTTCGCCGAGCGTATCGGCCTGGATCGTCAGGCCAGCTCGCTGCATTTCGTGCCCATGTCGGCGCTCAAGGGCGACAACGTCGTCAATCGTTCCGAGCGCGCGCCCTGGTACACCGGCAAGCCGCTGATGGAAATCCTCGAAACCGTTGAGATCGCCGCGGACCGCAACCTGGACGACATGCGCTTCCCGGTGCAGTACGTGAACCGCCCCAACCTGAACTTCCGGGGCTTCGCCGGTACCCTGGCGTCGGGTGTGGTGCGCAAGGGTGACGAGGTACTGGCGCTGCCTTCCGGGAAGTCCAGTCGCATCAAGTCCATCGTCACCTTCGAGGGCGAGCTGGAGCAGGCCGGTCCCGGTCAGGCCATCACCCTGACCCTGGAGGATGAGATCGACGTGTCGCGCGGCGACATGCTGGTGCATGCCGACAACCGTCCGCAGGTCAGCGACAGTTTCGAGGCGATGCTGGTCTGGCTCGGCGAGGAGCCGATGCAGCCGGGTCGCAAATATGACTTCAAGCGGGCCACCAGCTATGTGCCCGGCACCATTCCCTCCATCGTTCACCAGATCGATGTCAACAGTCTGGAGCAGCGCTCGGCCAGCAGCCTACCGCTGAACGGCATCGCGCGGGTCAAGGTCAGTCTGGACGCCGAAATTGCCCTGGATGGTTATGCCGAGAACCGCACCACCGGCGCGTTCATCATCATCGACCGACTGAGCAACGTGACCGTGGGTGCCGGGATGATCATCGCCCCGGCCAGCGCCCAGGCGCATCAGGGCAAGAGCGGGCATGTCAGTCGCGAAGAGCGCGCCGAGCGTTTCGGGCAGCAGCCGGCCACCGTGCTGTTCAGTGGTCTTTCCGGCGCGGGCAAGAGCACGCTGGCCTATGCCGTGGAGCGCACGCTATTCAACAGCGGGCGTGCGGTGTTCGTGCTGGATGGGCAGAACCTGCGGCATGACATTAATAAGGGTCTGCCGCAGGACCGTGCCGGTCGTGCCGAGAACTGGCGGCGTGCCGCGCTGGTGGCGCGCCAGTTCAATGAGGCCGGCCTGCTGACCCTGGCCGCCTTTGTCGCGCCGAGTGCGGAAGGGCGCGAACAGGCGCGGGCGATCATCGGTGCCGAGCGACTGATCACCGTGTATGTGCAGGCGTCGCCGCTGGCCTGCCGCGAGCGGGACCCGCAGGGCCTGTATGCCGCCGGCGAGGACAACATCCCCGGGGAGTCCTTCCCCTACGATGTGCCGCTGGATGCGGACCTGGTGGTTAACACCCAGTCCCATTCGGTGGAGGAGTGTGCTCGACAGGTGCTGGCGCTGCTGCGCAGTCGTGCGTTGATCTGATCCGAAGCCCAACGAAAAAGCCCCGCCAACTTGGCGGGGCTTTTTCATTATGGGTTGGGCCGCTTACTGGCGGGCGACCTGTTCGGCGTTCAGCAGTTTTTTCGCGTGGACGACTTCCAGGGCTTCCATGGCATTGGCCGGCGGCAAGGCGACGGCGCGCTGCAGATGCTCCAGCGCCTTGGTGCGCTCCTTCTTGCCGTACACGTAGTGCAGAGCGTTGGCATATTCATAGTGGCCGATGGGCAGGCTGTCGGCCTGCGCAAAGGATTGCTGGAAATAGCGCTCCATCTTGTCCGGGCTGACTCCGTAGGTCATGCGTCCGACCAGCTTGCCGACCTTGCGGATCACGCCGGCGTGGTAGCCGCCGTACAGGGCCAGGGCATAGGGATGCTTGGGATGCTGCTTGAGCAGCTCATCGAGCTGGTCGGGAATCTGCGAGGTATAGCCGCGCTTGAGCACCACCGGAACGGACAGTTCTTCGCCGAGACGGGCCTTGGCATACACGCCGCCGAACATGGCCACCGAGTCGGCCTTGACCAGCTCACCAGCCTGTTCGTTGTACTCGATCACTTCCTCGAGCAGGCGGTGCTTCTCCTCCTGGTTGTCGGCCAGGAACATGGCGTAGATCACCTGCGCATACATCGCCGGTACCTGGCCGCCAACACCCAGCGCCATGCCGCGCGCCTTGGCGGCGGCGAAATCGCCCCGGAATAGCAGGCGCCAGACTTCCTGCAATTCAGCAGCATACAGCTGCGCATCCTCGGGCTCGAATGCGCCCCCGGCGGAGCCTTGCAACGCTTCGGGGTTCTCCGCAGCCATGCGGCGTACCCAGTCGGCATCCGGGAACGGATAGTCGCCGAAGCCGAGGGTGAGGCGCGGCCAGGCCTGCCGCAATTTTTCGTCGCTATAGTCGAAGCTGCTCTGGTCGTGGGGGAAGGCTTTCCAGTCGGGGTTGGCCTGCGCGCCGACGCTGAGCATGGCGGCGAGCAGGACGAACAGAATGCGCATGGCGAGTAGACCCTGTCTTTGTGTGTAGGTCAGCCAGCATAGTCAGGGCCGGTTCGCCTGCTTGCCCATCCTAGGTTCTGTATGTCGCGCATCGGGCGTGCTTACGCCAACGCGTCCCTGGGCGTGGCGTGCTGGCGATACTGGTTCGGTGACAAGCCTGTGTGCTGACGAAACAGGCGGGCGAAGAAACTGGCATCGTCGTAACCCACTTCGTAACTGATGGTCTTGATGCTCTTGCGCGAGGCGCTGAGCAGATTCTTGGCGGTCTCGATGCGCAGGCGCTGCAGGTAGTGCAGCGGTTTGTCGCCGGTGGCGGCCTGGAAACGCCGCATGAAGTTGCGAATGCTCATGCCGTGGCGGGCGGCGACGTCTTCGAGGCGGAACTTCTCGGTGTAGTGCTCCTCCAGCCAGTGCTGGATTTGCAGGATGGCCATGTCGCGGTGCAGCTTCTGACCACCGAAGCCGATGCGCCCCGGTGTGTAGCTGCGCTGCACCTCATGTAGCACGTCGCGCGCCACGGTCTGGGCGATGTCCAGGCCGCAGAAGCGCTCGATCAGGTACAGGTACAGGTCGCTCGCCGAGGTGCTGCTGCTGGCGCAGTACAGCCGGTCGGCATCGGTCAGGTGCTTGTCGCGATTGAGCTGCACCCCGGGAAAGCGCTGCGTGAATTCGTCGAAGAAGCGCCAGTAGGTAGTGGCTTCCTTGCCGTCCAGCAGGCCGGCCTGGGCGATCCAGAACACGCCGCTGGCTTCGCCGCATAGCGTGCTGCCGGCGGCGTGGCTGGTTTTCAACCAGTCGAGCACCTGTGGATGCCGCTGGCGCAGGGCGTCGAAATCGCCCCAGAAGGCCGGCAAGATCAGGATATCGGCCGCGTCGAGACCGCCCTCGACGGAAACCGGTACGCCGCTGAAGCTGCGTACCGGTTGGCCGTCGGCGCTGACCAGGCGTGTCTGGAAGCTCGGGATGGTGCCCAGGCCCTGGCGTTTTCCCAGGCGCAGGCTGGCCATGTGAAACAGGTCGCAGGCTTGCATCAGTGTGGAAGCCAGCACGCCTTCACAAGCCAGGATGCTGACCCGGCGGAGCATGGGGGTTGGCGCGTTCATTGTTTTTGTAAGGTGAATTAGCCAGAGAATGGCGGAATCGTCGGTTTTTTTGGCGAAACTGTCCAGTTTGAAGCCCGACCCAAGTGCCCTAGAGTCTGGAAACCCATTGCATGGCTATCAGGTGATAACAATGATTCCAAGAACCCTGTTCAGTGCTGACCATGAACTCTTCCGTGGCAGCGTGCAGAAATTTCTCGAACAGCACGCCGTACCCTTCCATGCGCAATGGGAGAAGGATGGACAGGTGGATCGCACCCTGTGGAACAAGGCCGGGGACGCAGGCCTGCTCTGTTCGCACGTCCCGGAAGCCTATGGCGGCATGAGCGCCGACTTTCTCTACAGCGCGGTGGTGATCGAGGAGATTTCCCGTCTCGGCCTGAGCGGCATCGGCTTTTCGCTGCATTCGGACATTGCCGCGCCGTATCTGCTGCATTACGGGACCGAGCAGCAGAAGCAGCACTATCTGCCGCGCATGGTGAATGGCGAGCTGATCAGCGCCATCGCCATGACCGAGCCCGGCGCCGGATCCGACCTGCAGGGCGTGCGCACCAGTGCCGTGCTGGACGGTGATGAATACGTTCTCAACGGTTCCAAGACGTTCATCACCAACGGCTGGCTGGCCGATCTGATCATCGTGGTGGCCAAGACCGGCCCGCAGGCCGGCGCACGCGGTACCAGCCTGTTCCTGGTGGAAAGCGGCACGCCGGGCTTCAGTCGCGGGCGGCGGCTGGAGAAGGTTGGCATGAAGGCCCAGGACACCTCGGAGCTGTTCTTTCAGG
>DATJDB010000322.1:0-4500 GCA_035497635.1 Pseudomonas sp. | reverse complement strand
GCGCCCTTTCGCTTCGACCTCGAACTGGTCAGCGAAGACGCGGACATCAACCTCGACGCGCTGCTGCTGCAGCCGGCTTTTCTCGCCTTCGGCAAAGACCAGGGCGGTGTGCATGGCCTGATCGAGTCCCTCGCCCAGGGTGAAACTGGCAACCGCCTGACTCGCTACTCCCTGTCCCTGGTGCCGCACCTGGCCCGCCTGACCCTGCGCACCCATTCGCGCATCTTCCAGCAGCGTTCCGTGCCGCAGATCCTCGCCCAGTTGCTCGAGGAGCACGGCATTCCCGCCGACAGCGCCGACTTCCAGGCCCTGCCCGAGGACTACCCGGCGCGCGAGCACTGCGTGCAGTACGCCGAGACCGATCTGCAGTTCTTCCAGCGGTTGTGCGAGGAAGACGGCCTGCACTATCACTTCCGGCACAGCGATACCGGCCATGTGCTGGTCTTCGGCAACGATGCCCAGGTGTTCGGCAGTCTCGCGCAGCCGCTGCCCTATCTGCCCAGCGCTGCCGCCGCGGCCGTCACGCGCTTTGGCCTGCGCCTGGCCAGCCGGCCCTCGGCCCTCGCCCTGCGCAGCTATGACTTCCAGCAGTCGCACCTGAAGCTGGAAGCGTCCTTCACCCAGCCGCCGCAGACCGATGCCGACGGTGAAACCGGCAACGCCGTGCTCAGCCCGGAAAGCTATGCCTTCGAGCCGCGCTTTCGCACCAGCCAGGCCGGCAAGCAGCTGGCCCAGCACAGCCTGGAGGCCCGCCGTGTGGATCAGCGCCGCGCCGAGGGCCTGGCCAACCATGTCGGCCTGCGTGCCGGACATCTGTTCGACCTGAGCCAGCACCCGCGCGAGGACTGCAACCGCCTGTGGCTGCTCACCGAGGTGCGCCACCAGGGCCGCCAGCCCCAGGTACTGGAGGAGCATGCCGAAGCCTTTGCCGACCACCTACCGGCCGAAGCGGGCTGGGAGGATGCCGGCGCCTTCAGCCAGGGCTACCGCAACCGGTTCAGCGCCATCCCCGGCGACCAGGCCTTTCGCCTGCCCGCCCTGCATCCGCGCCCGCGCCTGCTCGGCAGCCAGAGCGCGAAAGTCATCGGCCCGAAAGAGAACGAGGGCTCGCCGCCGGAGGAGATCCACTGCGACGAATACGGCCGCGTTCAGGTGCAGTTCCACTGGGAGCGCGAGGCGCCCGAGCAGACCAGCCGCGCCTGGCTGCGCGTGGCCTCCGGCTGGGCCGGCAGCCAGTACGGCGCCCTGCTCATCCCCCGCGTCGGCATGGAGGTGCTGGTCAGCTTCCTGAACGGCGACCCCGAGCAACCGCTGATCACCGGCTGCCTGTACAACCTCGAACAGCAGCCGCCCTACCCGCTGCCCGAGCACAAGACCCGCAGCGTGTTCAAGACCCGCAGCACGCCGAACGGCCAGGGCGGCAACGAGCTGCGTATCGAGGATCGCAAGGACGCCGAGCAGATCTACCTGCACGCCCAGCGCGACTGGGAGCAGCACGTCAACCACGACCAGCGCCTGCACATCGGTCACCAGTGCCACAGCACCGTCGAGCACAACAGTTACAGCGAGCTCAAGGCCGGGGAGCACCGCATCACCCATGGCAACCGTCTGGTGGAGCTCAAGGCCGACGATCACCTGACCGTGGGTGGCAGCCAGCACATCAAGCTGGGGACGGGGCAGTTCATCGAGGCCGCCAGCGAGATTCATCTCTCCGGCGGCCAGAAGATCGTCATGGAAGCCGGCAGCGAACTGACCCTCAAGGTCGGCGGCAGCTTCGTGAAGCTGGACGCCGGCGGTGTAACGCTGGTCGGGGCGGAGGTGAAGCTGAACTCGGGGGGCAGTGCGGGAACCGGGTCGGGCGTGGCCATCCAGAAACCTACCGCGCCGACCCTGCCTGAAGCACAAAAAGCTGCTCAGCCAACCGAGAAACCCGCTTCCGCCACTGAAGAGCCGCCTGTACAGGCACAGGCGCAACGCCAGGCGCTCCAGGCCGCCGCGCGAAATGCGCAACCAATTTGCGAAGTGTGCCAACAGGAAGGAGCGGCCTGATGTCCGTAAGCAATCATTATCTGCTGCTCGACGGCGCCCAGATCGACAACCTGCAGCAACAGGTTTTCCGCCTGCAGGAGGGCGCCGACTACGTAACGCTGTATCGGAAAACCGCCTATGCGGACCTGGCCGACTGCGGTCCAGTGTTGATCAAAACAACACCCGACTCACCGCTACTCAGGCATTTTCAGGCGCATTGGCAGAGCACGGCCGGCCTGCAAGTGTTCAGCGATGCCGATCCCGCCGAGCTGCAAACACATCTGCGCAGCCTGGTTCATGCCCGCGTGCCAGGCGGCTCTACCGTCCTGTTCCGCTATCACGATCCACGCATCCTGCCGCTTTGGCTGGAAACGCTCAGCGCCGAAGAGCGTGATTACTGCATGGGTCCCGTAGAGCGCTTTGTTATGTGCGACGCGGAAGGTGAACCCGTGGTTTTCGAGCGCCAGGGTCCAGGTCGGCCAGCCGCTCCTTACGCCGCGCAGCCTTGGCTACAACTCAGCGAAGCCCAGCTGGAACGACTCAATGGGGCCAAGCAAGCCGAATTCGACAGGCGCTTGCTTGGGCACCTGCAGGAGCATTTCCCCGAGCGGCTGGCCGCGCTGGACGCAGACGCCCAGCGGCGTCTGGTGCACACGTGCCGGGAAGGTGCCGCCCAGTACGGTTACAGCAGCGCGGCTGAAGTCGCGCGCTGGAGCGGCCTGGTCGTGCTGCTCGGCGATGACTTTCCCGATGCCGCGCTTCATGGCCAATACCGAACCCTACTGACGCAACCCGGCCGACTGCCGGCGCAGCGGCTGGAAGATGCCCTGCTGTATGCGCAATACCAGCAACTCCAGTGTGCCAAGGAGGCCCTTGCATGACCGCACCCGATAACGCCATGGCTCTGGGCCGTGCCGACCAGGCCGCACAGGCCAATTTCGAGCGGGACGATCTCTCCAGCCCCATGAGCGCCTGCCCCGCTCGGGAAGCCGAGCTGTTCGTTGTGCCCGCGCGCTATGCCCTGGCGGAAATGAACCCCGAACATGCTTGCGTAAAGCCCGGCTACACCCTCAAGAGCCAGCCCATGGCAGTGCGTCGACTGCGCCAGGGCTACCTGTATCTCTGGCACGGCGAGGGTCCGCTGCGCCGATTCGGCGTCGGGAAAAACGGCTGCCTGACCGAACAGGATCTGGATGATCAGAGCCGCGAGCCCATCGACGAAGGAACATTGGCCGGCCTGGCCCTGAACAAACATCAGGATACCTGGCTGATGTACGCCGATATGCCGCTGACCGCCAAGTTCTGTCAGCAACTGACTGAACCTGGCATCCGTCAGCAGCGCATGCGTCGGATCGCCCTGCCCCAGGTAGCGCAACAGCTACAGGCCACCCATTGCCCGGCATTGGCGGATGCTGAACAGCTCGTCGCCGAGCTGATGCCCGGCATGCGCGACCAAGCCCTGGCGAGCGATCAACACCGTAACGGCGACCAGTACCGCGCCGCGACCGACACCCTCGCAAAGCAGGCCGCCAGCGACCCCAGCCCCGACACCATCAAGGCCTACGTCGATGCCATGCGCTGGACGCGCGAACGCGAAGACGCCGCGGGGCGGCACCCCGAAGCCGCCCAGAACCCGCCCGGCGTCTGGAGCGCCGACGCCTGGGACGTGCCCGCCGCCGAGGCCTGGCTGGATCAGGCAACCCGCCAGGCCAACGGCCTGTACGGAATCTTCGCCGTGGTGGACGATCACCTGGGCGTGCTGCGCGACCTCAATCAGGCACAGGCCACCGTCAACCAGCGCCACGAGGACTGGGAGGCAGAAAACGGTCACAAGGCCCTGCTCGCCGGCTTTATCAACAGCCTGATTCAGGAAGACGGCGCCGAAGTCGCCAGCCAGCTCTCCTACCGCTACAGGGACCGCGAACTGCTCCTCACACCTGATCAGGGCGAGGCGATGCTGCAGGCCCAACGGGATCTGCAACCGCTGCTGGCCCGGGAAACCGCCATCAACCAGCACTACCGCCACCAGGCCGGTCATGCCGCCGCCGACAATCTGATCGCCGATATCCGGCGTCAGGAGCAGGCCATCCTGGCGCCGCTGCGTGAGCTCCTACCCTCCGACATCTCCGATATCGAAGGGCAACTGCACGATCTGGTGATGGCCTACCGCGCCGACAAGGCCCGTAACATGACCGACAGCAAAAGCGGTCATCAGGTGCCCGAGCGCGTACGCCTGGAGGAGATGAACGCCTGGATCGCCGAGGTCGCAGACACCCATCACCAGTGGCTGGCCGAACGCCGCGAGCAGATCCATGCGGACCAGAGGCAGGCCCTGCCCCTGCACCGCCAAGCGCTCTGGTATACCGACTACGACAACGTCGGCCACTGCGAACTGCTGTCGAAGCTGGCACTGGACAGCCTCGGCATGCTGTGTAGTACAGGGCCTGGGGTAGCCATTGCGACCAACCTGCT
>DATJDB010000321.1:0-16013 GCA_035497635.1 Pseudomonas sp. | reverse complement strand
CGCCAACAATGCTTCCGGTAACATCGGCATCAACGTGGCCAGCGGCGTGTTCAACCAGCAGAAGAACGATTTCGCAACCGCTACGTCCGCCGGCTTCGTGGCAACCGCCTCGAGTAACGCCGTTCAGAACTCGACCGGCAATATCACCAACAACTACGCAGTGCTGACTGAAGACGCCACTGTCAGCTTTACCCTGGACGGAAACGTGACGGGGGTCTACTCGGGCATCTCCGACCAGGTGGGCAACGTGTATCTGGAAACCTGGAACAACTATCACCCGAACGGAACCGTCAATGGCCACATCGACGTGGACAACGAGAACGACGGTGCTCAGCCTGGTCCGAATGGTGAAGGCTCCTTCCTGTTCGATGAAAGTGGCGAAATCGAACTCGGGGGCACCCTGACCGGCTCCGTACCGCTGGTTTCTCTCCAGCAAGCCGTCATCAACTCGGCCACTGTCACCGGCTCACTCAATGGCGCCTCGGGCAACGTCGGCCTGAACGTGGCCGCCGGCTCCGGAAACCAGCAGAGCAATTCGCTGGCTATTGCCGCCGGTTGCAACGCTTGCTCCGGCAACGGCGGTGCCACCGGTCTCTGACCGACGACTAGGGCTCCTGATGGAGCCCTTTTTTCGGAACGTACAGGACGCAATCGATGCGTATGTGTGTCATCGCCATAGCAGGGATTTTGCTCGGTACCGAGGCGCAAGCTGCCCGTTTGCCCTTCGCCGTACTGCCGGGAGGAAACATGGCGTTCCTCGACGTGCAGAGTATTCGTGAGCGGCGTTTCAGCAACCTCGTACAGCAGGAAACGGATTTTAGTTGCGGAGCCGCTTCCCTGGCCACAGTGCTCCGTGAAGCCTATGACTTCGACGTAAACGAGCAGATGGTCATCGAAGGCATGCTGTTAGGTGCCGACCAGAATATTGTTCGCACTCAGGGTTTTTCCATGCTCGACATGAAGCGTTATGTCGAGGCGATCGGCTTGCGGGCCCGAGGTTATCGCATCGCCCCTCACGGGCTGCAACAACTGAAAGTACCCGCTGTGGTGCTTCAGGAAATTCGTGGATACAAGCATTTTGTCGTGCTGCTGCGTAGCGATGAGCAGCATGTCTATATCGGCGATCCGGTTCTCGGGCACAGACGATACAGCCTTGACGAGTTCGTTGAGGGCTGGAATGGAATCGTGTTCGCTGTCATCGGGCCTGGCTACAACAGGCTCAACGCCTTGCTCGACCCGCCTGAACCTCTGACCGCCAGGGAGCGCATGGGCTTTCAGCCTGTACGTGACGCCGAACTGATGGAGTTCGGCTTTATCCAGAGCGATTTCTTCTGACGTGAGCGGGATATCCTGGAGGACCGATGAACAAAGGCATATGTGGCTCGGCTCTGGCTATCAGCCTGCTGATCCCGGCCCAGGGCTTCGCAAGCACGCCCTTTGAGGCTGTCGAGCTATCGGATCCGGAACTTGCACAATTGCGTGGCCGCTATGTACTGCCGAGCCATGTGGTGCACTTCGGAATCACCATGACGAGCACATGGGAACAATCTGGCCAGCAACTTGGCGCTTCCGTTGCCCTACAGGTGCAACATGGCGCTCAACCGGTACTGACGGTAACGCCTGTCTCGTCCGGAAACGGCACCACCCCAGCGCCCGGGTCAGGCATGGTCATTGGTGGTCAGGGCCTGGCCAATGTTGACGGCATCAGCCAGAGCGTACGAGCTGCCGGCGATCTGAATTCAGCCTCGAATGGCATACGGATCGATATCCAGCGCAACGGCCAGGCGCCCGGCCTGGAGCCGGGAACGCCGGTGAATGGCGCCTTCAATCACAGCAATGCCCTGGGCACCGCGTCGGTGAGCACTGCGCAAGGAAAACTTCAGTTGGGCATTGCCACCCATGGACAGGGCAGCAGTCTTCAACGGCTCGGCGGCGGCCTGTTGCAGGACACCCGGATTGTCAGTTCGCAAAACACCGTAATCAACACCGCCAGGCTGGATGTGGTGATGCAGCAAGGCAGCCGCGCCATGGATCTCATGAACTGCAATCTTGATCAACTGCGCACGCTGAGACCGACTGGATATTGATCTACGCTTGCCTTCTTCATATTTCAGCCAGACAGGGATGTCAGCATGCTTCGTACGTTTCGTCCGCATCTGCTTGGAATCACCGCACTGGGGGCGCTGTCCGCTCCGCTGGCGCTTGCCTCCACCCAGGCTGAAATCGAAACCCTGGAGCAGGAAATTCAGGAGCTTCGCGATCAGTACGATCGCTATCGGCAGGCGCTGGAGGAGCTATCTACCAGTGCCGCACAAGAAGAAGCGCGAACAGCCGAGGCGGAGAAAGCCATCGAGGAGGCCAAGGCCAAGGCTGCTCCGGTGGTGATTCCTTCCGCCGCTGCAACACCTCCTCCCGGGCGCGGCCTGAATGCGGGTACGCCGGCCCCGATGCTACCCGCTGCGGTTCCCGCCTCGGTTGCTGCACCGGCAGTGGGCGCGGCGGGTAATGCAATAGTGTCCAGCGGAGTACGGATGCCGACTCCGGTAATGACCCGGCCGCCAGCGGAACAAGGCGCAACATCGGCCACCGGCATACCCATCCCGCCCAAGCTGCCCCGGGCCACGCAAGCCGCCGGCTCGCAGCTGGCACAGTCACCTGCGCCCCGAACCGTGCAATCTCTGCAGGCGGACGGTTATGGCGCAAGCCTCAAGGACGACGCCGAGCCGATCCGCAGTGTTGAAACGCTCTACGACGAAGCCTCGGGCTTTTTCGGCGGTGGTACCTATAGTCTGGAAACCGGCCTCACCTACAGCCATTACGACACCCGTCAGTTGATCCTCAACGGTTTCCTGGCGCTGGATTCGATCTTTCTGGGCAATATCAATGTCGATCAGATCAATGCGGACAATTTCACGCTGGATGTGACGGGCCGCTACAACCTGCACAACCGTCTCCAATTCGATTTGAACGTGCCCTTTCTCTACCGTGACGTGACATACGAATCGGCAGGCGCAGGGAATTCAACCGCGCAGGTTTCCGATCGCACGGTCCAGGCAGGACCGGAAATCGGCGATGTCAGTGCCGGTTTTTCATACAAAATCCTGGACCAGAACGAGAACCTGCCCGACACCATTCTCAGCCTCCGAATCAAGGCTCCCACCGGGCATCATCCATACGGAATCAAGATGACCCGGGTAGCCGACAACGACAACATCACCGTTCCAAATGATCTGCCGACCGGCAACGGCGTCTGGTCGGTTACACCCGGGGTATCGCTGGTAAAGACGGTTGACCCCGCCGTCCTGTTTGGCAACTTGTCTTTTACATACAACGTGGAGGAGGAATTCAGCGATATCAGTGCTCAGCAGGGCACTCGGCTGGGCGGCAAGATCAGACTCGGTCATGCATGGCAGTTCGGCATGGGGTTGGCGTTTGCCCTCAACGAGAAAATGAGCTTGTCGATGTCATATTCCCAACTAATCAGCCGTAGCAGTCGTATTCGGCAGGAGGGTGGCGACTGGTACACCGCGGTGGGCAGCGATGCCAATGCTGCCTACTTCAACCTCGGCATGACCTACGCGGCCAGTGACAACTTGGCTGTAGTGCCCAATCTGTCCATGGGCTTGACGCCGGACGCACCCGATTTCACGTTCAGCCTGAAATTCCCCTACTACTTTTAAGCGCCCCCTAATTCAGGCCGTGTTTGTGAAGCAGACGGTAAAACGTAGGTCTTGAGATTCCCAAGGCCCTGGCCGCTTCACTGAGATTGGTTGCATGCTGCTGCAGAGCCTGCCCCAACGCCAAGCGCTCAGCCTGCAGACGATAATATTCAAGGGTGTGCAGTGCACCGCGTTGCTCGACTGGCATGTGCAGGCCCAGATCCTCCGACTCTATCTGACGCCCTTCCGCCAGTACCAGCCCTCGCCTGACCCGATTGGCCAGTTCCCGGATGTTGCCTGCCCACCCGTGACTTAGCATGGCCTGGGTAGCCCCTTCGCTGAAGCTCCGCGGTCGCCTTCCCGTTTCACTGCTGTACAGACGTGCGAAATGAGCCGCCAACTGCGGCAGGTCGACCAATCGCTCCCGCAAGGGGGGCATGCGTATTTGCAGAACATTCAGGCGGTAGTAAAGGTCTTCGCGAAACCGACCGTCCTGAATGGCGCGTTCAAGGTCAACGTGGGTTGCGGACAGGACCCTGACATCAATGGCAATCGGCCGACTCCCCCCTACTCGCTCGATGTGCTTTTCCTGAAGGAAACGCAGCAGATTTGCCTGCAACTCCAATGGCAAATCGCCAATTTCGTCGAGCAACAAGGTTCCCCCATTTGCGGCCTCGATGCGTCCAACCTTACGTTGATGGGCTCCCGTAAAAGCACCCTTCTCATGCCCGAACAGTTCGGATTGGATCAGGTTTTCGGGTATTGCACCGCAGTTGATGGCCACAAAGGGGCGACCCGAGCGACGCGATTGGCCATGCAGAGCGCGGGCAACCACTTCCTTGCCGGTGCCGCTTTCTCCACGGATCATTACGGGCGAATCCGTAGGAGCGAAACGAGCGATCAATCGGCGCGCTTCGGACATCGCGCGGCTCTCTCCCAGCAAATCATCCCAGGGGCCTCGTTGCATCTCCGTTTTGCGGCGCAAGCGTGACATGCCATAGGCACGGCCCAAGGCGACCTTTATGCGTTCTTCATCGAGCGGCAGAGTATGAAAATCGAAAAACCATTCATAGATGAAGTCGCGCACCCGCTGCAGCGGCAGCAGTTCCGCCCCGAGTACCGCGATCCATTCCCCTGCGCCTTGTAACAGCAAGGTGCGGATATGTTCGAGCCGATCGAGACTATGAGAGTCCAGACGTAAAACTCCTACGTGGCAGGTCCGTGCGGAAGCCGTTTCCAGGCTGGCACTGCTTACCTCCCACCCTGCCGCTTGTAGATTCGGCAGCATACGGTTGCAGGCGTCGCATGGATCAACCATGAGCAGCCGCCGGACGCTCTTCGTTGCGTCATGCATGTCCGGTCCTTGTGTGACGTAGCCGCTGGCGTAGCGACATAACGGTAGCAAGGATTCGTCGACTGACTCGGCCATCCGCCCAGCGGCCGTCCGTCACAAAGACGTCAAAAAAGCTCCAGAAGCGCGACCAGCCTGTGACCTTTGGATGATTGACACTATCTACAGAGCGTAAATCACACGTTTCATACTTCCTTGGATTCAAGCTTTGGAGTTGATCGCATGACAGCGCTCCGTACCAATGAAGCACTCCTGATTGCATGCCGAGCCTTCCAGCCACTGCAATGCATTGCCTGGGCAACTGACTACTCGGGCGAGCTCAGCCTGACCGTCATAGACAGGACCACGGCCAGTGTCGTGGGCCGTTCGCGGATGTCGCGAACCGATTACGCCGACACGGAACATCTGGGCAATGCGCTGAGTGAAGCGCGCCAGCACCTGACTGCCGAGGGCGTCACACTAGGCCCCTGGCACATCGCGGAATAACGGGGTGCGGTATGAAAAAGGGCCCTGGCGCTTGCGCGGCAGGGCCCTTTTCTACATGCGGTGAATCAGAAGCGCTCGATATCGGATTCACGCTGCAAGCGCGTCCGGTAGGCGGCGAAATCTTCCTGGCCGGCACGTGAAGCCAGGAAGCGCTGGTACATCTGCACTTCGTTGGCATCCAGCGCTTGCGCAGGTTCACTGACGCCGGTCAGGCGCAGCAGCACAAAATCACCGTTACCCAGGGCGACACCGGTTAACTGCGCAGCCTGTTCGGGCCTGGGCATGCGGAACAGTGCCTGCAGAACCTGCGGGTCGACACCTTCAAGGTTGCGAGTGGCGGCCTCGAACACCTGCCAGCTGCGCTCTTGCGCGGCCGGGGTCTGACCTTCGCGCAGGCTGGCCAGTAGTGCCTCGCCCTGCTGCTTGGCCGCGTCGGCTGCAGCCTCACGAGCCAGGGTCGTACGAATCTCACCCGCTACTTGCTCCAGACTCATGGGCTGCGGCTGGCGATGCTCCTTGACTCGCATAACCATGACGGTTTCGGCATCGAGTTCCAGCGCCTGGCTGTTCGCACCGCTTTCCAGCAAGTCCGCACCGAAGGCCTGCTGAATCACCTGCCGATTGGCCGTGACGCCAGAAGCACCGCCTTCGCGCCCGAAGGGCTCGCTGGTACGCACCTGCAGACCCAGCTCATGCGCCGGCTGCTGAAGATCCGCAGCTTCGAACGCAAGATTTTCCAGTTCCCGGGCCGCCTCGACAAAACGCTGCTCGACCTTTTCCGCCTTCAGATCACGCTCCAGCTTGTCCTTGAGAACAGCAAAGCTGGGAACATCGGCGTCCTGAGAGTCGAGCAGCTTGATCAGATGCCAGCCGAATTCGGTGCGCACCGGTTCGGAGACCTCGCCTTTCTTGAGCGCGAACAGTGCTGATTCGAATTCAGGGGCGTATACGCCCGGACCGGCGAAACCGAGGTCCCCACCGTCGGCAGCCGAGCCGGTGTCTTCCGATGCTTCCTTGGCCAGTGCCGCGAAATCCTCGCCCTTGTCCAGCCGCTGACGAAGTGCCTCGATACGCGCGCGCGCTTCGTCGCTTCCGGACTCGATCAGGATATGTGCTGCCCGGCGCTGTTCGGCCAGGTTGGCGATCTCGGTCTGGTAGCGGGACTTCAGCTCTTCTTCGTCGATGTCCACCTGATCGAAGAAGCTGTCTTTCTTGAGTTCCACATATTCGATCACGACTTCTTCAGAGGTCATGAAGCGTTGTGCATTCTGCTCGTAATAGGCGGCCACCTGCTCTTCCGTAACGGTCGCGCTGCCGGCATCGGCCTTGATGCGATACAGGGCGAAATCACGGGTTTGCTTGTCCAGGCGGACGAAATCGCGCACCTGCTGCTCGGTCACGAAGCCGCTGCCAGCCACGGCGGCCTGCAACTGGCCAATGAGCATTTCTTCTTCGAGCATCTGACGGAACTGCAATCGACCATAGCCCATCTGACGGATGACCTGATCGAAGCGGGCCGGGCTGAAACGGCCGTTTTCCTGGAATTCGGGAGTCTGCAGGATGATCTGATCGAGCGCTGCCTGCGACAGGGCAAAATCGGCTTCCCGGGCGGCCTGCACGAGCAAGCGACGATCAATCAGGTCGCTTAGCGCGGCGTTGCGCAACAGGTTGTCGTCGATCAGGGAAGTATCGAAATCGCGGCCAAACTGCTGTGCCAGCTGCCGACGCTGCATCTCTACGGCCAGGCTCAGTTCTGAAAGACTGATTTCCTCACCATTCACCTCGGCGGCGGTCTGCTGGTTACCGACGCCATTGAGGATGGCTTCAAAGCCGGTCAGCGCCAGCAGTACGATGATGAGACCGATGATGGTCTTGGCAATCCACCCCTGTGAATTGTCCCTGATGTTTTGCAGCATGCATCCCCCAGTAAAGACCGTTGTGCGGCCAGACAGCGCGTGTGGAGCCCGAAAAGAACGAAGGCGCACCGGGAGGGATGCGCCTTCGCGTTAATCACGGAGTGGGAGGGACTGTAGTTCAGGTTCCCGATCTGACAAGACAAGCCGGTCAGACTGCCCCGTTGCCAGGCCGGTCGGGCCTGACCTGGCGGAAGGACGCTTAGTTTACGGCGTCCTTCAGTGCCTTGCCCGGCTTGAAGCTCGGGATTTTGGCGGCTTCGATCTTGATCGGCTTACCGGTCTGCGGGTTACGACCGGTACGAGCAGCGCGTTCCTTGACAGCGAAGGTACCGAAGCCCACCAGGACAACGGAATCATCTGCCTTCAGAGCACCAGTAACGGATTCGATCACAGCGTCCAGCGCACGACCAGCAACGGCTTTCGGGATATCAGCAGATGCGGCGATGGCATCGATCAGTTCCGACTTGTTCACTCTAAGTCCCCTTATCTAACTTTAATGAAGTTATTTTTTACAATTAATACTTGTTTCCGCAGACCAACCTGAACTCGCAGCGACAATTAACCAGCGCCGGCAAACGGGTCAAGGAAGGACTTTCGGCTAATGCGTGCTGACTCTCTCCTTGGAATCAGTCTCGCGGGTTTCATCCTTAGCTACCATATCCGGAGCCGCATCAGGCAAGGGCTCCGGGGCGTATTGCAGCGCAATTTGCAGGACCTCGTCAATCCATTTGACAGGCTTGATTTGCAGATCTTGCTTGATGTTTTCAGGAATCTCCTTCAAATCCCGCACATTTTCCTCGGGAATGATCACCGTCTTGATGCCGCCACGACGCGCCGCCAGGAGCTTCTCCTTCAGACCGCCGATAGCCAGCACCTGACCGCGCAAGGTGATTTCGCCGGTCATGGCGACATCGGCGCGCACCGGTATCTGGGTCAGGGCCGACACCAGAGCCGTACACAGGCCGATGCCTGCGCTGGGGCCGTCCTTAGGCGTCGCCCCTTCCGGCATGTGGATATGCACATCGCGCTTTTCATGGAAATCGAGCGGGACGCCCAGGCTTCTGGCGCGACTGCGCACCACGGTCAGCGCAGCGGTCATGGACTCGGCCATCACATCGCCCAGCGAACCCGTCTTGATCAGTTGCCCCTTCCCCGGTACCACGGCGGTTTCGATGGTCAGCAGCTCGCCACCCACCTGGGTCCAGGCCAGGCCGGTAACCTGCCCCACCTGGTCTTCCTGCTCGGCCAGACCGTAGCGGTACTTGCGCACGCCCAGATAGTGTTCGAGCGAGTCCGGCGTGACCTCGACCTGGAAGCGCTTTTCCTTGATGTTCTCTTTCACCACCTTGCGGCAGACCTTGGCGATCTGACGCTCCAGGCCGCGCACACCCGCCTCGCGGGTGTAGTAGCGAATGACATCGCGGATTGCGTCCTCGCTGATCGTCAGCTCGCTCGGCTTGAGGCCGTTTGCGCGAATCTGCTTGGGCTGCAGGTATTTGATGGTGATATTGACCTTCTCGTCCTCGGTGTAACCCGGCAGACGAATCACCTCCATGCGGTCCAGCAACGGCGCCGGAATATTCATAGAGTTCGAGGTGCACACGAACATCACATCTGAAAGGTCGTAATCAACCTCCAGGTAATGGTCGTTGAAGTGATGGTTCTGCTCGGGATCCAGCACCTCGAGCAACGCGGAGGCCGGATCGCCGCGCATGTCGCTGCCCAGCTTGTCGATTTCATCCAGCAGGAACAGCGGGTTGCGCACGCCGCCCTTGGTCATCTTCTGGATCAGCCGGCCCGGCATGGAGCCTATGTAGGTGCGGCGATGCCCGCGGATTTCCGCTTCGTCGCGCACGCCGCCCAGCGCCATGCGTACGAACTTGCGGTTGGTGGAACGGGCGATGGACTCGGCCAGAGAAGTCTTGCCCACACCAGGTGGGCCGACCAGGCAGAGCACCGGTCCCTTGAGCTTCTTCACGCGCTTCTGCACGGCCAGGTATTCGAGGATGCGCTCTTTCACCTCCTCCAGACCGTAATGATCGGCGTCGAGGATTTCCTCGGCGCGCGCAAGATCCAGGCGAACCTTGGTTTCCACTTTCCACGGCACGTTCAGCAGCCAGTCGAGATAGGAACGTACCACCGTGGCCTCGGCGGACATCGGCGACATCTGCTTGAGCTTGTTCAGCTCGGCCAGCGCCTTGCTGTGTGCGTCCTTGGGCAGGCCGGCATTCTCGATGCGCTTCTTCAGCTCGTCGATTTCATTGTGGCCTTCATCGATGTCGCCCAGCTCCTTCTGAATGGCCTTCATCTGCTCATTCAGGTAGTACTCGCGCTGGCTGCGCTCCATCTGCTTCTTGACTCGCCCGCGGATGCGCTTCTCGACCTGCAGCAGGTCGATTTCCGAATCCAGCAGCCCCAGCACGTATTCGACACGGGCCGGAAGCTCTGTGATTTCGAGAATTTCCTGCTTCTGGTTCAGGTTGAGCGCCATGTGCGCCGCCATGGTATCGACCAGGCGACTCGGCTCATCGATGCTGTTAAGCGACGCCAGAACCTCTGCAGGAACCTTCTTGCCCAGCTGTACGTACTGTTCGAACTGATTGAGCAAGGTACGGCAGAACACCTCCGCCTCGCGTTCGGAGCTAGCCAGTTCGTCGAGCAGAGCGACCTCGACGCTACTGTGATCGTCGAGGGTAACGAAGCGCTCAACACGACCGCGCTGCTCACCTTCAACCAGCACTTTAACCGTGCCGTCGGGTAGCTTGAGCAATTGCAGGATGGTGGCGACCGTGCCGACCTGATAAAGCGCTTCCTGATCCGGATCGTCATCGCCGGGATTCTTCTGGGCCACCAGAAGAATCTGCTTGTCGCCTTTCATGGCTTCTTCGAGCGCCGCGATGGATTTTTCCCGCCCGACGAACAGCGGAATCACCATGTGCGGATAGACCACGACATCACGCAGCGGCAGGAGTGGCAATTCGATGGTTTTATTCATAACTCAACTCTGCGAACGGCCGAAGCCGTAAACGGTGGGTTGCTCTTGCAGCCAAGATGAGGGCGAACCCAAAAAAACACAAGCAAGGAACCCCTAATGAAGAAGGGGCCCGCAGGCCCCTTCTTGTCACGCGTCCGGCGCTGCCTTGGCGGTAGGCTCGCTGTTCTCGTAGATGAGCAGCGGCTTGGAGGTGCCTTCGATGACATTCTCGTCGATGACCACCTTGCTGACGTCACCCTGGGAAGGAATGTCGTACATGGTGTCCAGCAGGATGCCTTCGAGGATCGAGCGCAGGCCGCGCGCACCGGTCTTGCGCTCGAGCGCACGACGCGCCACAGCACGCAGCGCGTCGGGACGGAACTCCAGATCAACGCCTTCCATCTCGAACAGCTTGGCGTACTGCTTGGTCAGCGCGTTCTTCGGCTCGGCGAGAATTTCGATCAGGGCCGCCTCGTCCAGCTCTTCGAGCGTGGCGATTACAGGCAGACGGCCAACGAATTCGGGAATCAGCCCGAACTTGACCAGATCGTCGGGAGTTACTTCGCGTAGCGAATCACCCACCGACTTACCGGCATCCGGACTGCGCACTTCGGCAGTGAAGCCGATACCACCCTTGCTGGAGCGGCCCTGGATGACTTTCTCCAGCCCTGCAAAGGCGCCGCCGCATATGAACAGGATGTTGCGAGTGTCCACCTGCAGGAATTCCTGCTGGGGATGCTTGCGGCCACCCTGCGGCGGAACGGAAGCCACGGTGCCTTCGATCAATTTGAGCAGTGCCTGCTGCACGCCCTCGCCCGAGACATCACGGGTAATCGAGGGGTTGTCCGACTTGCGCGAGATCTTGTCGATCTCGTCGATGTAGACGATGCCCATCTGGGCCTTCTCCACATCGTAGTCGCACTTCTGCAGCAGCTTCTGAATGATGTTCTCCACGTCTTCGCCCACATAACCGGCTTCGGTCAACGTGGTGGCGTCGGCGATGGTAAACGGTACATTGAGCAGACGCGCCAGAGTTTCGGCCAGCAGGGTCTTGCCCGAGCCGGTTGGACCGATCAGCAGGATGTTGCTCTTGCCGAGCTCGACATCGTCTTTCTTGTCACGCTGGTTGAGGCGCTTGTAATGGTTGTAGACGGCGACGGCCAGAATCTTCTTGGCACGCTCCTGACCGATCACATACTGATCGAGGATCGCACTGATCTCCTTGGGCGTCGGCAATTTGTGCGCATTGCTCTCCGCCTGTGCTTCCTGCACCTCCTCGCGGATGATGTCGTTGCACAGGTCTACGCACTCGTCGCAGATGAAGACAGAGGGTCCGGCGATCAGCTTGCGCACTTCGTGCTGGCTCTTGCCGCAGAAGGAGCAATAAAGCAGCTTGCCGTTGTCCTCGCCATTGCGGGTATCAGTCATTCGGTCAATCCAATACGGTAGGCGTGAAACACAAGATGAGGGCAATCAGGGGCATTTTCAACCCTGCGGCGACCGGATATCCGACCGCCGCACACAGAATTACAGCGCCAGTCGACGCTCGAGCACCTGGTCGATCAGTCCGTATTTGACCGCGTCTTCGCCGCTCATGAAATTGTCCCGGTCGGTATCGCGGGCAATCACGTCGATCGGCTGGTTGCAGTGATGAGCCAGGATCCTGTTCAGACGCTCGCGAATGGTCAGGATTTCCCGCGCATGGATTTCGATATCCGAAGCCTGGCCCTGGAAACCACCCAGCGGCTGATGAATCATCATGCGCGAGTGCGGCAGGCAGTAACGCTTGCCGGCAGCGCCGCCAGCCAGCAGAAGAGCCCCCATGCTGCAGGCCTGGCCGATGCAGTAGGTGGTCACGTCCGGCTTGATGAACTGCATGGTGTCGTAGATCGACATGCCGGCGGTCACCGAGCCGCCCGGCGAGTTGATGTACAGGTGGATGTCCTTGTCGGGGTTTTCCGCCTCAAGGAACAGCAACTGTGCCACCACCAGGTTGGCCATGTAGTCCTCGACCTGGCCGACCAGGAAGATCACTCGCTCCTTGAGCAGGCGGGAGTAGATATCGTAGGCGCGTTCGCCACGAGCGGACTGCTCGATCACCATCGGCACCAGGCCACCGGCGGCCTGGATTTCAGGCATTTGCATAAAGGAATTGCGGGACATTTCCAGCGATCGCTCCCTATTGAACGGTCCTAAAGACACATAAGCCAGCGCTAGGCTGGCTTATGCTGTGCTCGTGCGGCGGGGAAGAATCAGGCAGCTTGCGGGGCTTCCGCAGGCTTGACAGCTTCTTCATAAGAAACCGACGTGTCGGTTACCTTGGCCTTTGCGAGGACAGTATCTACAACTTGTTCTTCCAGTACAACCGAGCGCACTTCGTTCAGCTGCTGCTCGTTCTTCAGGTACCAGGACACAACCTGTTCCGGCTCCTGGTAGGCGGATGCCATTTCTTCAATCATCGCGCGTACGCGGTCTTCGTCCGCCTTCATTTCATTCGCTTTGACCACTTCGGCGATGATCAGGCCGAGCACGACACGGCGCTTGGCTTGCTCTTCGAACAGCTCGGCCGGCAGGTTTTCCGGCTTGATGTTACCGCCGAACTGCTGGACGGCCTGCACGCGCAGACGATCGACTTCGTTGGAGATCAGTGCCTTGGGCACTTCCACCGGATTGGTTTCCAGCAGACCTTCCATCACCTGGTTCTTCACCTTGGTCTTGATGGCCTGACGCAGTTCACGCTCCATGTTCTTGCGAACTTCGGCGCGGAAACCTTCCAGACCGCCTTCCTTCACACCGAACAGGGCGAAGAATTCGTCGTTCAGCTCCGGGAGCGCCGGGGCGGCAACAGCGGTGACCTTGACGGTGAACTCGGCGGTCTTGCCGGCCAGATCCAGATTCTGGTAGTCCTCGGGGAAGGTCGGGTTGATGACGCGTTCTTCACCGGCCTTGGCGCCAACCAGGGCGTCTTCGAAACCGGGAATCATGCGACCCGAACCCAGCACCAGCGGCACGCCCTGGGCCGAGCCGCCCGCGAAGGCTTCGCCGTCGATTTTGCCAACGAAGTCGATGGTCACCTGATCGCCATTCTCGGCGGCGCGGTCAGCGGCTTCGAAACGGGTGTTCTGCTTGCGCAGCACGTCCAGCATGGTGTCGACATCGGCGTCGCCGACTTCAGCCTGCTGACGCTCGATGGCAATACCTTCGAAACCGGCCAGCTGGATTTCCGGGAACACTTCGAAGGTGGCGACGTATTCCAGATCCTTGCCCTTCTCGAACACTTTCGGCTCGACGGACGGGGCGCCGGCCGGGTTCAGTTTCTGCTCGACCACGGCTTCGTAGAAGGTTTCCTGGATCAGATCGCCCAGGACTTCCTGACGCGCAGCACCTTCGTAACGCTGACGAATGACGCTCATCGGCACCTTGCCCGGACGGAAGCCCGGTACCTTGGCGCGACGGGCAGTCTGCTGCAGGCTCTTGTCGACTGCGGATTCGATGCGTGCGGCCGGCACGCCGACAGTCATCCGGCGCTCAAGAGCGGAGGTGGCTTCTACAGAAACTTGCATGGATATTCCTCGTTGCACAGACGTGGCGCCGGCCGTTCCGGCTTATTCAAGGGCATGCATTCTAGATGCACCCCGGGTGGAAGTCACCCCACGGAACGGATCGGCGGAAAGAGGCGGCGGGAGTGGCGTTAAGCGGTGCAACGGCACTTCCCGACCTGTCAAAATTCGCAGGGCGGCGATTCTAGCCGGCCGAACAGAGGGTTGTATACCGAACCGTGCGCGTCAGGCGTGCACACTGGTATTCATGGTGCCCTGGGGCATGGGCAATTCTTCTATGGAATGAATCAGCCCGCACTTCAGGGCCTCATCCGGACTGATGAAGCGCGGAGATGCCGTAAGGTAGTTGGCTACGTCCAGTGGCTCGAGCGCACCCTGGGTTCGTTCCAGGACGATCTGTTCGTAGAGGAAACGATCCTGATCCATGCTCATCGAGTATTCGGTCATGCGTGCATGATCGATAGCACCATGCAGCGTCCAGTGGAACGGGTGGAAAAGAAACTTGCTGAAGCGGCTGGCGGTTCGCCGTTCCCCGGCCAGGAAGATGATGTTGCCCATCGACTCCACGGTACCCAGGTTGTGGGTATGCAGGGGAATAGGCAGCGATCTCAGAAAATTGAACAGCGCAAAACCGTAACTGCAATCGCCGCCCATGGTGGCGATTTTAATGATCAGCGTGCTGGCCTCCTGCTGGACAGCCTTGGTGCATTTTTCGATCAGTTGACCCGTAGTGGATGAATTGATCGGGCCGGTGAAATGCAGGACATAGACAGTCATCGCGGGCCCGTCCGATCAATGCGCCTCATAGCGCTTCAGAATATCCGCCATGCTGCCGTAGTCCTGGGCAGGCATGGCCTCCAGCATCCGCAACACCGCCTCGCTGGCACCGTTCTCCCGGGCCTTGCGAAGCAATCTGTCGCGATCGGCCGGAAAATCCAGGCCGTGCAGATAGCGGCTTACATGGTCACCGGTTGCGGGTTCTTTCTCCGGATTCATACCACTTCTCCTCGTTCGGACAGGCCTTCATCCAGGCGGATTGCTTCCAGCGTTGGAGGCGATAACGACCCAGGCAGTTCGGCGCGCCGATCGTCCGGCGGACAGGCGGTGAATCCCCTTTTGCCGGTTTGCCCGAGACGGCTTCGCTGTCTACCCTCAAAACACTTTCGCGCCGACACCCTGCCGGCATCGACTGCGCAAGACGACCTCGGGCTTCGCCCGATGCAACGAGACGAGGGCAAGCCTCATGCCGATGCCTATGCAGGTCACGCGCCGAGAGCAGACTCGCGCACTGGTGCTGTCTACCTTCGCTTTCACGCTGTGCTTCGCGGTCTGGACGATCTTTTCCATCCTCGGCCTGCAGATCAAGGATGAGTTCACGCTCACCGACACGCAGCTCGGCCTATTGATGGCCACGCCGGTGCTTTCCGGCTCGCTGACCCGTCCCCTGCTCGGCTGGCTGACCGACCGCTACGGCGGCCGCTGGGTGTTCGGCCTGTTGATGCTGATTTCCGCCCTGTGCATCTATCTGTTCACCTTTGCCGACAGCTATCTCCTGCTGTTGGTCGGTGCGCTGGGCATCGGCCTGGCCGGCGGCGGCTTCAGCGTCGGCGTGGCCTACACCTCGGCCTGGTTCGAGCCCGAGCGCCAGGGCACCGCGCTGGGCATCTTCGGTGCCGGCAACGTGGGCGCCGGCCTGACCAACTTCGCGGCGCCCTTCCTGTTGCTGGCTTTCGGCTGGCAAGGCACCGCGCTGGTCTATGCCAGCGTGCTGGCGCTGACCGGGCTGGGTTTTATCCTGCTCGCCCGGCCTGACCCGCAAAGCGGCCTGCGCAAGGCCGAAGCCATGCCGCTTGCCCAGCAACTGGCGCCACTCGCCGAACTGCGTGTCTGGCGTTTCTCCCTTTACTACTTCTTCGTGTTCGGCGCTTTCATCGCTTTGGCGCTCTGGCTGCCGCATTACCTGATGGAGGTCTACGGCCTGAGCCTGGCCGCCGCCGGCATGGTGGCGGCGCTGTACACGGTGCCCGCCTCGATCTTTCGCATCCTTGGCGGCTGGCTGTCCGACCG
>DATJDB010000320.1:0-14462 GCA_035497635.1 Pseudomonas sp. | reverse complement strand
CCTTCGGCGGCTGGAAAGTGGAAGGCGACACGGCGGTCGCCGTCGAGCCGCAAGCCCTGATTTTCCGTGGCTGACCTTCACCCCACCGGCTGAACTCTCCACCGATGGGGCTTCTCGGTTACAGCAGCTCGGCGCGCAGCTGTTCTGGCGTCTTGATCGACAGCAGACCGGGCGCCACATCGAAAGCGGTCTTCGCACCGACCTGACCCTGCTGGTTCAGGCGATAGCCCGCACGGGCATAGGCCACCAGCACGCTGGCGGTGAACTCCGGATTGCTGTCCAGCTGCAGGGAATACTCGATCACCTGATTGTGCGCGTCGCTGGTGCTGCCGCTGCGAATCACGAAGCCGCCATGGGGCATGCGGTTGTGCTCGCGGCGCAGGGTTTCCTCGTTGATGAAGTGGACGCTGGTGTCGTAGTCGGCGAAGTAGTTGGGCATGCTGACGATGGCCTGTTCGACCACGGCGGCATCGGCGCCCTCCTCCAGCACCACGTGGCATTCACGGGTGTGCTTCTGGCGCGTGGTGAGTTCCGGGCGCGTACCGCTGCGCACTTGCTGGATCGCCTCTTCGGACGGCAGGGTGTACTGCACGCCGGCCTTGACGCCCGGCACACGGCGAATTGCATCCGAATGACCCTGGCTCAGCCCCTTGCCCCAGAAGGTGTAGGTGGCGCCGTCCGGCAGCAGAGCCTCGCCGTACAAGCGATTGATGGAGAACAGGCCCGGGTCCCAGCCGATGGAGATCAGCGCGGTCTT
Organism: Pseudomonas sp.; assembly: GCA_035497635.1. Classification (GTDB taxonomy): domain Bacteria; phylum Pseudomonadota; class Gammaproteobacteria; order Pseudomonadales; family Pseudomonadaceae; genus Serpens. The sequence continues at coordinate 13,705 of DATJDB010000320.1, read as the reverse complement.
GCCGGCATTGCGGGCCGGCGCGTCCACCGAAGCGAAGTATTCCGGAATACGCGCGTGGGTGTCGAAGCTGTCGACGATATTGAACATCGCCGCCATTTCCGGGCCCTGCTGCGGCAGATCGTCCTTGGAGCCGCCGCACAGGATCAGCACATCGATGGCGTCCCTGAATGCCGGCAGTTCGGCGATGGCCTGCACCGGCGTCTGCGCAAACAGTGGTTTCAGCGTTTCCGGCGCACGGCGGGTAAAGATGCCCACCAGCGTCATGTCCGGATTCTTTGCCACGGCGGCTTCCACGCCGCGCCCCAGGTTGCCGTAACCGGCGATGCCGATGCGAATCTGCTTGCCCATATAAACCCTGCTTGAAAATGCGAAAACGGTGACATGCCGTGTGGCTGCACGGCCGCGAACTTTACACCATTCGGGGCGTTTCTCCGTTGCCAAACGCGCCATTGGCGGACGTATGCGCTCGGGGTAGGATCGGCGCATCGTTGAATATTCTTCACAGAGGCGGTCGGAATGACGAACACCCACCCCGAGTCCTATTACGCGGCGTCGGCCAATCCGGCACCGCTTCGCCCGCCGCTGCGGGAAGCCATCGACACCGACGTGTGCGTGATCGGCGCCGGCTACACCGGGCTGTCCACGGCGCTGTTCCTCGCCGAACAGGGCTTTCGCGTGGTGGTGCTGGAGGCCGTGCAGGTCGGCTTCGGCGCTTCGGGGCGCAACGGCGGGCAGATCGTCAACAGCTACAGCCGGGACATCGATGTGGTGGAACAGCATGTCGCCCCGGACCAGGCCCGGCTGATCGGCGACATGGCCTTCGAGGGCGGACGCATCATTCGCGAGCGGGTCGAGCGCTACGGCATTGCCTGCGATCTCAAGAACGGGGGTGTGTTCGCCGCCTTCACCGGCCGGCAATTGGCCAATCTGGAAGAACAGAAGCGACTCTGGGAGCGTTTCGGCTACAGCCATCTGGAATTGCTGGATGAGCGCGGCATTCGGGCACGCGTGTCCAGCGAGCGTTACATCGGCGGCCTGCTCGACAAGCAAGGCGGGCATCTGCACCCGCTGAACCTGGCGCTGGGCGAGGCGGCGGCCTTCGAGTTGCTGGGCGGTGTCATCCACGAGCACACGCCGGCGATGCGCATCGAGCGCGGCGCCAATCCGCGGGTGCATACCCCGGAGGGCCAGGTGCGAGCGAAATTCCTGGTGGTGGCCGGCAACGCCTACCTCGGTGGCCTGCTGCCGGAACTGGCCGCCAAGTCGATGCCCTGCGGCACTCAGGTGATCGCCACCGAGCCGCTGCCCGAGGAGCTGGCGCGCAGCCTGCTGCCGCAGGATGACTGTGTCGAGGACTGCAATTACTTGCTGGATTATTACCGGCTATCCGCCGACCGCCGTCTGATCTACGGCGGCGGCGTGGTCTATGGCGCCCGCGACCCGGCCAACATCGAGGCGATCATCCGACCCAAGCTGCTCAAGACCTTCCCGCAACTGGCGAAGGTGAAGATCGACTATGCCTGGACCGGCAACTTCCTGCTGACCCTGTCGCGCCTGCCGCAGGTCGGACGGATTGGCGACAACATCTACTATTCCCAGGGCTGCAGCGGCCACGGCGTCACCTACACGCATGTGGCCGGCAAGGTGCTGGCCGAAGCCCTGCGCGGCCAGGCCGAACGCTTCGATGCCTTCGCCAGCCTGCCCCACTACCCGTTCCCGGGCGGGCGTCGCTTCCAAACACAGTTCAGCACCCTGGGCGCGTGGTATTACAGCCTGCGGGATCGGTTGGGCGTGTAAGGCCCGGCGCCGATCTACGGTAGGGCCGGGTTTATCCCGGCCGACGGCGCACCGGCCCCACACGAAACCGGCAACGCCTCGCAGCGGCCACCTTCTCTCGGAATCTCCAGCGGCGCATGGAAACGTCGATCCTCGGGCGCCAATGCCACAGAACACTGGCGCGCAGCCTGCGCCTGCGCCGCGCATCCCTGCCCGGCCAGCACTTCCGACAGATTGAACCAGCCCGCGGCAAAATCCGGAGCCAGTTGCACGCTGTGTCGCAGCGCACTGGCCGCGCCCACTGCATCCGCCTGCGCATGCAGGCTGTTGCCCAGCGCGAACCAGGGCAGCGCTTCCGTATGCCAATGCCGCACGGCAGTGCGATAGGCGCGCAGACTGGCGGCCTGCTGGCCGGTTTCCTCCAGATCGCTGGCGGCCCGCAGCCAGGGCAGCAACGTGGCGGTGGCGGGCAGTCGAGCGGGATCGGCGATCACCACCGCCCAGTGTTCGCCCCGCTGCCAGGTGCGCATGAAGGTAGCGAAGTCGACCTCCAGCCGGCGGGTGACACCCGAACGCAACAGCAGCACTTCACGCGCCCGGTCGTAACCAACCACCACGGCGAAGTGCCAGATCGGCGACCAGTTGAACGCCAGGTTCTGCAATACCAGCACGGGATTGCCGGCCGCCACTTCAGCCAGAAGGCTGTCCAGGCGCGGCTCCAGCGGATAGACCAGGCGCCCTTCCTGCCGCGCGGCAGCCACCAGCTCAACCTGCAGACTGCCCTGTCGGCCGGGCAGATAGACCCGCTCCCTGAGCGGCTCCGGATTGCTCGCGATGCCGGCATGCACCAGCACCGTGGCCAGCGCCGCCGGTCCGCACTGGTATGCGTCCTGGGGAAAGAATGGCACCTGGGTCAGTTCTACCCGCGCCGGCAGCTGCGCGGTTTCCGGCTGCAATACCGGTGAACGCGCGCAGGCTGCCAGCAGCGCTAAGAGTAGTACGAGGCCGAAACGAATCAGCGCACGCACCGGATGAAGCTGAAGATGTTGGTGGCGCAGAGCATGTCGGTGATGATGAAGATCACCAGAAACAGCACGATCACGCCCACCACACTGCCGCCAGCCGGCGCCTGTTCCAGTTGCTGGTTGAACTGCGCCAGCTCGGCGGCGGTCAGGCTGTTGATGCGCTGCTCTACCTGATCGGGCGCAACACCCAGCGTCGCCAGCTTGTCCTTCACGCCTTGGTCCTCAAGCATTTCCAGTAACTGTTGCCGATCAACCTGCAACTGCTGCTCGGCAATGACTTCCGAGGTGCCGACCATCGCCTGGGCGACCGGCACCTGAACCATGACCAGCAGATGGAACACCGCCAGCACGGCGGCCAGATGACGCATGAAGCGATGGGCAATCATGATGGCTGACTCCTGTGGGTTGGCACCCCCTGATAGACCATCGCGCGCCGGCGCCGTTCGGCCCGGACGAACGGCGCCGGTTCAGGTTGTGCCCGGTAGCCCATCCAGCCAGGCGCTCAGCTCGCGGGCCAGTTCGTCGCTGACCAGCCCCAGGGCTTCCACTGCCGCCTCGACCGAGGCGGCCTGAGCCTGCCGTTCGACAGCGAATGCACGGCTGGTCATTATCTCGCGATTGCCAGCGCGCAACACCGTGGCCTGCAGGCGAACCACCGCCACCGGATTTCCGTTGCGGTATTCGATCTGGAAGGCTTGCAGTTCGCCGGCCAGTTCCAGGGCAGCCTGCGCCGGCAGATCATCGCTGACCACCGCCTTCAGCCGGGCGCCGCTGCGCAGATGCTCCACCAGGCGGTCGCGCAGCAGCACCGGCGGGCGGTCGCTCCAGCGCACGCCTTGGTAGGCGCTGAGCTGATCGGCATCCGGCATCACCACGATTCGCGTGCTGTCCAGCAACGGCGAAGCCAGGGGACGGTTGACCCGCAACACGGGGCCTTCGGCGCGGGCAACCGGCGAGGTGGTGGCCAGCGAAGCGCCCGGCAGCTGGTAGACCCGCAGCTCCTGCGCTTGCGGAAGAATCGAGCAGCCGGCCTGCAGGCCCAGCAGCAACAGCCAGCACATTTTCATGGGCGAAACTCCTGCAGGGTGTCGCGGCGCAGCAGGTAGCCGGAGGGGTCTTCTTCGAGTCGGCGCGTGAAGGTGCGCAGCGAACCCAACGCCTCGCCCAGGTCCTGCAGCATCGGCCCAAGCCCGGCCAGGCCCTGCATGCCGCTCTCCAGCGAATCGCGATTGTCGACCAGCAGGGTTTCCAGCTCGTGACTGCTGCGCTGCAGCGAATTCATGGTTACCACGGCCTGTTGCAGCACCTGCCGCCCTTCCTGGTCGAGATAGCCGTCGAGGCTGCGCAGCACCCCGCTCGCCTCCGCCAGCGTGCTGTTGAGCTGCGTCATGGCCTGCTCCAGTCCGCCGCTCTGGTCGGCCAGGTTGCCGGTGGTCTGCTCGATGTTGGCGACGATCTGGCCGAAGCGGGTGATGTTGGCCTCGGAGAACATGCGGTTGGCCTGATCCAGCAGGCGGGTGATGCTGGTGATCATGTCTTCGCCGCCCGCCATCAGCTTGGCGATCGGCGAAGGGTCGGCAGTGATCACCGCTGGGCGATCGGGATGCGTGCGCAGCGGCGGACTTTCCGGCGTGCCGCCGAGCAGCTGGATGATCGCCGTGCCGGTCACACCGGTGATGGCCAGCCGGGCACGGGTGTCCTGCTTGATGGGCGAACCGGCCGCGACCCGGATGCGCGCCCGCACCTTGCGCGGATCGTCCGGGTCCAGCCACAGGGCCACCACGTCGCCGATGCGGATGCCGTTGTATTCCACCGCGCTGCCCTTGGACAGCCCGGTCACCGTCTCCTCGAACACCACTTCGTATTCGCCGAACGAGCGATCCGAACTGCTCTTGCCGAGCCATAGCGCGAAGAGCAGCCCACCCGCGACCAGCAGGACGGTGAACAGACCGATCAATACATGGTGGGCTCGGGTTTCCATCAGCGACTCCCCGCCGCCTGGGCGGCCTGTGCGGCCGCACGTCCACGCGGTCCGTGAAAATAATCCTGGATCCAGGGTTCCTCGGTGGCCGCCACCACCTCCAGCGTGTCAGCCACCCGCACCGTGCGGTTGGCCAGCACCGCGACCCGGTCGCAGATCGCGTACAGCGTGTCCAGGTCGTGGGTGACCAGGAACACGCTCAGCCCCAGCGCATCGCGCAGCGTGGCGATCAGCGTGTCGAAGGCCGCGGCGCCCACTGGGTCGAGGCCGGCGGTGGGTTCATCCAGAAAGAGGATTTCCGGGTCCAGTGCCAGCGCCCGCGCCAGGGCGGCGCGCTTGACCATGCCACCGGACAGCTCGGCCGGATACTTGTCCTCGGCACTGCTGGGCAGGCCGGCCAGGGCCAGCTTGAGCCGCGCCAGGCGCTCGGCCTCGGGGCGCTGCAAACCGGCGTGTTCGAGCAGCGGCAGTGCGGCGTTCTCCAGCACGGTCAGCGAAGTGAACAGCGCGCCGCGCTGATACAGCACGCCAAGACGCCGCTCCAGATTCGAGCGTGCCTGCGGCGACTGGCGTTCCAGGGATTCGCCCAGCACGCGGATGCTGCCGGCGTTGGGCCGGCGCAGGCCGACGATGCTGCGCAGCAACACCGACTTGCCGGTGCCCGAGCCGCCCACCACGCCGAGTACCTCGCCCCGGTAGAGATCCAGATCCAGGCCTTCGTGCACCACCTGGCTGCCGAAGCGGTTGACCAGCCCGCGCACCTGAATGACCGCCGGCTCCCGGTTCACCAGCCCATCTCCATCAGGAACAACGCGGCCAGCGCATCGATCAGGATCACCACGAAAATCGACTGCACCACGCTGGAGGTGGTGTGCTCGCCCACCGACTGGGCGCTGCCGCTGACCCGAAAGCCCTCCAGACAACCGATCACCGCGATCAGGAAGGCGAAGATCGGCGCCTTGGCCATGCCCACCAGGAAGTGCTTCAGCTCCACGCCGTTCTGGATGATGCTCAGGTACAGGCTGGGCGGAATATCCAGCGACAGCATGCACACTATCCCGCCGCCCAGCAGGCCGCTGAGCATGGCGATGAAGGTCAGCAGCGGCAGCGCGATCAGCAGGGCGAACACCCTGGGCAGCACCAGCAGCTCCAGCGGGTCCAGCCCCAGGGTACGGATGGCGTCCAGCTCCTCGTTGGCCTTCATGGAGCCGATCTGCGCGGTGAAGGCGCTGGCCGTGCGCCCGGCCAGCAGGATGGCGGTGAGCAGCACGCCGAATTCGCGCAGGAAGGAAAATGCCACCAGATCGACGGTGTACTGTGTGGCACCGAAATCGGCCAGCACGGTGGCGCCGAGGAAGGCCACCACGGCGCCAACCAGAAAGGTCAGCAAGGCGACGATGGGCACCGCGTCCAGGCCGGTCTGTTCCAGATTGGCGACCAGCGCGGTCATGCGCCAGCGCCGTGGCCGCAGCAGCACACGAACCAGGGTGGCCAGCACCAGGCCGATGAAGCCGAGCAGGCCGACCCCGCGTCGCCACAGGGCTTCCACCGTTCGCCCGATCTGTTCGAGCAGCTCCAGCAGCGTGGACCGCCGTGGATGCGCCTCGCTGGGCGCCACACTTTGCAACGCACGCGCCACGCTGCGCAGCAACGCCCGGCGCTCCGTCGACAATCCCTCGGCACGATCCGCCAGCTCCAGCAGCCGCTCGGCGCCGAACAGCTCGGCGAGCAGCGCGGCGCCGGCCGTATCCAGCCCGCGCAGTTCGCTCATGTCCACCTGGCGTGCCGTTGTCGAGGCGTCCTTCCAGCGGGCCAGGCCGGCGCGTAGGTCGGCATAGTGCGCAAGCGTCCAGGCGCCGCCCAGACGCAGCGAGGCGGAGTCTTCATCGAAGTGGATATTGGCGTGCTCGACCATGTGGGGCAGCTTAGCAAGTGTCCGCCGGCCTGCCGGGCGGCTGAGCGGAACCACCGAGCCGTCGCCCAAGGCCTGATACCACGCGGCTTTGATACAGATCAAAGAGCCCTCCGCCCCCCCCGCCTAGACTCACCGCCACTGTCAACACGCCTGGGACGTCCGATGCTCGACGCCATCCGCTGGGATCCCGAACTGATTCGCCGCTACGACCAGGCTGGCCCGCGCTACCCGTCGTATCCCACGGTGGCGCAGTTCCATTCCGGTGTCGGTTCGTTCGACCTGCTGCATGCCCTGCGCATCAGCCGGCGCGAAGGCCGGCCCCTCTCGCTGTATGTGCACATCCCGTTCTGCGCCAACGCCTGTTATTACTGCGCGCGCACCAAGGTGGTGACCAAGGACCGCAGTTGCTCGCAGTCCTACCTGAAGCATCTGGAGCGGGAAATCGCCCTGCTGGCCTGCCACCTGGGCCCCAACCAGCAGGTGGAACAGCTGCATTTCGGTGGTGGTACGCCCACCTTCCTCAATCACGCCGAACTGCGCCAGCTGATGCAGACCCTGCGCGCGAACTTCAACCTGCTCGCTGACGACTCCGGCGATTACAGCATCGAGATCGACCCGCGCGAGACCGACTGGTCAACCATGGGCCTGCTGCGCGAGCTGGGCTTCAACCGGGTCAGTCTCGGCGTGCAGGCGCTCGATCCGGACGTGCAGCGCGCAGTCAACCGCCTGCAGAGCCTGGAACAGACCCGCACTCTGGTGGATGCCGCGCGCACGCTGCAGTACCGCTCGATCAACATCGATCTGATCTACGGCCTGCCCCGGCAGACCATCGAGCGCTTCTCCGGCACGGTGAAGGCCATTCTCGACATGCAGCCGGAGCGCATTTCGCTCTACCACTATCAGCATCACCCGGAACGCCATGCCGGCCAGCGGCGCATCCTGGCCGAAGAGCTGCCCGGCGCGGATGAGAAGCTGGACATGCTGCACAACGCCATTGAACAGCTGACCGCCGCCGGCTATCGCTACGTGGGCCTCGACCACTTCGCCCTGCCTGACGACGAGCTGGCCATGGCCCAGGAAGACGGCTTTCTGCAGCGCAACTTTCAGGGTTACACCACGCATGGGCACTGCGATGTCATCGGCCTGGGCGTTTCCGCCATCAGCCAGGTAGGCTCGCTGTACTGCCAGAACGAAACCGACCTGGCCGGTTACCAGCAGAGTCTGGCCAACGACCAGTTGGCCACGGTACGCGGCCTGCACTGCAACGCCGACGACCTGCTGCGTCGCGACGTGATCCAGCGGTTGATCTGCCATTTCGAGCTGGACTTCGCCAGCCTGGAACGCGCCCACCCGATCAGCCTGCCGGATTATTTCAGCGACATTTGGCCGCAATTGCAGGCCATGCACGGCGCTGGCCTGCTGACGATCGATTCGCAGGGCATCCAGATCCTGCCAGCCGGGCGGTTGCTGGTCCGTTCGGTGTGCATGCTGTTCGATCGCTACCTATAACCGGAACTGGCCTGCGGCCATTAGTCACAAACAGCACTCTGCCCGCGAAACAGAGCGCTTCGCGGGCAGAGCGTGGGGTTGTGGGTGTGCATTTGCCGGCTAGTCCTTCCTGATTTCATGGGGTAACCTTGCGGCCATCGTGAATTCCCCTGCCCCTCAGGAAGAGCCATGTCCGAGACCAACAAGCTTCGTGCGTCCCATCAGGCGCATTGCAAGGACTGCAGTCTGGCTCCGTTGTGCCTGCCGTTGTCCCTCAATCTGGAAGACCTGCATGCGCTGGACGAGATCGTCAAGCGTGGCCGGCCCTTGAAGAAAGGTGAATTCCTGTTCCGTCAGGGCGACACGTTCGGTTCGGTATTCGCCGTGCGCTCCGGCAGCCTGAAGACCTTCAGCGTCACCGACCTGGGTCAGGAACAGATCACCGGCTTTCATCTGCCCAGCGAGCTGGTCGGCCTTTCCGGCATGGATACCGAGCTGTACCCGGTATCGGCACAGGCGCTGGAAACCACCTCGGTGTGCGAGATTCCCTTCGAGCGACTGGATGGATTGTCGGTGCAACTGCCGCAATTGCGCCGTCAGTTGATGCGGGTGATGAGTCGCGAGATCCGCGACGATCAGCAGATGATGCTGCTGCTTTCCAAGAAGACCGCCGACGAACGCATCGCCACCTTTCTGGTCAACCTGTCGGCCCGCTTCCGCGCCCGTGGCTATTCGGCGAACCAGTTCCGCCTGGCCATGTCCCGCAACGAGATCGGCAACCATCTGGGTCTGGCCGTGGAAACCGTGTCCCGCGTGTTCACCCGTTTCCAGCAGAACGAGATGATCGATGCCGAAGGCAAGGAAGTGATCATCCTCAAGCCCATCGAACTCTGTGCCCTGGCGGGCGGCAGCCTGGAAAGCTGATCCCGGCCTTCCCGCCTCGTCCCATCCCGGATCGTGCGCGATATACTTGCGCGCACCGTTCCTCCCTGGATCCGAACCGATGATTTTTGATGAATTCGCACTCAAATCCCTGATCCGGCCAGTGCCCGACTTCCCCCGGCCCGGGGTGGTCTTTCGCGACATCACCCCGCTGTTCCAGTCGCCGCGCGCCCTGCGCATGATGGTCGACAGCTTCATCCAGCGCTATGTGGAAAGCGACTTCACCCACATCGGTGCCCTGGATGCACGCGGCTTCCTGCTCGGACCGATCCTGGCCTATGAGCTGAACAAACCGCTGATCCTGTTCCGCAAGAAGGGCAAACTGCCCTGCGACCTGCTGGAAGAAAGCTACCAGACCGAATACGGCGACGCCGTCATCGAGGTGCAGGCCGACAGCCTGTGCGAAGGCGACTCCGTGCTGCTGATCGATGATTTGATCGCCACCGGCGGTACCCTGCTGGCCGCCGCCAACCTGACCCGTCGCATGGGCGCGCGCGTCCACGAGGCCGCCGCCATCGTTGATCTGCCCGAGCTTGGCGGTTCCCACCGTCTGCAGGACATCGGCATCCCGGTGTTCACCCTGACCGCCTTCGCCCTCGACGATCGCTGATCGCCGTTCGCAGCCGCCAACCCTTGGTTGGCGGCGCATTTTCCTCGTTTCGGCCTCAAATACCTGCATCTGGTGCGCTTTTCGCGCAACCCAGCCAGCTATCGATTGCCGTAACGAGGATTCGCCATGACTGCCCTTCAGCCCGTACGCGTCACGCCCCATTTTCCCGTCCGCCGCATGGACTTCAGCTTCGGCCACACGCCCCGCTACTGGTGGAGCGGCGATCCGTTCATGACCCATTTCATGAACAACCTGTCCTCGCTGTTCCCTTACGGCGAGAAGTTCTTCGTCGACAGCGTGCGCGCGGTACGCGATCAGGTTCGCGACCGCCAGTTGCAGAAGGACATCAGCGCCTTCATCGGCCAGGAGGCGATGCACTCCAAGGAGCACGCCACCTACAACGAGTACGCCGCCGAGCACGGTATCGACCTGCACCGTCTGGAGCTGCGCATCAAGGTGCTGATGGAATGGGTCACGCGCATGACCACGAAGAAGATGCGCGTCGCCGTTACCTGCGCCCTGGAGCACTTCACTGCGAGCATGGCCGAGCAGTTGCTGCGCCGCGAGGACATCAGCCTGCAGATGACCGACCCTCGCATGTACCGCCTGTGGCTATGGCACGCCATTGAGGAGAACGAACACAAGTCGGTCGCCTACGACGCCTACCAGGCGATCGGTGGCGGCTACCTGCTGCGTGTCACCACGATGCTGACCACCACGGTGATCTTCCTCGGCGTGATCGCCTGGTTTCAGCTGCATCTGCTGCGCAAGGACGGCCAGTTGCTCAACTGGAAGGCCTGGAAGTACGGCCTCAAGACCCTGTTCAGTCTGCGCCACGGCTATGTGCCCGGCCTGCTCAAGCCGTATCTGGATTATTTCCGCCCCGGCTTCCACCCCAGCCAGCACCAGACCCGCGAGCTGGAGAAGCGCTGGAAGCAGGCGCTGGCCTTCACCGGATAAGCCACAGCGCTACAACTGGCTGGTGCCCTGGCGCAACACCAGCGCGCCGGCCAGCAGCGTGATGATCAGTTCCTCGGCTTCGTCGCGGATATCCGCCTGGCGCTCGGGCCGCTCCAGATACTCCTGCGCCAGTACGAACAGATGCCGGGTGATGGCCGAGGCCATGCGCAACAGCGTTTCCTGATCCAACCCCGGTGCCAGGCCGAACTCGGCAATGTCCTCGGCCATGTCCCGGGCGAAATCCATCATCAGTTCGCGCAGGGCCTTGCGCAGCACCGGCGACGCGCCGTGCAGTTCGCGCATGCCGACGATGAAACTATCCGGATCGCGTGCCACGAAGTCGAAGAACAGCTGCACGGTTTCGCGACAGACCCGCCGGCCACGGGTCAGGTCCGCGCCCAGCAGCTGTACGCCCCTGCCCTGCCGCAGGGTGCGCAGGGCTGCTTCACGCCGCAGCTCGCGCAGGGGTAGGCGCAGCTGGCCACCGATCTGATTGATCAGCAGCAGACCCAGATCCTCGATGCTGCCGAAATGGCGATAGAAGGTATTGGGATTCAACCCCGCCTCGCGGGCCAGCTCGCGCAAGCCCAGGCTGCTCAGGCTGTGGGTTCTGGCCATCAGCCGCAACGCCGCATCCAGTAGCAGCCGCTTGCCCTGAGCCAATGGCGTTTCCATGCGTGTCATGTCGTTCCTTCCCAGGCAATCCACCCAACGGAGGTTAGGGCGGGAACCGGGTAGACAAATGTCTACCGCACTATAGAGTTTTCCATGCACCGTTTCCGCCGCCCCCCTACCGAACGCATGGCGGAATGGATGTTGCCGGTCGAACAATCATAAGAAGGAATCTGGCCCATGACTGCCGCTACGCCCCCGTCGCCCAGCGCGATCCCCCATTGCAAGATCGCCATCCTCGGCACCGGCTTTTCCGGGCTGGGCATGGCCATACGCCTGAAGCAGACCGGCGAGAACGATTTCCTGCTGCTCGAGAAGGAAGCCGGGGTCGGCGGCACCTGGCGGGTCAATCACTACCCGGGCTGCGCCTGCGATGTGCAATCGCACCTGTATTCCTTTTCCTTCGCGCCCAACCCCGAATGGTCGCGCATGTTCGCCCCGCAGCCGGAGATAAGGCGCTACCTGGAAGACTGCTGGGAGCGCTTCGGCCTAGCACCGCACACCCGGCTCAGCACCGAACTCAGCCGCCTGAGCTGGGATGAGGGCCAGCAGCACTGGCTGATCGAGACTCGCGACGGCCGGCAGCTCACTGCTCGCTTCGTGGTCTCCGGTCTGGGTGGTCTTTCCACGCTGGCCTTCCCGAACATCAAAGGTTTGAAGACGTTCAAGGGCAAGGTGTTCCACTCCCAGCAGTGGGACCATGACCATGGCCTTGAAGGCCAGCGTGTCGCGGTGATCGGCACAGGCGCCTCGGCCATCCAGTTCGTGCCGCAGATCCAGCCGAAGGTCGGCCAGCTCGACCTGTACCAGCGCACGCCGCCGTGGATCATGCCCAAGCCCGACCGCGCCATCGGCGAGCGCGAACGCCGCCTGTTCCGCCGCTACCCTGCCCTGCAGAAACTCTGGCGCGGCGGCATCTATTCCTTTCTGGAAGCGCGGGTTCTGGGCTTCGCCATCAGCCCGCAGATCCTGCGCATCGCCAGCCTGGTGGCGCGCCACCATCTGCGCAAACAGGTGCGTGATCCCGAGCTGCAACGCAAGCTGACCCCGGATTACGTAATGGGCTGCAAACGCGTACTGATCTCCAACGATTACTACCCAGCCCTCAACCAGCCGAACGTATCGCTCGTCACCGACGGCATCGCTGAGATTCGCGCCCACAGCATCGTTGCCCAGGACGGCCAGGAACGCCCGGTGGACACCATCATCCTCGGCACCGGCTTTACCCCCGCCGACCCGTTCCCCCGCGGACTGATCAGCGGCCGCAACGGCATTGATCTGGTGGACAGCTGGCCGCGCGGCCCGGAGGCCTACAAGGGCACCACCACCAGCGGCTTCCCCAACCTGTTTTTCCTCATGGGGCCGAACACCGGCCTGGGCCACAGCTCGATGGTCTACATGATCGAATCGCAGATTCAGTACGTGCTCAGCGCGCTGCAGCTGCTCGATGAACGCGAGCTGCACACTGTCGAGGTCAAACGCGAGGAGCAAGAGCGCTTCAACCGCAAGATCGACAAGACCTCGGCGCGCACCGTGTGGAAATCAGGCGGCTGTGCCAGTTGGTACCTGCACCCGCAGAGCGGCCGCAACTGCACCGTCTGGCCCGGCTTCACCTGGCGCTTCCGGCAGATCACCCGGCATTTCGATCCGGCGGCCTACCACTTCAGCCGCCAGCCCGCCTTAGAACCCGGCGAGGAATCCGTTGAGGCCACGTCAGCACAGGAGGTGCGCGCATGAAGAGTTTCCATGACAAGGTGGCAGCCATCACCGGTGCCGGTTCAGGGATTGGTCGTGCCTTGGCGCTTAACCTGGCGCGGCAAGGCTGCGAACTGGCATTGAGCGATGTGAATGAACAGGGCCTGGCGGAAACCGTGGAACAGGTGCGACGCTACGAGGTAAAGGTCAGCCAGCAGCGTGTCGATGTGGCCGATTTCGAGGCCGTGCGCCAGTGGGCCGATCAGGTGATGATCGATCACGGGCGGGTCAACCTGATCTTCAACAACGCCGGCGTCGCCCACGGCGGCAGCGTGGAAGGCAACGCGCTGGATGACTACCACTGGATCATGAACATCAATTTCTGGGGCGTGGTGCACGGCACCAAGGCCTTTCTGCCCTACCTGAAGGCCAGTGGCGCCGGGCACATCGTCAATGTCTCCAGCGTGTTCGGGCTGTTCGCCCAGCCTGGCATGAGCGCCTACAACGCCACCAAATACGCGGTGCGCGGCTTCAGCGAATCGCTGCGCCAGGAACTGGACATCGCCAATTGCGGCGTGTCCGCCAGCTGTGTGCATCCGGGCGGCATTCGTACCAACATCGCCCACAATGCGCGCATGAAC
>DATJDB010000319.1:0-19514 GCA_035497635.1 Pseudomonas sp. | reverse complement strand
GGCCGCCTTGGCCTTGAGTTGTTCCAATTCCTTTTCCAGCTGACGGTTGTGTTCCAGCAAGCCCGACAGCTTGTCCAGCATGTTCTCGCGGCTGCCCTTGACCAGCTGAGCGGCTTCCTTGAGCTGCTCTTCGGCGGCATTCAGATGCGCCAGGGCCAGCTCACCGGTCACCGCCTCGATACGGCGTATGCCGGCGGCCACACCGCCTTCACTGACAATCTTGAACAGGCCGATGTCACCGGTGCGCGACACGTGGGTACCGCCACACAGTTCGACGGAGAAGCCGCCACCCATGGTCAGCACACGCACCTGATCGCCGTACTTCTCACCGAACAGCGCCATGGCGCCCCTGGTCTTGGCGGTCTCGATATCGGTTTCCTCGACATCGACCGCGCTGTTCTTGCGGATCTCAGCATTCACCAGAGCTTCGAGGGCGCGGATTTCCTCCGGCTTGATGGCCTCGAAGTGGCTGAAGTCGAAGCGCAGGCGCTGGCTGTCCACCAGCGAGCCCTTCTGGCCCACATGCTCGCCGAGGATCTGACGCAGCGCGGCATGCAGCAGGTGAGTGGCGGAGTGGTTCAGAGCGGTAGCCTGACGTACCGAGGCGTCGACCACGGCCTGTACCGCGTCGCCAACCTTCAGGCTGCCGGCATCGAGGATGCCGTGGTGCAGGAAGGCACCGCCGGCCTTGCGGGTGTCGCGCACGTCGAAGCGCACGCCGTCCAGGCTCAGGTAGCCGCAGTCACCGGCCTGACCGCCGGACTCGGCGTAGAACGGCGTCTGGTCGAGAACCACCACGCCTTCTTCACCGGCGCTCAGGCTGTCGACCTTCATACCTTCCTTGAACAGCGCCAGTACCTGGCCGGTGCCGGAGGTGCCCTGGTAGCCGGTAAAACGGGTTTCGCCTTCCACCTTCACCAGACTGTTGTAATCCAGATCGAAGGCGCTGGCCGAACGAGCGCGTTCACGCTGGGCCTGCATCTCACGCTCGAAGCCGTCTTCGTCGACGCTCAGCTCACGCTCGCGGGCGATGTCGGCGGTCAGGTCGACCGGGAAGCCGTAGGTGTCATACAGCTTGAACACCACCTCTCCGGGAATGACGCTGCCGGACAGCTCGGCCAGATCCTGCTCGAGAATCTTCAGGCCCTGCTCCAGGGTCTTGGCGAACTGCTCTTCCTCGGTCTTCAGCACGCGCTCGATGTGTGCCTGCTGCTCGCGCAGCTGCGGATAGGCTTCGCCCATCTCGCTGGCCAGCGCGGCGACGATCTTGTGGAAGAAGGTGCCCTTGGCGCCAAGTTTGTTGCCGTGCCGGCAGGCGCGACGCACGATGCGGCGCAGCACATAGCCACGACCTTCATTCGAAGGGGTGACGCCGTCGGCGATCAGGAAGCCGCAGGAGCGGATGTGGTCGGCCACCACCTTGAGTGAGGCCTGGCCTTCGTTGCCGCAGCCGATCGCCTGGGCGGCGGCGTTGAGCAGGCTCTGGAACAGGTCGATCCCGTAGTTCGAGTTGACGTGCTGCAGCACGGCGCTGATGCGCTCCAGGCCCATGCCGGTGTCCACGCTCGGTGCCGGCAGCGGATGCAGCACACCATCCGCAGTGCGGTTGAACTGCATGAACACGTTGTTCCAGATTTCAATGTAGCGGTCGCCGTCTTCTTCCGGCGAGCCGGGCGGGCCGCCCCAGATGTGCTCGCCGTGGTCGAAGAAGATCTCGGTGCACGGACCGCACGGGCCGGTGTCGCCCATTGCCCAGAAGTTGTCCGAAGCGTAGGGCGCGCCCTTGTTGTCGCCGATGCGCACCATGCGCTCGGCCGGCACGCCGACTTCCTTGGTCCAGATGTCATAGGCCTCGTCATCGCTGGCGTAGACGGTGACCCAGAGCTTTTCCTTCGGCAGGTTCAGCCAATTCTCGCCGGTCAGGAACTCCCAGGCGTACTGAATGGCATCACGTTTGAAATAGTCGCCAAAGCTGAAATTGCCCAGCATCTCGAAGAAGGTGTGGTGGCGCGCGGTGTAGCCGACGTTTTCCAGATCGTTGTGCTTGCCGCCGGCACGCACGCACTTCTGGCTGGTGGTGGCTCGGGTGTAGGCGCGTTTTTCCAGGCCGAGGAAGCAATCCTTGAATTGGTTCATGCCGGCGTTGGTGAACAGCAACGTCGGGTCGTTCGCCGGAATCAGCGAACTGGAGGCCACGCGGGTGTGCCCCTTCTCTTCGAAGAAGCTCAGGAAGGCTTCACGGATTTCTGCGCTTTTCATAGATTCATCCGGGGGAAAAACGGCGAACGGCCAGCCACCACGGGGCTGACGGCAAAGCCCGGCATTATATAGGCCCAGACCGCGCCCTGCAGGGGTTTATGCAATTGGCAAGGGCTATCGCAGCCGCTTAAATCGTTAATGATCGTGACCGCAGTCAGGGCCATGCACATGCCCTTCTTCGTCATCGCCCATCGGCTCCATTTCCAACTGGATGCCCACCAGATTGCTGGCCAGCGGACGCAGCACCAGATTGGCGTATTCGCTATCGCCTTCCTCGGTGTCCACCCCGATCAGCAACTGACCGCTGCCGTCCTGCTGAATCCACACTTCACGGCCCTGCCAGAGCACGGCGAAACGCTCGCAGGCGGCCGATTGTTGCTGGCCATCGGCGTCTTCAAGGATCAGTTGCAGGGATTGGTTCATGACGGAACTCCTCAGGGGGAAAAAGAAAAGCCCGAAGGCGGCTCGGCACGCTTCGGGCATCTGCGCAAACGCGTGAACTCAGACGGGTATGGCGATCGGGCGCAACGGTACGGCACGTACCTGCGCACCCGGCTGCAACTGCAAGCGCGCGGCGGTCTGCGGGTCGACCACCAGTGAACCGGCAGCCATGCGCGCCGGACCAACCGTCACGCGGCAATCCTCACGTTTGCGGTTGTGAATCAGATAATCCACGGCATCGTCGCCCGGCGTACCGACCGCCAGCACCGCCAGACGACTGTCACGCACCGCGCGGATGCGGTCTGTCTCGCACTCCAGCGCCGGGCCGCCATCGAAAATGTCGATGTAGCCCTGGTGGCGGAAGCCTTCGCTCTTGAGCATGGTCAGCGCCGGCTCGCTTTCGGCATGTACATGGCCGAGCACCGCCCGCGCCTCCTCGGTGAGGAAACAGGTGTACAGCGGGAACTTGGGCATCAGTTGCGCGATGAACGCCTTGTCGCCGACGCCGGTCAGGTAGTCGGCACGGTTGAAATCCATCTTGAAGAAGTGTCGCCCGAGACTGTCCCAGAACGGCGAACGTCCCTGGGCATCGGAGATGCCGCGCATCTCGGCGATCACCCGGTCGGCGAACAGCGAGCGGAACTCGGCCAGGAACAGCAGGCGCGCCCGGGACAGCAGGCGGCCATGCAGACCCCGACGATAATCGGCATGCAGGAACAGCGAGCACATCTCGGTGCTGCCGGTCAGATCGTTGGCCAGGAACAGGGTCGGAATCTCGCGGTGAATACGCGGTTCCAGCGAGGCGCAGACCATCAGGCCCAGGCGGTAGTTGTACCAGGGCTGGCGCAGCCCGACCGCGCCAGTCATGGCGGAAATGCCCACCACCTTGCCGTCGTCGCTTTCCAGCACGAACAGGTAATCGGCGTCGGCCCGCTCGGCCTCGCCACGAAAACTCAGCTCGGCCCAGCGCACCCGCTGGGCCATGCGTTCCTCGCTGGCCGGCAGCGAGGTCAGGCCTGAGCCGGCGTTGCGCGTCAGATCGATCAGAGCCGACAGGTCCGTGTTGCGCGCGGGACGAACGATCATGCTTCCTCCGCCAGCCCGATGAAATTCAGGGCCTTGTTCATAACGCCACCAGCCGCACGCTGGAGCCCTCGCCGACGCCCAGCGCCTCGGCGGTAGTGCGGTCGAGGCACAACGGCATGCCCGGCTCCCAGTCCAGCTCGACCAGCAGTGCGCGGAAATCCTGCAGCAGCCCGTTGGCGATCAGCCAGGTGCGACCACCCTGCGTCACCGGTGCGTCGCTCAACTGTACCGCCAGCAGCTGGCTGTGCACGATGGAGCGAATCGCCGAAGTGCGGGCGTGCAGGGTCGGGCCGCCGTCGAAGATGTCGATGTAATGCTCGGTCTCGAAGCCTTCGCGGGTGAGGATGTCGAAGGACGCCTGGGCATCGGGATTGACCTCGCCCATCGCTTCCTGAGCCTCATCGGACAACAGCGGCACATAGATCGGGTAATGGGGCATGAGCTCGGCGAGGAAACTGCGGCTCTTCACGCCGGACAGATGCTCGGCTTCGGCGTAGCTCATGCCGAAGAAATGACGACCCACGCCGTCCCAGAACGGCGAATCGCCCTCTACGTCGCTGATGCCGAGGATGTCCACCACCATCGAGTCGGCGAAACGTTCCGGATGATCGGCAACGAACAGCAGGCGACCCCGGGAAATCAGTTCATCCACCGGCGGCGCGGCCTTGTCGGCTTCGACAAAGAAACTGTCGAGCAGGCTGTTGCCGGTCAGGTCATGGCACAGCGACAGAGCATGGGTCTTGTTGTGGATGTTCAGCTCGCGCGAGACGTGCACGAACGTCTCGTTGCGAAAGCTGTAGAAGGGTTCCGTATAACCGGCCGAGGCTACCAGCCCCGAACAGCCGACCAGCCCGCCCCGCTCAGTGTCCTCCAGCACGAAGAAATAGGTTTCCTCGCCGTTGAACGCCACCTCGGCGGCGAACGACGCCTCCGAGGCGAGGATCTTTTCGCGCAGGCGATCGGCGGAGTCCGGCAGCGAGGTGACACCCACCGGGCTGATCGCGGCCAGGCGCTGTACTTCGGCCAGGTCGGAAAGTTGCGCGGGGCGCATCACCAGCATGCTCAGGTTCCTCCGCCCGCACTCAGCCCTGGGCGACCAGGCGGGCCACGGCGCGCTCGAAGCGCTGCAGACCCTCGTCGATATCTGCCTCGTCGATCACCAGACTGGGCGCGAAGCGCACCACGTCCGGACCGGCCTGCAGCACCATCAGCGCTTCCTTTTCGGCAGCCGCCAGCACCTGGCCGGCCTTGCCCAGCCACGGCTCGCTCAGCTGCGCGCCGATCAGCAGGCCGCGACCGCGGATCTCGGAGAAGATGCCGTACTGCTCGCCGAGGCGTTGCAGGCGTACCTTGAAGATCTCGTGGCGCGCCTTCACGCCGTTCAGCACCTCGGGGGTGTTGACGATTTCCAGCAGCGCATCGGCCACCGCGCAACCCAGCGGGTTGCCGCCATAAGTGGTGCCGTGCACGCCCACCGCGAAATGCGCGGCCAGGTCGCTGGTGGTCAGCATCGCCGCGATCGGGAAACCGCCACCGATCCCCTTGGCGCTGGTCAGGATGTCCGGCACCACGCCGTGGTGCATGTAGGCATACAGGTCACCGGTCCGACCGACGCCAGTCTGCACTTCGTCGAAGATCAGCAGTGCGTTGTGCTTGTCACACAGGGCGCGCACGCCTTTCAGATAGGCCTGCCCGGCCGGGCGGATACCGCTTTCACCCTGAATGGGCTCGAGCACCACCGCGCAGGTGCGGTCGGAAATCAGCGCTTCCAGCGCGGCCAGGTCGTTGTAGGCAACGTGGGTGATGCCCTGCGGCTTGGGTCCGAAGCCATCGGAATACTTGGGCTGCCCGGCCACGCTGACGGTGAAGAAGGTACGGCCGTGGAAGCTGTTATAGGCCGAGATGATCTCGTGCTTGTCCTCGCCGAAACGGTCATGGGCTACCCGTCGGGCCAGCTTGAAGGCGGCCTCGTTGGCTTCGGCGCCGGAGTTGCAGAAGAACACCCGCTCGGCAAAGGTGGCATCCACCAGACGCTGCGCCAGGCGCAGGGCCGGCTCGTTGGTGAACACGTTGGAGATGTGCCAGAGCTTGCCGGCCTGCTCGGTCAGCGCCTCGACCAGTCGCGGATGGCAATGACCCAGCGCGTTGACCGCGATGCCGCCGGCGAAGTCCACCAGTTCTCGACCGCTCTGATCCCAGACTCGCGAGCCCAGACCGCGCACCGGAATGAAGGGCGCGGGAGCGTAGTTGGGAACCATGAACTGATCGAAATCGGCGCGCTGAATCGGCGCGGGCTTAGCGGACATCGGAGCATCTCCTGCCATGTCTGGCCATCTGAAAAGGGAGTGGAAGCATGTGCTCGACGGGCCGAGCGGCCCGGGAAGCGCAGTTTATACGCTGTGGCAGTCGGGGAAAGCCTGTCGGGGACATTTTTCTCGGCGGTTCTAGGCTGTCGTGGCCGTCTCCTGGCTCCCGCCGTTGCGATGCTGGTTGCGATCCTCGCGCGGGGTGGTGCCGAAGAAATTGCGATAGGCGCTGGAAAAGTGCGGACCCGAGGAGAACCCGCAGGACAGCCCGATCTGGATGATCGACTTGCTGGTCTGCATGAGCAACTGGCGGGCCTTGTTCAGGCGCAGCTCTAGGTAGTACTGGCTGGGCACCCGGTTGAGGTACTGCTTGAAGATCCGCTCCAGCTGACGACGCGACACGCTGACGTGCTGGGCGATCTCGTCGGTGGTCAGCGGCTCCTCGATGTTGGCCTCCATCAGCATCACCGCCTGGGTCAGTTTGGGATGGCTGGCACCGATGCGGTTCTGCAGCGGCACACGCTGGCGCTCGCTGCCCTCGCGGATGCGCTCGACCACCAGTTCCTCGCTGACCGCGCCGGCCAGTTCGGCACCGTGGTCGCGACCGAGCATGGCCAGCAGCAGATCGAGCACCGCCAGTCCGCCGCAGGCGCTCAGCCGGTCGCGATCCCATTCGAACAGATGGCTGGTCACGATGGTCTTGGGGAAGCGTTCGGTGAAATCGTCCTGCCAGCGCCAGTGCACCGCGCTGCGGTAGCCATCCAGCAGGCCCAGCATCGCCAGCGGGTAGACCCCGGCGGACAGGCCAATCAGCGTGCAGCCCTGGCGGGCCAGCTGACGCAGGGCCGCAGTCAGGGGCGGCGCAATGCCTTGCGGCGGTTCGTCGGCCACCAGAAACAGCCGGCTCACACCGTCAAGGCGCTCGTCCCACAGGCTGCCGGGCAGACGCCAGGCATCGCCCTCTTCTTCCTCGACCTTGAAGAAGCGCAGGTCGTAGGCCGCCTCGGGATGAATACGCCGCGCCACGCGCAGGGCTTCGTCGGCCAGGGCCAACGTGATTGCCCGGGTGCCGGGCCAGACAAGAAAACCAATGGTGGGGACAGTCATTGCGGCTGGCTGGTGTCCAGTACGGACGCATCCTGTGGCCCGGAGGAAAAGTGCGCATTCTAGGCTGCCACGCGCCGGAAGTCTCGCGGCTTTCGCATTCGGGCCGGCGCGCCCGCGCATGCGCGCGGGGCGGGGCGGGGCGCGCCGCGCCGCTGGCTCAGGCGTTGTGCAGCTGCCGGTGCCGCTCCACCAGTTGCTGCACCACCGCCGGATCGGCCAGGGTCGAGGTATCGCCCAGGCTGTCGTAGTCGCCGGTGGCGATCTTGCGCAAGATACGGCGCATGATCTTGCCCGAGCGGGTTTTCGGCAGGCCGGGCGCCCACTGGATCACGTCCGGCACGGCAATCGGCCCGATCTCGTGTCGCACCCACTGGCGCAGTTCCTGCTGCAGCGCGTCGGAACTGTCCACGCCGGCCATCAGGGTGACATAGAGGTAGATCCCCTGGCCCTTGAGGTCATGGGGCACGCCCACCGCGGCCGCCTCGGCCACCTTGGGATGCGCCACCAACGCGCTTTCGATTTCGGCGGTGCCCAGTCGGTGCCCGGACACGTTCAGCACGTCGTCCACCCGGCCGGTGATCCAGTAGTAGCCGTCCTCGTCGCGGCGCGCGCCGTCGCCAGTGAAGTACATGCCCTTGTAGGTCTTGAAGTAGGTGTCCACGAAGCGGTCGTGGTCGCCGAAGATCGTGCGCATCTGGCCGGGCCAGGAGTCGAGGATCACCAGGTTGCCCTCCGCCGGGCCTTCCAGCAGATTGCCCTGGTTGTCGACGATGCCCGGCACCACGCCGAAGAACGGCCGGGTCGCCGAGCCGGGCTTGAGGGCGGTGGCGCCGGGCAGCGGCGAGATGAGGATGCCGCCGGTCTCGGTCTGCCACCAGGTATCCACGATCGGGCAACGCGAGCGGCCGACGGTTTCGTAGTACCAGTGCCAGGCCTCCGGATTGATCGGCTCACCCACCGAGCCGAGCAGGCGCAGGCTGGAGCCATCGGCACCCTCTATCACCGCCCGGCCCTGGGCCATCAGCGAACGAATCGCGGTGGGCGCCGTGTAGAGGATGTTGACCTTGTGGCGATCGATGATCTTGGCCACCCGGGTGATATCCGGGTAGCTGGGCAGCCCCTCGTACATCAGCGTGGTGGCGCCGTTGGCCAGCGGCCCGTAGATGATGTAGCTATGGCCGGTGACCCAGCCGATGTCGGCAGTGCACCAGAAGACTTCGCCGGGCCGGTAGTCGAACACCCGCTCGTGGGTCAGCGCCGCGAACAGCAGGTAGCCGCCGCTGGTGTGCAGCACACCCTTGGGCTTGCCGGTGGAGCCGGAGGTATAGAGGACGAACAGCGGATCCTCGGCGGACATTTCCTTGGGCTCGCAGTAGTCGCCGGCCACCCGCATCAGATCGTCGTACCAGACGTCGCGATGGTTGTACCAGGGAATGTCGGCGCCGGTGCGGCGCACCACGATCACCTTGCGCACGCTGCGGGTTTCCGGGTGCGTCAGCGCTTCGTCGACGTTGGTCTTGAGCGGCAGATGCCGCCCGCCACGCAGAGCTTCGTCGGCGGTAATGACCACCTTCGAGCCACAGTCGATGATGCGTCCGGCCAGCGCCTCCGGTGAGAAGCCGCCAAACACCACCGAATGCACCGCGCCGATGCGTGCGCAGGCCAGCATGGCCACGGCCGCCTCGGGAATCATCGGCATGTAAATGGTCACCAGGTCGCCGCGATGCACATCCTGGCCGCGCAGGGCATTGGCAAAACGGTTCACCTCCTCGTACAGCTCGCGGTAGGTGATGTGACGGACGTCGCCGGGCTCGTCACCCTCCCAGATGATCGCCACCCGCTCGCCCTGCTCGGCCAGGTGGCGGTCCAGGCAGTTGGCGGAGACGTTCAGGGTGCCGTCGGCGAACCACTTGATGTCCACGTGGTGGTCGTCGAAGGAGGTCTGCTTGACGTGGGTGAACGGGCGGATCCAGTCCAGGCGCTGGGCCTGCTCGCGCCAGAAGCCATCGGGGTTGATCACCGACTGTTGGTACAGGGCCTTGTAGGT
Source organism: Pseudomonas sp. (assembly GCA_035497635.1). Lineage (GTDB taxonomy): Bacteria > Pseudomonadota > Gammaproteobacteria > Pseudomonadales > Pseudomonadaceae > Serpens. Next base: position 10,268 of record DATJDB010000319.1, on the reverse strand, counting down.
GGCCTCGTCGGTCAGGGTGCGGGCGGCCTGCTCGGGGGTGACCGGGTAAAGGGACGCGGCGGCCATGGCGGTTCCTCTTGTCGTATGCAAGGACGAACCCGCAGCCGATACGTCCCGGACTCGACGGCGGGAAGGAAGCGGCGACACTCCGCAGGCTGGCTGGGAGCACCGACTAGCAGCATAGACCCCGAAGCGTGACGCGGCCGACAGTACTGACCCCACGCAAGACCTGTAGGGCCGGCAGCGGAGTTTCAGTCGCGCACCTGGCAGGCATCCCCACTCACATAAAAAGGTTCCCCCAGCACACTAGCGTGCATGTGGAAGCGCGCACTGGCGAGCATGCCGCGCGCCCACAGGTTGCGCGCAAAGCACTGTAGCGGCGCCAGCCCAGCAGGCGTTTACCAGGAGCCATAAGGAATGCCGTGCTTTTCGATGTACGCCTTGGCGGCGGGTTCCAAGGGAAGTGCATAGCGGCCCTGCATCTTTCCCTGATATGGCCCCAACGGCTCGATTTCGGCCTGGGCGCGTAGGATTTCAGTGGCTGGGAAGCAGGCGCCATTCACCCAGAGCTTGACGATGCCACCAGGCGCCAGGCCGATAGTGATGGCGTTGCGGTAACGGACACCCCACCCCGATATCGGACATTTGACCCGTTCCGGCTCCAGCATCAGTGCGCGGGCTTCGGCGGGGATAGCGAGGGTGACGCGGTAGGTTTGCGGCTCAACCAGCGACTGCCAGCGAATATGGATACGCTCAGGTAGATCCAGTTGGCTGAGATTGCGCCCCGCGCCGAAACCAAGGGACTCTGGCCAACCCGCCGGCTTACCCGAGCCGTTTTCGGGCTGTCGTATGGATGCGGTCCCCGTTACGGCTTCGCGGAAAATGATGCCACGCACATCGGTGATGTCGGTGGTTTCCACCCAGACATCCATATAGTCCGGTGCGAAATAGCCTAGGTACCAGTCGTCAAAGGGCAGTTCGGGCTGACGCAGGTAGCAGGCCTGGTACTCGCCCATGTCGCGCAGCAGGCAGGCGCCATCAAGGGTCAGACGGGTGCCGTTGATCAACTCGGCGATTTGACCTTGGACGCCCTGGAGGATGAGGATTTCACCCTGTCGCTGCCAGCGACCCTGCACCCGCCCCTCGACGTTGCCGTAGGCCATGGCGGCCGCAAACGTGCCGTCGCTACGGATAAGCAGCGTCGAGCCCATTTCCCGCACGCCGTTGAGCACGTAGCGACCGGCGGGGTCGGTTTCGCTGGCGGCGTTGCCTGCCAGGAACAGAATCAGCAGCAAACAGCACAGCAGGCGCTTACCAAGAGCCATAGGGAATGCCGTGCTTTTCGATATAAGCCTTCGCGGCGGGTTCCAACGATCGGTGCTTGCCTCCTGAACGCCCTCCATACGGCCCCAGCGGCTCGATTTCAGCCTGGGCGCGGAGGATTTCAGTAGCTGGGAAGCAGGCGCCGTTCACCCAGAGCTTGACGATGCCACCAGGCGCCAGGCCGATGGTGATGGCGTTGCGGTAACGGACACCCCAACCCGATATAGGACATTTGACCCGTTCCGGCTCCAGCATGAGTGCGCGGGCTTTGGTTGGGATATCGAGGGTAACGCGGTAGGTTTGCGGTTCGGCCAGGGACTGCCAGCGGATGAAAATACGAGCGGGAAGGTCGATTCCCTGGAAGTTACGCCCTTTTCCACGGATATACGGACCGGGCCAGCTCGCTGGCTCACCCGAGCCGTCTTCGGGCTGCCGGATGGAAACGCTCCCCGCCACGGCTTCTCGAAAAGTAATGCCGCGCACGTCGGTGACGTCGGTGGTCTCCACCCAGACATCCATGTAGTCGGGCGCGAAGAAGCCCAGGCGCCAATCGTCATAAGGCAGCTCAGGCTGGCGCAGGTAACAGGCTTGATAGGTGCCCATGTCGCGCAGCAGGCAGGCGCCATCGAGGGTCAGGCGGGTGTCATTAATCAACTCGGCGATTTCGGGATGGCCCTGAGCGCCCTGCAAGATAAGGGTCTCGCCCTGCCGCTGCCAGCGACCCTGCACCCTCCCCTCGACGTTGCCGTAGGCCAGGCTGGCCGCAAACGTGCCGTCGCTACGGATAAGTAGCGCGGAGTCCATTTCCCACACGCCATTGAGCACGTAGCGGCCGGCAGGGTCGGCTTCGCTGGCGGCGCTGGCTGCCAGCGACAGAACCAGCAGCAGGCAAGCCAGCAGACGTTTACCAGGAGCCATAAGGAATGCCGTGCTTTTCGATATAGGCCTTGGCGGCGGGCTTCAACGGTCGGTGCTTGCCTCCTGAACGCCCTCCATACGGCCCCAGCGGTTCGATTTCGGCTTGCGCGCGCAGGACCTCGGTCCCGAAAAAGCAAGGGCCGGTAATCCAGAGTTTTACGATGCCGCCAGGCGCCAGGCCGATGGTAATGGCGTTGCGGTATTCGTTACCCCAGCCCGAGATGGGACAATTGACATATTCAGGTGTGATCATCAGGTCACGCGCCTTCGCAGGAATATCGAGAGTCACGCGATAGGTTTGTGGCTCGACCAAGGACTGCCAGCGGATATGGATACGCGCTGGTAAATCCAACTGACTGAGGTGACGCCCAGCGCCGAGTCCAACGGATTCCGGCCACCCCGCCGGCTGCCCCGTGCCATTCTCGGGTTGCCAGATTGAAACGCTCCCCGCCACAGCTTCTCGGGAAGTAATGCCACGCACATCGGTGATGTCGGTGGTTTCCACCCAAACGTCCATGTAATCGGGTGCGAAGTAGCCCAGGTACCAAACGTCAAAGGGCAGTTCAGGCTGACGCAGGTAGCAGGCCTGGTACTTGCCCATGTCGCGCAGCAGGCAGGCGCCATCGAGGGTTAGGCGGGTGTCATTAATCAACTCGGCGATTTCGGGATGGCCCTGAGCGCCCTGCAAGATAAGGGTCTCGCCCTGCCGCTGCCAGCGACCCTGCACCCTCCCCTCGACGTTGCCGTAGGCCATGGTGGCCGCAAACGTGCCGTCGCTTCGGATAAGCAGCGCTGAGTCCATTTCTCGCACACCGTTGAGCACGTAGCGGCCGGCAGGGTCGGCTTCGTTTGCCCCGCTTGCCAGAGATAGAGCGGTCAAAAATACGAGCAAGAGGAATTTCATGGCAGGAAGACGCCCTCGGCCTTGTTTGCGTGAATGGCGCGCTTGTTGTCCTTGGCGGGGCGATTGACGAAGTGGGCCGTCATGGCGCCGCTCTCCCCTGGGTAGATATTCCAGTGCGCCGACTGGTGCAGGTAGTGCGCCTTGAGCAGGGCGAGCTCTTCGGGGGAGAGGTTCAGGGCGGACTGGCCACGGGCGTAGGCCAGGAGCTTATTGGCAGTTAGCGTTAGAGACGCCGGGATCGCGTATTGGGGATCATGCTCGTCCAGAGCCTCAAAAGGCGCCCCGGCATCGCGAGCCAGTGCATGCATCAGGCGTAGCGCGATACGTCCATATTCTCCACGCACCCGGCGCTCCAGCTTGATCTGGGCATAAACCGCCTTGGAGGGACGTGCTTCCCGAAGGTTGGAAAGAACCTCCCAGCAGTCGATATACAGGCGGCCTTCCGGCTGCCAGGGATCGAGCAAGTCCTTCTGCTGCCATTCCGCAAGAGCCTGTTCGGCGCGCCGCCAGGCCAGGCTTTCTTCCTTGCGCAGTCGCTCATCAACGATGTCGATGAAGGGGCGAGTCAAAAACAAATGCTCATCCGCCACATCCGGATAACTGCCTCCGATATCGCCGTGGGCACCGGGGATAACGATTTCCTTGAAGCCGGGGCGGGTACTGTTGAGCGAGTAGTTGTGGCGATGTTCATCGCCGGCCACCAGATGGATAACCTTGGGCGCGCTGTCCGGGGCCAGGTGAAGCTTGAGATCACCGTTGCGGTCGTCATGCACATTCCAGCCGTCGCTGAAGGTGCCGATGGCGGCCACGGTATCGAACAGGCCAATCAGATTGACGCGTAATCCATGGCCAAATCGCCAGTCAAAGTCCGTAGCCAGAGACTCCTCGCCGCGCAAGGTTTGTGCGAGCTGCGAGTTCCGGCCTCGGCGAAGATCGTTGACGAAATGCCTGGCTGCTGCAGCGCCACGGCTGAAACCAAAGACATCTATTTCTATGTCTTTGAATTTCAACTCTGGATTACGAATCAAAAACGATCTTGCTCTTTCATTAAAAATATTTGTGCTTTTAAAAACCTTCTCGACAACTCCTTCCTTGCCCCTACCCAACGCCATATCCGGAAAAACCTTGTCCGGATGATTCGCACTAGTCCCAACACCATCGATATAAATCCGCAATTTCGCTTCAGAACCTTCTCGTTGAAGGGTACGCATAGAATCATCTGAATAAAGCTCATACAACCTTGCAATATTTGTCATCTCCCGACCATAACTACTCATCGGATCCATCTGATGAGGCAAGCAATGGTCGAGCAGATTCTGTGCGTCTTGCGAATCAAGCCCCAACTGGCTGGCCCGGCACTGATTGCCGCGCGCGACATTGTCGGCATTGTCCCCGGTCCCGTCGAAGAAGAAACCGACACGCAGGGTAATGGCCTGGCGGCTCTCGGCGATCAGCTCTTCCTCCTCTTCTTCCTCCTCGAACGGGGCCTCCTCCAGTGCGGTATCCTGGTCGAAGCTCTCGGACTGACTGCTGGCCAGCCTGCTTTCGGCGGTACGCAGTGCCTGCGTGGCGGCAGGGGTGGATGTTGCTGCTGCACCCGCGCTCGCATCTGAGGTGGAGGATGTGCTGACGGAAGAAGATGCACCGGCCGCACTGTTGCCGATGATTACCGTGCCGGAGCCGCCGATGACCACGTTGCCGTGGCTACCCAAACTGCCCTGCACGACGGCGGGCTGGCCATTGATCAACAGATTCGGAATGACATTGCCGTTCAAGGCGGCGCCGCAAGCAGTGGGGTCGCCCATACGCGCGGCGGGCAGACCGTCGATGAGGACGTCTGGCGAGCCGGTGGCGATGGGGCTGTTGCCGTGCCCCGGAAGTGGGCAGAGGGTGGCATCGCCCTGGCGGGCGGCGGGTTTTCCTGACATGACAGACTTCCTTGTGGATCCCGTTGGGCTCTGTGGGATCGGCGACGATTATTCGGTTTGAATTAGTTTTTCAAACCCTGTGATCCATTATAGTTGTGCAACTTTCTGCACAATTAACTGCAGGCAATATTCGCAAAAAATACTGTAGCGAAGAACTTGCTTTGTCAATGCAACACCAGGACCGGGATCAGGAAGTTGTGAAACTGGCGTTTTTATCGGCAATCCCGCAAGGCGAAACGAACGCTTGATTCGGCCAATTGACAGTCGGTTCTGCCCATCAGCATCGAGAACGCAATTCAATTGCGTGGCTCGCAAAAAAAGGCCCGTCGACTCCGGGAGCCGACGGGCGAAGGGGATGTGCTCAGGGTTAACGCAGAGATCAGTGGCTGGCGGCCACGCTGTCCGGATGGTTGGACGCCGCGGCGGCCTCGATCAGTTCCTTGCCGATTTCGGCTTCGAACTTCTTCCACACCGGCTTCATGGCCTCGCGCCACTCGTTACGCTCTTGCGCCGTCAGTTCGATGATTTGGCTGGTGCCGGCCTTGACGATGGCCTCGCGAGCCTCGCGATTGAGGTCGTCGGCCTGGCGGTTCACTTCCTGGGTCACTTCCTTCATCACGCCCTGCAGTTCGACGCGGATACTTTCCGGCAGGCCGTTCCAGAACTTGGTGTTGGTGATGACCATGTAGTCGATGGCGCCGTGGTCGGAGGCGGTGAAGTACGGCTGCACTTCATGCACCTTCTGGCTGAAGTAGTTCGACCAGGTGTTTTCGGTGCCGTTGACCACGCCGGTCTGCAGACCCTGATAGACCTCGGCGAAGCTCATCTTGCGCGGGTTGGCGCGGATGACCTTGAACTGCTCATCCAGCACGTTGGACGCCTGCACGCGGAATTTCATGCCGCGCGCATCCTTGGGCAGACGCATCGGCTTGTTGGCCGACAGCTGCTTCATCCCGTTGTGCCAGTAGGCCAGGCCGGTGATGCCCTTGCCTTCCATGGCGCGCAGCAGGGACTGGCCCGCATCGCTGGCCTGGAAGCGGTCTACCGCGTGGATGCCATCGAAGATGAACGGCAGGTCGAAAATCTGGATGGACTTGGCGTAGGGCTCCAGCTTCGACAGCGACGGCGCCAGCATGTGTACATCGCCCATCAGCAGGGCTTCCATTTCCTTGCCGTCGCCATACAGCGAGGAGTTGGGATACACCTCGACGCGTACCTGGCCCGGCAGGCGCTCTTCGGCGTATTGCTTGAACAGCAGGGCGCCCTGCCCCTTGGGCGTGCTGTCCGCCACCACGTGGGCGAACTTGATGATAATGGGGTCCGCCGCCTGCACGAGGCCGGCAAAGGATAGGGATATAGCGCAGGCAATTGCCTTGAGATTGAAGTGACGCATGGGGATTTACCTCATTGTTTTTGTATGCGGCTGAAAGCCTTGGTACGGCAGCTATCCCTCCCTGGTATCTATTGCGTTCCTCTGAAACGAAAGGGTCTGCACGGGCAGCGACTCGCTACCCGTGGAGAAAATTCAGTGTTGTCCGGCGCGTTCCAGCAGGCGGCGGGCGCGACCGATCACCGGCATGTCCACCATCTGCCCATCCACCACGAAGACCGCCTCGCCCCGCGCGAAGCCGGCCATGACGCGATGCGCCCAGTCCAGTTCCGCTGCGCTGGGCATCAGGGTGCTGTGCACCACATCCACCTGCTTCGGGTGAATGCACAGCCGGCCGCCAAAGCCCATGTCGCGGATGTCGGCGGTGTGGCGGGCCAGGCCTTCGCTGTCCTGGAAATCGGGGAACACGCTGTCCAGCGGCGCGGCCAGATCGGCCAGGCGCGACTGCAGCAGAATGGCGTAGCGGGCCTGATCGAGGATGCGTTCGGCCGCGGCGCTGCCACTGGCCAGGCCCAGATCCAGGCCCAGGTCCAGCGCGCCAAAGCTCAGCCGTTCCACGCCCCTGGCGGCGGCGATTTCGCCCAGGCGCTGCAGGCCCAGCGCGCTCTCGATGATCGGCCAAACCGGCTTGCCGCAATCGGCGCTGCGCTCGACCTGCCGCGCGCTTTCGGCCTTGGGCAGCAGCACGCCAGCCACGCCGGCATAACGGCGGCAGACATCCAGGTCTTCCAGATGCTGGGCATGCAGCGCACCGTTGATGCGCACATACACGCGCACCTCGGGGTTGTCGCGCAGGTAGCGTTCCAGGTTGTCCCGGGCCTCGACCTTCAGGGTTTCGGCCACGGCATCCTCGAGGTCGACGATGACCACGTCGGCACCGGTGGCCAGGGCCTTGGCAATGCGCTCGGGACGTGTGGCTGGCACGAACAGGGCGGAGCGAACAATGCTGCTCATGAAAAATATCCTTCTTGTAATAGGATCAGACGGCGCCCTGCTGACGCAGGCGCTGGATATCGCCATCGGCGTAGCCCAGCTCGTTCAGCAAGCGCTTGGTATGCTCGCCCAGCGCGGGCACCGGGTCCATGCGCGGTTGGAAGGCGGTGTTGCGACCCGGCGGCAGCAGCGCCGGCAACTCGCCGGAGGGGCTGCCCACCGTGGTCCAGCGCTCGCGGGCCTTGAGCTGCGGGTGTTCCCATACGCCGGCCATGTCGTTGACATGCGCGTTGGCGATCGGCGCAGCGTCCAGACGCGCAATCACCTCGTCGGCGCTCAGCGTGGAGAAGGCTTCGATGATGATGGCGCGCAGTTCGGCACGGTTGGCCGAACGCTTGAAGTTGGCGGAGAAGCGCGCGTCCTGAGCCAGCTCCGGCTGTAGCAACACCTTCTCGCAAAAGGCCACCCATTCGCGCTCGTTCTGCAGGCCCAGCATCACAGTACCGCCGTCGCCGGCGGGGAACGGGCCGTACGGGTAAATGGTGGCGTGCGCCGCACCGGCACGCGGCGGTGGGGTGGCACCCTTGTAGGCGTAGTACAGCGGGTAGCCCATCCACTCCACCAGGCTTTCCAACATGGACACGTCCACGCGGCTGCCCTGGCCGGTCTTGTCGCGCAGCATCAATGCCGAGAGCACACCGGTGTAGGCGTACATGCCAGCGGCGATGTCGGCAATCGAGCAACCGGCCTTGGCCATTTCCTCGTCGCCCGGACCGCCGGTCACCGACAGGAAGCCGCCTTCGGACTGGATCAGCAGGTCGTAGGCCTTCTTCTGTTCGTAGGGGCCGCCTTCGCCGTAGCCGGAAATATCGCAGACGATCAGGCGTGGGTAGCACTCGTGCAGAACCTCGAACGACAAGCCCATGCGCGCTGCCGCGCCCGGCGCCAGGTTCTGCACCAGCACGTCGGCTTCGCTCAGCAGCTTGTTGAGCACCTGCATGGCGTCGTCCTGTTTGAGGTCCAGGGTCAGGCTTTCCTTGGAGCGGTTGGTCCACACGAAGTGGGACGCCAGACCGTCCACGCGCTCGTCATAGCTGCGGGCGAAGTCGCCGGAGCCGGGGCGTTCCACCTTGATCACCCGCGCGCCGAGGTCGGCCAACTGACGGGTGCAGAACGGCGCGGCAATGGCGTGCTCGAGGCTGACGACGGTGATGCCATCCAGGGGACGGATGTTGTTGTTCTGTACGGTCATATCCGGGTTCCTGCAAATTCGGTTCAGGCTCGGGGCGCAGGCGGTCTGGCTGTCAGGCCAGGCCGCCCAGGTCGTAGGTGTCACGCAGGCGCCAGACGCGGTCGATCAGCACGCCGGCATCAGCGCCGCTGCGTGCACCGGAGAACGCCACCAGGCGGCGGAATTTATCCTCCAGCTCGGCGCGGCTCAGGGTGTTGCCCGGATCGCCCTTGGGGTCGTCCACAGCGGCAGTCAGGGTGCGGCCATCGACCGTGACCACCTCGACGCGACCCAGCCAGCGTTGCGGGTAAGCGCCGTCCACTTCCGCATCCAGCACCATGCTCACCTTTTCGCGGAACTGGCCGACGCGGGCATCGGTCAGCGCATGGGTGTGGAATTCGGTCAGCCCGGCCTTGCCGTACAACGCGATCAGGCCCAGCACGGTGCCCATGGAGAACTTGGCCTGGTGCACGGTCTGCGGCACCACCACACGGCCCAGCACATCGATGGCGCCCTGGTGCACACGGGTCGTCACGGTGGCGATCTCGTCGGCGGTGAGGTTTTCACGCTGCATCAATGCCAGTAGCGCATCGGCGGCCGGATGGGTGTGACGGCAGGAGGCGTGGAACTTGAAGCTGGTCTCGGCCAGCGCCCAGCGCTCGCCCAGGCGGTCGGACAGCCAGCGCGGCTCGGCGTCAGTCGACATCCCGGCAGCCATACCCTGCTCGCCTTCAAGAATATTGCGCGCCCCGCTCAGCCCTTCGGCCGTCATATAGGCGGCCAGCAGACCATCCGCAGCGGCCTTGGCGGTGTGCAGCTGTTTGGAGTCGGCGGCGTCACGCAGGAATTCCCACAGACCGGCGGCCTGGGTACCGGCACTGCCCAGCAGGTTGATGAACTGTTCTTTGTCGAAGCCCATCAGCTTGCCCACCGCCACGGCGGCGGCCAGGGTGCCGACGGTCGCGGTGGTGTGAAAGATACGGTAGTGGGAGCGGCCGAGGAATTCACCGATGCGGATGCCCGCTTCGTAACCGGCCAGCGAAGCCAGCAGCAGGTCGCGGCCGGATTTGCCCAGATCCTGCGCGGCGGCTAGCGCGGCCGGGAACACCACGGTGGCCGGGTGCAGCACGGAGCTGTTGTGCAGGTCGTCCTGCTCCACCAGGTGCGAGCTGGCACCATTCACCAGCGCCGCGAAGTAGGCGGAGCTGGAACTGCGGCTCACCAGGATGCGCGCGCGACCTTCGGCCGGGCCCATTTTTTCGGCATAGCGCTCGAACAGCGGAATCGGGTGGGAACCCTGGCTGGCCAATGCCGACCCCAGCCAGTCGAGGAACAGATCTTCGGTACGATCGAGAACAGCGGCCGGCACCTGCTCATAACGCAGGTCGGCAAGGAAAGCGGCGAGGGCTTGGGTGTGCTGGCTCATGCGGCCATCTCCACGTAATTCGAGAGTTCAATAAGGTTCAGATCGGGATCGAGCAGGTAGACCGAGCGGATCGGGCCGTTGGCACCGGTACGCATCACCGGGCCCATGAGCATCTCGACACCCTTGGCCTGCAGCTGGGCGATCACCTGCTCCAGCGGCTCGGCGACGATGAAGCACAGATCCGCCGACCCCGGCGTCGGGCGATGGGCGTGGGG
>DATJDB010000318.1:0-5408 GCA_035497635.1 Pseudomonas sp. | reverse complement strand
AGGCCATTTATGTTGATACCCCCGGCCTGCACAAGAACAACGAGAAGGCCCTGAACCGCTACATGAACCGCAGCGCCAGCAGCGCGCTGCGCGACGTGGATGTGGTGGTGTTCGTGGTCGACCGCACCCGCTGGACCGACGAGGACGAGCTGGTGCTGGAGAAGGTCCGCGGCGTGAAGTGCCCGCTGATCGTTGCCGTCAACAAGGCCGACCAGCAGGAAGACAAGGCCGAGCTGCTGCCGCACATGCAATGGCTGGCCGAGCAGATGCCCAACGCGGAGATCGTGCCGATCTCCGCGCTGCACGCGCAGAACCTCGACACCCTGGAAAACCTGGTCAACGAACGTCTGCCGGAGAACGAGCACTTCTTCCCGGAAGACCAGATCACCGACCGCTCCAGCCGCTTCCTGGCCGCCGAGCTGGTGCGCGAGAAGATCATGCGTCAGCTCGGCGCCGAACTGCCGTACCAGATCACCGTGGAAATCGAAGAGTTCAAGCAGGAAGGCCGCATCCTGCATATCCACGCGCTGATTCTGGTGGAGCGCGATGGCCAGAAGAAGATCCTCATCGGCGAAAAGGGCGAGCGCATCAAGCGCATCGGTCAGGACGCCCGCCTGGACATGGAAACCCTGTTCGACTCCAAGGTAATGCTCAACCTGTGGGTCAAGGTGAAGGGCGGCTGGTCCGATGACGAACGCGCCCTGCGCTCGCTCGGCTACCTCGACCTGTAGAGGCCCATGAGCCAGGCCGGCGCGCCGCAGTCGGCGTTCGTGCTGCACAGCCGCCCCTACAAGGAAACCAGCGCGCTGGTGGACCTGTTTACCCCCGAGGGGCGCCTGCGCGCCGTGCTGCGCGGCGCGCGTGGCAAGTCCGGCAGCCAGGCGCGGCCGTTCCTGCCGCTGGAAGTCGAGCTGCGCGGCAAGGGTGAACTGAAGACCGTCGCCCGTCTGGAGCCCAACGGCATCCCCAACCTGCTGCACGGCGACGTGCTGTTCAGCGGTCTGTATCTCAACGAACTGCTGATCCGCCTGCTGCCGGCGCAGGACCCGCATCCGGTGCTGTTCGAGCATTACGCGCTGACTTTGCAGGCGCTGAACGCCGGCCGTCCCCTGCAGCCGCTGCTGCGCACCTTCGAGTGGCGCTTGCTCGACGAGCTGGGCTACGGCTTCGCCCTCGAACAGGATGTACGGGGCCAGCCGCTCGTAGCGGAAACCTTCTACCGCCTGCTGCCCGAGGCCGGGCTGGAGGCGGTCGATCATCTGCAACCGGGCCTGTTCCTGGGCCGCGATCTGCTAGCCCTGGCCGATGCCGACTGGGAGCAGCCCACCACCCTTGCCACCGCCAAGCGTCTGATGCGTCAGGCGCTGGCCCCCCATCTGGGCGGCCGACCGCTGGTCAGCCGCGAGCTGTTCATGAATCTCAAGGAGCCACCTCGTGCCTGAACCTCTCCAGCTCGGCGTCAACATCGACCACATCGCCACCCTGCGCCAGGCGCGCGGCACCCGCTATCCCGACCCGGTAAAGGCCGCGCTGGACGCCGAGGAAGCCGGCGCCGATGGCATCACCGTGCACCTGCGCGAGGACCGCCGGCACATTCAGGAGCGCGACGTGCTGTTGCTCAAGGAGTGTCTGCAGACGCGCATGAACTTTGAGATGGGCGTCACCGAGGCGATGCTGGCCTTCGCCGAGCGCATCCGTCCACAGCATGCCTGTCTGGTGCCGGAGACCCGTCAGGAGCTGACCACCGAAGGCGGCCTGGATGTCGCCGGTCAGGAAGAGCGCATCCGTGACGCGGTGCTGCGCCTGAGCGCCCTGGGCTGCCAGGTGTCGCTGTTCATTGACGCCGAGGAAAACCAGATCCGCGCCGCCCGCCGCGTCGGCGCGCCGGCGATCGAGCTGCACACCGGTCGCTACGCGGATGCAGCCGATGCCGCGACCCAAGGCCAGGAGCTGGAACGCATCCGCGCCGGCGTGCGCCTGGGCTGCGCCGAGGGGCTGATCGTCAATGCCGGGCATGGCCTGCACTATCACAACGTCGAGGCGGTCGCCGCCATCGACGGCATCCACGAACTGAACATCGGCCACGCCATCGTTGCCCATGCGCTGTTCGTCGGTTTCAAGGATGCCGTGAAGGAAATGAAGCAGCTGATCCGCGCGGCAAGAGGTTAAACCTGTAGGGCCGGCTGGCGCCGGCCTTCAGCCGGGATAAACCCGGCCCCACAGCCCGCCGGCGCGCGACGCAGGGTGGCCAACTTCTCTTGTCTTCACCCCACGCGGAGCGGCGACCAGAACGGTGCTGACCACCCTACCCCTCCGCCAATTCCGGCAATCGCCAGTCGATTGGCGCCATGCCGTGCTGCTCCAGATAGCGGTTGGCGCGGCTGAAATGGCCGTTGCCGATGAAGCCGCGATACGCCGACAGCGGCGAGGGGTGCGGTGAGCGCAGGATCAGGTGCTTGGTCGGGTCGATCAGCCGCTGCTTGCCCTGTGCGTGGGCGCCCCAGAGCATGAACACCAGATGCGGGCAATGCTCGCTGACCACCTGGATGATGCGGTCGGTGAAACGCTGCCAGCCAGCGTTCGCGTGGGAGCCGGCCTGGCCCTGCTCGACGGTCAGCGAGGTGTTGAGCAACAGCACGCCCTGCTCGGCCCAGTGCTGCAGGCAGCCGTGACCGGGGATCGGCACGTTCAGGTCGCGCTGGAGTTCCTTGAAGATGTTCTGTAGCGACGGCGGCGCCGGCACCCCGGGCTGCACCGAGAAGCATAGGCCGTGGGCCTGCCCCGGCCCGTGGTAGGGGTCCTGACCGAGAATCACCACCTTCACCCGGTCGAGCGGCGTGGAATCCAGCGCGTTGAAGATCAGCGCCCCGGGCGGAAATATGGTCTTGCCGGCGGCCTTTTCGCGGCGCAGGAATTCACCCAGCTCACGCATGTAGGCTTGCCCGAACTCCTCGCTCAGGGCCGCCTTCCAGCCGGGTTCCAGCCTGATGCGTTGACTGTCGTCGTTCATGCATACCCCCTGAAATCACCGGCCGGCACGCTAGAGAAGCCGTTGCGGCAAGTCAAGGCGCCAGCGGCAATCGGTCCCATTCCCCGACGCAGCCCCGTGACGTCTGATGATCTGCGACATTCATCACACAGAAAATGTCAGCCCTTAGACCAAAAGCCGATGCCGTCCCTCGGCACGTTTGCGTAAAACCGTTGCAGATTTCCATTACGAAACCAGAGGTTATCCATGAAACGCCTGACTGCCACCCTGGCGCTCTGGGTCGGGATCGCAGCCTGCGCCCAGGCCGCCGACCCCATCACCCTCGGCCTGAACTACCCGCGCACCGGCAGTTACAAGGAAGAAGGCCAGTCACAGATGCGTGGCGCCCTGCTGGCCCTCGATGAAATCAACGCCCGCGGCGGCGTGCTCGGCCGCCCGCTGCAGCTGTCCTCGCGCGACACCGCCTCCCAGGTCGACAAGGCCATCCAGAATGTCGACAAGCTGGCTGGCGAAAACGTCGCCATGCTGTTCGGCGGCGCCTCCAGCGCCGTGGCCATCGCCTCCGGCAAGCGCGCCCGCGAGCACGGCCTGATCTACTTCGGCACGCTGGGCTATTCCAACGACACCACCGGCAAGGACGGGCATCGCTACCTGTTCCGCGAAAGCAACAACGCCACCATGAGCGCCCGCGCGCTGGGCCAGTACCTGGCCAAGAATCTGCCGAACAAGCGCTACTTCTACCTGACCTCCGATTACACCTGGGGACTGACCAGCGAAGCCGCGCTGCGCAAGGCCACCGGCAGCGAAGACCAGGCTCGTCACCCCAACGTGCGCCTGCCATTCCCCGGCGCGCGCCTGGCCCAGTACCGCGACGCCCTGACCCTGGCCGGCAAGAGCGACGCCCAGGTGCTGGCGCTGGTGCTGTTCGGCGAGGATCTGGTGCGCGCCATGCGCATTGCCCATGAAATGGGCCTGACCTCGCGCATGCAGGTGGTGGTGCCCAACATCACCGGGCACATGGTCGAGCAGGCCGGCCCGACCATCATGGAAGGCGTACTCGGCACCACGCCCTGGACCTGGCGCGTGCCGGACCTGGAGAACAGCGAACGCGGCAAGGCCTTCGTCAAGACCTACATGGAGCGCTACCAGATGTACCCGACCAGCTCCGCCGCCCACGCCTACGGCATCGTGCACCAGTGGAGCGATGCCGTGGGGCGCGCCAAGAGCCTGAAGAGCGAACCGGTGATCAAGGCCCTGGAAGGCCATCGCTACAGCCTGCTCAAGGGCGAGCAGGAATGGCGCGCTTTCGATCACCAGAACCTGCAACGGACCTACGTGGTAAAGGTCAAACCTCGCGCCGACATCCTGAAGGATCCGCTGCACCAGGATTTCTTCGAGATCGTCCATCACCTGGACGGCGAGCAAGGCGCGCCCAGCCTGAGCGACTGGCAGGCCGAACGCCGCGCCGCCGGCCAGCCGGAGAAACTCCAGTGAGGTCCCCATGGACTTCGACCCGAGTGACGAGCAACGGTTACTGATCGACAGTGCCCGCGCCTTTGCCAGCCACGAGCTGGCCCCCCACGCCGCCGACTGGGATCGTGACCATCACTTCCCGGTCGACACCCTGCGCCGCGCCGCCGAGCAGGGCTACCTGGCCCTGTACCTGGACACGGCCGACGGCGGCCTCGGCCTGTCGCGGCTGTCGGCCTCGCTGATCTTTGAACAGCTGGCCGCCGGGTGCGTGGCCACCGCCGCCTACCTGACCATCCACAACATGGCCAGCTGGATGGTCGCCCGCTTCGCCGATCCGGCACTCAAGGCCGCCTGGCTGCCGCGCATGGTCAGCGGCGAGCTGCTCGCCTCCTACTGTCTGACCGAGCCGGATGCCGGCTCGGACGCCGCGCACCTGAGCACCCGCGCGCGCCGCGACGGCGAGCATTATCTGCTCGATGGCAGCAAGAGCTTCATCTCCGGCGCCGGCGCCACCCAGCTGCTGCTGGTCATGGCGCGCACCGGCGACGATCCCGGCGCGCGGGGCATTTCCTGCTTTCTGGTCGAGGCCGACGCGCCCGGCATCCGTTACGGACGCAACGAGGCGAAAATGGGCTGGCGTGCCCAGCCCACACGCAGCATCACTTTCGACAGCGTGCGCGTGCCGGCCGGACAGCGCATCGGCCCGGAAGGCGAAGGCTTCATCTACGCCATGCGCGGCCTGGATGGCGGGCGCGTCAACATCGCCAGCTGTTCGCTGGGCGCGGCCCAGGCGGCGCTGGAACAGTCCCGCCGCTATCTGGGCGAGCGCCGGCAGTTCGGCCAGCCGCTGGCCGAGTTCCAGGCCCTGCAGTTTCGCCTGGCCGACATGGCCACCGCGCTGGTGGCCAGCCGGCAGATGGTGCGTCTGGCCGCGGACCGCCTGGAC
>DATJDB010000317.1:0-7017 GCA_035497635.1 Pseudomonas sp. | reverse complement strand
CGGGCTGGACCAGGCGTCCAGCATGTTCTTGCTCACGTCGTCGCCGGACAGGCGCGACATGCGGGCGGCGATTTCGTAGCGGTCGATGTCGGTGGCCTTGAGGATCTCGGCGACCAGCTCGCTGACGGTGACGCCGTAGTTGCCGTGGCCGGGGGCCGGGCGGATCGGCTGGGGCACTTCAAAGAACAGATCGAGCGTGCGGGTGTCTTTTTTGGGACGCATGTTCAGGCCTCCCCGCCGGTTTTACGGTGCCCTTGGGAATGAGCTGCGGTATGCTTTCGTCTATACGGCTGCATAAATTCGGCACGCTTGGGACGCAGACGGCAGGGGGTGCCATCTGCGTTCCAACGCTCAGGCCAAAGCTGGATCGGTGCGAGTCCAAGCTCTTTTGCGATGGCTCGCTCGATGCGGGGGTAAGGCTGGCGCTTTACATTCTTCACCGCAGGCGGCGTAACCTTGAGCACACGTGCGACTTTGGCGAGGGATGAGCCGTTGGTACGGAGTTGGTACTTGATCCACTCCCACCGCTGATTTGGATCGTCCGGAATTTCGGTCTTGTTCATTGATGAAGTCCTTTTTGCGCCACCTTCGAGTGGCGTTTTTCGGAGTGTTTAACCTGTCCTTGGGCATAAACATATCCTGAATTCGGGACTCAGTAAACCGATTTCGGGCGTTCCGATTCCTATCCTTGGGACTTTTAGACCGACTTTCGGTTCAAGGGCTTGCAAATCAATGACTTACAGCGAATCGGAACACTCGAATTCAGGACAAGACGCTGTTCCGTTTCCGATTTCGGGAATCGGAACTCGCGTTGCCGCTATCGCCGACCTCTATGAGTCGCGCAAAGAGGCCGCAGCGACGGCTGGCGTATCGCTGTCAACGCTGCAGCGCTGGATCGCGGGAGATGGGATGCCACTGTTCGATTCGCTGGCGCGTCTGGCCATGGCGAAGGGCGTTCTGCTGGAGTGGGTGGCCACCGGAAACGGCAGCATGCTCTCTGGCGCTGCCGCTGAGGGGGCAAGAAGCGAGGCTGGCGACGATTACGCGTTTATTCCGCTCTACGACGCGCGTTGCAGCGCTGGGCAGGGCGCTTGGAACGAGCACTGCTGCGTGCTGGCGAAGTTGGCGTTTACGCGCTATTCGCTGCGTAGGAAGGGGCTGGAACCGTCCAATTTGTCGGCGGTGCGGGTGACCGGGGATTCGATGGAGCCCCTACTCAGCGATGGCGACACCATCATGCTGGACCACAGCCGCAACGCCCTGGAGGGCGAAGGTGTTTACGTAATCCTGCTGGATGATCACCTTTACGCCAAGCGCCTGCAGCGCCAGTTCGATGGCTCGGTGAGCATCATCAGCCAGAACAAGGAGTACCAAGCCATGACCGTCCCCAAGGAACGCCTGGACGAACTCCAGATCATCGGCCGGGCTGTTTGGTCTGGCGGCTGGATGATCTGACCGGCAGATGACAAAGAGCCCGCGAAATGCGGGCTCCTGTTAATGGGTGGACTGTTTACGGCTTCGCGGGGCTTTGACACTGGTTCGGCACAAGGCATCCCGCTCCAGGCCGCGCCGCCGCTGGTGTTCCCGCTTTCTCCCAGCTCTTCCCACCGCTCAGCCTACCTGTGCCAATCATCTAACCTCCCCACACGTCAGCGGCTTGTAGGGATCGCCCGGGTACGCCGGCGGTCATCGATGGCCACGAACACGAACACCGCATCGGTTACCTTGCGCCATTCCTGGGTCTGCGGGTCGTCGCTCCACACTTCCACCTGCACGCGAATAGAGCTGCGGCCGACGTGCAGCGTCTGCGCATAGAAGGACAGCTGCGCGCCGACCACCACCGGGGTCATGAACGCCATGCGGTCGATGGACACCGTGGCCACCCGCCCGCCGGCCAGTCGGCTGGCCATTGCCGTGCCGGCCAGGTCCATCTGCGCCACTAGCCAGCCGCCGTAGATGTCACCGAAACCGTTGGTTTCGCGGGGCAGAGCGGTGATCTGCATGGCCAGGTCGCCCTGGGGAATGGGGTCCAATTCTTCGTTTGTCATGTCTGGCTCGGGGCGCATGGTTCAGGGCGTCATGGGCGCGGAAGGGGGAGATGCGCCGGAGTATACCGACCGGTGCGGGTGCGCAAAGCGGATTGGATCATGGTCATCGAACTGTCATACGCGGTTCATAGACTTGTCATGCGGCCTGCCAATACTGGCCACCGTTGCATCATCACATCCTCAGTCCAGGAGCAAGGAATGAAAGTGAAGCGTTTGATGGCGGCCATGGGCCTTGCCGCAGTGAGCGTCGCCTCCACTGGCGTGCTGGCGGCTGTCGATCCGGCACTGCCGAGCTACAGCAAGACCTCCGGCGTATCGGGCAACCTGTCCAGCGTCGGTTCCGACTCGCTGGCCAACCTCATGACCCTTTGGGCGGAAGAGTTCAAGCGTAACTACCCGAACGTCAACATCCAGATCCAGGCTGCCGGTTCCTCCACCGCGCCGCCGGCGCTGACCGAAGGCACTGCCAACATTGGCCCGATGAGCCGCCCGATGAAGGACAGCGAAAAGCAGGCCTTCGAGCAGAAATATGGCTACAAACCGGTCGAAGTTCCGGTCGCTATCGACGCCCTGGCCGTGTTCGTGCACAAGGACAACCCGATCAAGAGCCTGGACATTGCCCAGGTCGACGCCATCTTCTCCAGCACCCGCCTGTGCGGTGGCGATCAGGACATCAAGACCTGGGGCCAGCTGGGCCTGACCGGCGAATGGGCCAACAAGCCGGTTCAGCTGTTTGGTCGCAACTCGGTGTCCGGTACCTACGGCTACTTCAAGGAAGTCGCGCTGTGCAAGGGTGACTTCAAGGCGAACGTCAACGAGCAGCCGGGTTCCGCCTCGGTGGTGCAGTCGATCTCCAGCACCCTGAACGCCATCGGCTACTCGGGCATCGGCTACAAGACGTCCAGCGTGCGCGCCGTGCCGCTGTCCAAAAAGGGTGGCGAGGCGTTCGAGGCCTCCGAAGCCAACGCCCTGGCTGGCAAGTTCCCGCTGGCGCGCTTCTTCTACGTCTACATCAACAAGGACCCGAACAAGAAGCTGCAGCCGCTGGAGGCTGAATTCCTCAAGCTGGTGCTGAGCAAGCAGGGTCAGGACGTAGTGGTCAAGGATGGCTACATCCCGCTGCCCAAGAAGGTGGTCGACAAGGCACTCAAGGATCTGGGCCTGTAAGCCTCGCCCTTTGCCTGTGCAACGACCCGCGCCCTGGCGCGGGTCGTTGCGTTTGGGGTCACGTGCGGGTGCGTCACTCGCTTGTAATGTTTCTGTCACACGGCGGTTTTACAGTGCGCTCGGGCCCCTTTGAGCCGGCCCCGGATTTTTTTCATGAACGATATGGCTGAACACGACATGAGCGCTTCTTCCCGGGCGCCGGGGCTGGATTTCGATACGCCGGCCCTCAAGCGCAAGCGGCGCATGCGCGCCCTCAAGGACCGCCTGGCCCGCTGGTACGTCTCCATCGGCGGCCTGGCGGTACTTGGCGCCATCACGCTGATCTTCTTCTACCTGGCCCATGTGGTGCTGCCGATCTTCCAGGGCGCCGAACTGGGCGCGGCGCAGGAACAGCGCCCGGCCTGGCTGGCTGAGCGTCAGCCGGCCTTGCTGCTGGCCATCGAAGAACAGAATCAGGTCGCCATGCGTCTGGACGCCAGCGGCCAGGTGCAGTTTCTCGATGTGCGCGACGGTGCGCTGCTGAGTGAGGCGCGCCTGGCCCTGCCCGAAGGCGCCCGCATCGTCGCGCTGGGCGAAGACACGCCCGGCAGCCGTCGCTTCGTGGTCGGCCTGAGCGATGGCCGCGCCCTGGTGGCCGAGCATGAGTACCGCCTCAGCTACCCCGATGGCGTAAAGACCATCACCCCGGAGCTGGTCTACCCGTTCGGTGCCGAACCCATCGTGCTGGATGCCCAGGGTCGCGCTCTGGAGACGCTGGCCATCAGCGTCAACGGTTCCAGCCTGATGCTCGCCGGCGTGGCCGGCGGCGAATTGCAGACGCTGCGTCTGGAGCGCGAGGAAAACCTGTTCACCGGCGACGTGAGCCTCAGTGAGCAGCGCTACAGCTTGCCGGCGCTGGGCGAGCCGATCGGTTTCCTGCAACTGGAGCCACGCCAGCAATGGCTGTACGCCTTCGGCGAGCGCGCCGAGGTGCAGGTGTTCGATCTGCGCCGCCAGCAGCTTAATGGTCGCTACAAGCTGCTTGCCGGCAACGTGCAGATCACCACCGTGACTCCGCTGCTGGGCGGCATCTCGCTGATGGTTGGCGACTCCGCGGGCGGTATCGGCCAGTGGTTCATGGTGCGCGATGCCGATGGGCGTCACGAGCTGAAAAACGTGCGCAACTTCCGCCTGGGCGACGCGCCCATCGTGCAGATCCTGCCGGAAGAACGCCGCAAGGGCTTCCTGGCGCTGGACGAGGCCGGCCAGCTGGGCATCTTCCACAGCACCGCGCACCGCACGCTGCTGGCCGAGACGGTCAGCGACGGCGCGGCCCTCGGCGCACTGTCGCCACGCGCCGACCGGGTGCTGATCGAGCGTGACGGCCTGCTGCGCAGCCTGGAAGTGGACAACCCGCACCCGGAGATTTCCTGGAGCGCGCTGTGGGGCAAGGTCTGGTACGAAAACTATGACGAGCCCCGGTACGTCTGGCAGTCCACCTCGGCCAACACCGATTTCGAACCCAAGCTAAGCCTGGCGCCGCTGGCCTTCGGCACCCTGAAGGCGGCCTTCTACGCCATGCTGCTGGCCGCCCCGCTGGCCATCTGCGCGGCGATCTACACCGCCTACTTCATGGCGCCGACCCTGCGTCGCAAGGTCAAGCCGGTGATCGAGCTGATGGAAGCGCTGCCCACGGTGATTCTCGGCTTCTTCGCCGGGCTGTTCCTGGCGCCTTACCTGGAAAGCCACCTGCCGGGCATCTTCAGCCTGCTGCTGCTGATGCCGGTCGGCATCATCGGCGCCGCGTACCTGTGGAGCCGCCTGCCGGAAAGCATCCGCCTGCGCGTGCCGGACGGCTGGGAAGCCGCGCTGCTGATACCGGTGGTGATTGGCGTCGGCGTTTTCTCGCTGGGCATCAGCGGCCACCTGGAGAACTGGTTCTTCGGCGGCGACATGCGCCTGTGGCTGACCAACGAGCTGGGCATTCCGTTCGACCAGCGCAACGCCCTGGTGGTTGGTCTGGCCATGGGCTTCGCGGTGATCCCCAACATCTATTCCATCGCCGAGGACGCCGTGTTCAGCGTGCCCAAGAGCCTGACCTATGGCTCGCTGGCGCTGGGCGCCACGCCGTGGCAGACGCTGACCCGCGTGGTGATCCTCACCGCCAGCCCGGGCATCTTCTCGGCGCTGATGATCGGCATGGGCCGCGCCGTGGGCGAAACCATGATCGTGCTGATGGCCACCGGCAACACGCCGATCATGGAAATGAACATCTTCGAAGGCCTGCGCACCCTGGCCGCCAACGTGGCGGTGGAAATGCCCGAATCCGAAGTGGGCAGTACCCACTACCGGGTGCTGTTCCTCGCTGCCATGGTGCTGCTGCTGTTCACCTTCGTGATGAACACCCTGGCCGAACTGATCCGCCAGCGCCTGCGCGGCAAGTATGCGTCGCTGTAAGGGGGCGCCATGAAAGGTTCTGAAACCGTGAAACAGCAAAACCTGAAAACCTGGTTCAAGAGCGGCACCCCCTGGGTGTGGATGAACGCCGGCGCGGTGTCCATCGCCGTGATCATGACCCTCGGCCTGCTGGCGGTGATCGCTAGCCGCGGCCTGGCGCACTTCTGGCCGGCCGACGTGATCGTCGCCGACTATCAGGTGCCGGGCCAGGAGGTCCGGGTGCTGGCCGGCGAAGAGGTGGAGCGCGAGGAAGTGCCGCGCGCCCGCCTGGCCGCCAGCGGCCTGCCGGTGAACGCCGAGGGTGGCGAGTTCATGACCCGCGAGCTGCTCAAGGTCGGCAACCGCGAGGTCTACGGCGCCGACTTCAGCTGGGTGGTGGGCGAGTGGCTGACCAACATCCGCACGCCGGCTGAGCTGATCGCCGTCGAGCGTCGCGAATGGGGCAACTTCTACGGCTTTCTGGTCAATGTGAAGGAAGAAGGCCGCCTGGTTGCCGAGGGCGACGCGGCCTGGGCCGAGCTGCAGGGCCGCCTGCAGCGGGTCGATGCGCTGCATGCCCAGATCAAGGATGTCGAGAAGCACCAGATCGGCCGCATCAACCACGGCCTCGAACGCCTGCGTCTGAAGACCCGCAAGCTGGAACTGCAGGGTCGGCTGGACGCCGCCGCGCAGGCCGAGCTGGCCGCCGAAAAGGCCCAGTGGGATGCCGAATACGCGGTGCTGGAAGCCCGTCTGAGCGAGCTGTACCAGGCCTTCAACCGCGACAGCATGCGGGTGCGCACGGCCGATGGCCATGAGCAGGACATCAGCCTGGGCAAGGTGGTGCGGGCCTTCCAGCCCAACGGCATGAGCCAGCTGGAAAAGATCGGACATTACTTCGCCAAGCTGTGGGAATTCGTCAGCGACGAGCCCCGCGAGGCCAACACCGAGGGCGGTATCTTCCCGGCCATCTTCGGCACCGTGCTGATGACCCTGATCATGGCGGTAATCGTCACCCCGTTCGGCGTGCTGGCGGCGGTCTACCTGCGCGAGTACGCCAAGCAGGGCCTGCTGACCCGGGTGATCCGCATCGCGGTGAACAACCTGGCCGGCGTGCCCTCAATCGTTTACGGCGTGTTCGGCCTGGGCTTCTTCGTCTACGTATTGGGCGGCTCGCTGGATCAGCTGTTCTTCCCCGAATCGGCGCCGGCGCCGACCTTTGGCACACCGGGCCTGCTGTGGGCCTCGCTGACCCTGGCGATTCTCACCCTGCCGGTGGTCATCGTCGCCACCGAGGAAGGCCTGGCGCGTATTCCGCGCGCGGTGCGCGAGGGCTCGCTGGCCCTCGGCGCCACCAAGGCCGAGACGCTGTGGAAGATCGTCCTGC
>DATJDB010000316.1:0-13469 GCA_035497635.1 Pseudomonas sp. | reverse complement strand
CGGACCGCAGGCCGTGCCGGAGCCGACCGTGGTGCACAACGCCGGCATGACCGTCTGGCAAAGCTATGTGCATGATTACCGCAAAGCCGTGGCTGAACGGGACCCGATCTCCGTCTTCCTCTGGGAAGGGGTGGTGGGGCTAATCATTGTCAACTCACTGCTGATCCACTACCTGCTCCGCAAGAAACTCGCCCACCTCCCCGACCTCACCGCCCCCGAGGCCATGGAATGGTCCAAGCCCCTGCCCCCCGGAACAGTGGGCCAAGCGCTCACCGGAACTGGAGCGGGCCATCGCCGCGCGGGAAGCGGAGCTGGCCGGTGAGACCAAGGCTACGGAGCCCGCCATTCAGGCATAACTGGCGATGGCGAAACTCATCTTCGAAATGCAGAAGGAAGACGCCTACTGGACCACCGACCATTTGGCGCGCCTGGGTCGGGAAGGCGCCATGAGCGGCCTGATGGGCACGCAGGCCGGGCTGAGCGGCTACGCCACCTGGATGGTCATCACCAACCAGTGGACCACCGCCCAGGCGATGAGCTGGTTCAGCCTGCGCATGGTGCCGGTCAGTTGGCTTGTGCTGCTGGTCGAAGGGCTGTACTTCGCCTGGGACAAGTGTAAGCGAGCGGGCATCACACCTTGCTGGCGGGTATCCAGTTGTGCGGCAGCAGTTGGCCGATCCCGCTTGCTCGCTGTGTCGGCAGCCGCGTCAGCACGTCTTTTAGGTAGGCGTACGGATCATGCCCGTTCATCCGCGCCGACTGGATCAGGCTCATGATCGCCGCCGCCCGTTTGCCGCTGCGCAATGATCCGGCAAACAGCCAGTTCGAGCGCCCCAGGGCCCATGGCCGGATCTGGTTTTCAACCTGGTTATTGTCGATGGGTACAGCACCATCTTCGACATAGCGAGTCAGTGCCAGCCAGCGTTTGAGGCTGTAATCCAAGGCTTTTGCCGTGGCTGAGCCGTTGGGCACCCGTTCACGCTGGGCCAGCATCCAGTCATGCAGCGCGTCGAGGATCGGTACAGCCTTTTCCTGTCGTATTCGCCGGCGATCTTCATCGCTCATGTCGCGCACTTGGCGTTCAACTTCATACAGCCCGGCAATGGAGTGCAGCGCCTGCTCGGCCAGTTGGCTCTTGTTCGCCGCGTGCAGGTCGAAGAACTTGCGCCGAGCGTGGGCCATGCAGCCGATTTCGATGATGCCCTGCGCGAAGCCGGCCTTGTAGCCGGCGAAGTCGTCGCAGACCAGCTTACCGTTCCATGGGCCGAGGAAGTTGCGGGCATGTTCGCCCGCACGGCTGGGACTGAAGTCGTACACCACGGCCTTCAGATCGGAGAAGGGCGTTGTGCTGTAGGCCCAGACGTAAGCCCGATGGGTTTTCTTCTCGCCAGGGGCGAGCATGGGTACCGGGGTTTCGTCAGCGTGGATCACGCGTTCGGCCAGCACGGCTTCGCGCAGCGCCTCGACCAGCGGCTGGAGCTGCACGCCGGTTTGCCCGACCCACTGCGCCAGTGTCGAGCGCGCGATGGCCAGGCCGGCACGGCCAAAGATTTTCTCCTGCCGGTACAGCGGCAAGTGATCGGCGAACTTGGCCACCATCACGTGGGCCAACAACCCGGCGGTGGGGATGCCCTTTTCAATCACCTGGGCCGGTACCGGCGCCTGGATGAGTGTTTCACAGCGGCGGCAGGCCCATTTGCCACGCACATGCTGTTCGACGGTGAACACGCCCGGGGTGTAGTCGAGCTTTTCGCTGATGTCTTCGCCGATGCGTTGCAGCTGGCAACCGCAGGCGCATTGGGTGTTCTCTGGCTCGTGATGGATCACGGTGCGCGGAAACTGGGCTGGCAGCGGAGCGCGCCTGGGCTGTTGGCGGGGTTCAGCCGGAGCCGCCGGAGGATTGAGGGCTCTCAGTTCCGCCTCGATGGCGGCGATGTCCGTGTCGAGCAGATCGTCCAGCAAGCTACCTTGCGCGGGACTCAGTTGCTCGCTGCGCTTGGCAAACTTGTGTCGCTTGAACCATGCAATTTCATGGGTGAGCTGTTCGATGATGGTTTGATCGCGGTGGATCTTCTTGCCCAGCGCATCGACGTGCGACAGCAACTGCGCGGCCAGTGCGCGCAGTTGCTCAGGTGTCAGTTGGTCGAGATTGGGCGAGGGCGTCATGCCGCTGATTGTGCCAGCGCAGGCGCTCGGCGGAGATAACGCGATGGGCTAATGGCACGCGCTACAGCACTGTGATCGCACCGGCCACACCGACCCACTGCCAGGGCAGGCCGAGTACCAAGGCCTGAAGTTGCTCGCTGTCGAGCTCGACTTCCGAACCGTGGCGGATGCCTGGCCAGTGGAATCTGCCCTGGTGCAATCGCCGCGCGGCCAGCCAGATCCCCACGCCGTCATGCACCAGGACTTTCATGCGGTTGGCGCGACGATTGGCAAAGAGATAAGCGCAGTGCGGCTTCGCCGCACCGAATACTGCCACCACACGAGCCAGCGCGGTGTCGGTGCCGGCGCGCATGTCCATCGGTTCAGTGGCAAGCCAGATGCTATCGATGCGGATCATAGGGCGAGCCCACGGACAAAACGGGCGCAGCCTTCCGGATCGCAAGCGGGCCATTTCACCGTGACTGACTGTTCGCCAAGCGCTAACTCAATAATCACCGCTGCGTCAGCCGGCCGTTTGGGCGTAGCCCTCACTGCAACGAATGCCGGCAACGCCGCCGGTAGCTGATCTCGATAAAGCGGTAGCCATTTGCGAATGACGTTGGCGTTGATGCCATGGCTGATGGCAACGCTGGAGACGGTCGCACCCGGTTGCAGGCATTCCTGAACAACCTGGGCCTTGAACGGTTTGGGGTAAGAGCTTCGTTGGCGCATGGAAATCCTGACATTAAGGACGGTCGCGTCCGCTTAAAAATACGCGGACACCATCGCCCTTAATGCTGGAGTTCGGAAGGTGACTTGGCTGAACGCTTACGGACAAGTGGCTCAAGGACAGCGAGATGCAGCTGTTCCTCGAACAGTGCTGCTGGGGCCGGGCACGTCGCTGGGCCGACTCGACCGAGCAACGGGGCAAGGAACTGCGGGCCCTGCTCATCTTGCTGTTCAAACCCCAGCTGCAGGCCGAGGGCCTCACCCGCGTCGAGAATGGCAGTTCCGAGGGTATCTTCATCGCCATCGCCGGCTACCAGGCCAAGGAGCTCCATCTGACCCTGCCCGGCGTGGCGAGATTGGGAAATGCGTAGGTATCGATTTCAATTTATGCGCTGAATACGCTCTTGATCTGAGCTAATTCTGTGCGCGTTTCCTTTCGGATGACGCGCCCATGGCCAGCCCACCCCGCAGCTCTCGAGCCACACCACCCCACCCTGCACGTCCGCAACGATATTGGCTTCTCAGTCTGGAAGCGCTTTCGCTTCAGGCCTTGGCCCTGAACACCGTCAGCCTGACCCAGTCGGCCCTCTCGCCCAGTTGCCTCGATTACCAGGTCATCGGCCTGTGTTTCTGGCTGACCTGCACCCCGTTCGGCTGCGACATCGAAACCTCCATCCGCGTCCAGCACTTCAATCCCGACCTGGTGGTTTCCAGCTATGCCGTCACCGGCGAGAACCCCTGGGCCGAAATGGCCATCCTGTCCGCTCCGATTTCGGGTGCCGAAGGCGGCGGCAATCTGATCACGCCCAATACCCGCCGCGACAACCTGCCCCGTTTCAAGAATGTCGACGCCATCGGCCACCCCGGCGGCTGGGTGGCGGCGCAACTCGCCGCCGCGTCCGGCCTGGTGTGCGCGAGCGGCGCAACGGCCTTGCAGCCCTATTTTCTCAGCACGTTGGACACCCTCGCCTGGCGCCACGCCATTCCCGAAACCCTCTACCCCGAAGCGCTGACGCCCGGCCTGCGCGAGGTGGGCAGTCAGTTCGACGGCGAGATGTGGGGCAACGTCTACCCGCGCCATGGCTTTCTGATCCAGCCCGACGACTACAAAGCCGCGGCGGTGATGGCCCAGCGCGCTGCCGATCTGGTCACCCGTAACGGCCAGCCGCATGTCTACCTGCCACTTACCCCACCCGCCAAGGACGGTTACTGGCCGCCGCCCCCGGTGCTGGAAAACGACCCTGCCACGCACGCCTGGCAGCCGCTGCTCCCCGAACAGAGCGACAGCTGCGCAGTGTTTCCGACCGAAGCCGTACAGGCCGAAGACGGCGCCTACGCCTGGGCGCTCTGGCGCCCCTACAGCTGCTGCGAGCGCAAGGGCCAGGTATTGCTTGGCACCGTCGCCTTCTAGGAGAACCGACATGGGCCGACCTGCCCGCACCCTCCCTCTGGCAGCCCTCCTGGTTTGCTCAGGCGTAAATGCGGCCACCGATGATTACCGTCTCGGCACCCGCGGCGAAGTGCTGGATGACCGGGTGCTCTACACCCTGGGCGGCGGCTCGGCAGTGGGCGCGCCCACTTCGCTGTACCGCCCCGACGGCCTTGGTGTCGGCCTCACCTGGCGGGCCAATCTGATGTGCGGAAACATGGATCTGCAGACCACCCTGCGCAATCAGCTCAACGGCGTCACCGAGGGCTTTCAGCAGATCATGGGCAGCGTGGTGCAGAACGCCACCCAGGCGGTGATGTCATTGCCGGCGCTGATCATCCAGCGCGCCAACCCCGGTCTCTACGAGCTGCTCAGCAACGGCGTGATGCAGGGCCGCATCGACTATGACCGCTCGCAGCTGACCTGCCAGGCCATGGCCCGGCAGATGGCCGACGCCATCGGCCAGGGTGCGTGGGGTTCCCTGGCCAAGGGCCAGGCCATGCAGGCGAACCTGCAGCAAAGCCAGGATGCGGTCAGCGTGGTCAGCGCCACCGAAACCGCCAGCGGCAACCAGGGCGTGACCTGGGTGGGCGGACAGCCCGCCGGCGGCAGCGGCCAGCCACTGATCCGCGTCACCCGTGACTTGGTGCACTCCGGCTACAACCTGCTGCACAGCCGCCCGGCCACCGACACCCAGGGCATCCTCGACGCCGACTGCAACGGCGCCGCCCTGTGCAGCACCTGGAGCACACCGCAGCAGGCAGCCGACTGGGCCGTGCGCGTGCTCGGCGAGACCGAGATCGCCACCTGCGATGACTGCGAGACCCTGCATGCCCGGGCCGGCACCGGCCTGACTCCACTGATTCAGGAGACCTACCACGAGCACCTGCAGGCGCTGCAGGGTCTGCTGGACGGCTCGCAGCCCATCACCGCCGACAGCCTGAGCACCGCATCGAGTCCGCTGCTGATGCTCAGCCGGGGCGTGATCGAGGCGCTGCGCGACGATCCGGACCAGGTGACGCTGGCCCGGCGCCTGGCCAGCGAGACCGCCCTCTCCGACGTGATCGGCAAGGCCCTGCTGTTGCAACGCACCCTGCTGGCCGGTCAGCACGAACCGAATATCGAGTCCGCCACCCCGGCGCACAAGGCGGTGCAGCGCCAGCTCGCCACCCTGGAGCGGGAGATCCAGGCCCTCCAAGCGGAGATGCAGCTGCGTCAGATGCTTGCCGGCAATACCGCCAGCCTGATCCTCGAGCGGCAGGAAGCAGCGACGGCCGCCGCGCGCGCCGTGCAGCAGGGCGACCCCGAGCCCAGCCGGCTGCGCGAAGCCCAGTCCGGACCGAGTGGCCAGCCGTGAGTCGCCCCTGGCTGACGGCGCTGGGCACCGGCGTAGCGCTGCTCCTGCTCACGGTCGCCTTGCTGAATACCCGCCTCCACAGTCTGACCGATCTGCCCTACCCACTGGCACACCGTTCCCCCTACTGGCTGGCCTGGCGTCTGCTGCTCTACGGCGCCATTGCCACGTTCTGGTGGCAAGTGGACCGACAGCGGACGGACCCGACCGCGCGCACCGCGTGGCGTCGGCTGGCAGCGGTCTGCGCACTGCTGATCCTGGCCACCGAGCTCAGTCGCGGCATGCGGGCCTGAAGGAGCGAGCATGAGCACCAACAGCTACCTGGAGTTCTACCTCACCCTGCTGGGCTGGATCATCAACAACGGCCTGTGGAACGTGCTGTTGGACACCGGCCTGTTCGCCGCGCCACTCGGCGCGATCATCCTGCAGGAATGGCTGTCGGCCCGGCAGCAGGGCGCCGACGAAGGCAACAAGGGACTGCTTTCGGTGGCCCGGGTCGAGAACCGGCTGTGGGTGGCCTACCTCGTCCTGATGTTCGCCTGCGCCCCGCTGCTGCCGCTGAACCTGACCAGCCTGCGCATAGATGCCCAGGCCAGTCAGCGCTGCGGCAGCAGCGTGGCCCAGCCCAGCGAAACGGCCTGGGGCGTGACCTTCGATACCCTCGGCGACCAGTCCGCCAACGTGCCGGTCTGGTGGTACCTGGTGCATACTCTCAGCAAGGGCGTCACGGCGGCCGGTACCGCCGCCATTCCCTGTGCGCCCGACATTCGCCAGATCCGCATGGACATCGACGAGACGCGCATTCATGACCAGGTGCTGCTGCAGGAAGTCGCCGATTTCACCAAGGACTGCTACGGCCGCTCCCGCGCCCGGCTGTTCAGCCAGCACCCGGTACTGAGCAAGGAAGAGGACTTCGACACGTCCTGGATCGGCTCGCGCCTGTTTCTCGACACCCCCGGCTACTACACCCAGGACCGTTCACGCCTGCCGCGCGCCAGCTGGCCCTATGACGACGTGCGCGACGCCACCCTGCCACAACCCGACAGCGGCGGCGGCTACCCCTCCTGCCGGCAATGGTGGGCCGACGCCGGCATCGGTCTACGCAGCCGGCTGGTCGAGCAGATCGATCCCAGCCTGTGGACGCGCCTCAGCAGCTGGCTGACAGGCCGCTCGACCGGCGAGATTCAGGACATCACCCTGCGCGAACTGGTCAGCCCACGGCTGCAAGCGCTGACCATGGCGCCCGGGCAGATCTACCGGGAATACGGCGGCGGCAGCCGGGGCGATTCGCTGGGGCACCGCCTCAACAACTTGGCCACCAACACCGGGCTGGCGATCGGTTCGCTCGGCAACTACGCCTCGCTGAATGCCCTGCGCACGGCACTGCCGATGATCCAGGCGTTCCTGATTCTGGCCACCATCATCTGCCTACCGCTGATCCTGCTGATCAGCACCTACCAGCTCAAGGTGCTAATGACCCTGACCTTCGCGCTGTTCACCCTGCACATGCTGACCTTCTGGTGGGAGCTGGCCCGCTGGGTAGACTCGAGCATGCTCGACACGCTGTACCACAACGTAGCGCTGGGTGACCGACTGCTCCTCACCCTCCCCACGGCGGGCCTCGATGACGGCACCGTGACTGCTCAGGTGATCACCTACGTGATGGGCGCCATGTTCATCGTGCTGCCGATGCTGTTTCTCGGCGCGATGAGTTGGGCGGGGTATTCGGTCGGGGCTGCAATGCAAAGCGCGATGAACCGTGGAGTTCAGACCAGCCAGGACGCAGGCTCACAAGGGATTAATTTGGGAATGTCGCTCATAAAAAGGAAATAACTAAGAAGCCCCCCAATCGTCATAAATCTCAGGCCAACAAATGGGATGCTCCGGGTGATCTATCTCATCAGCGTCCGGGTACGTTTGCCGGTGCGAAGTTCCAAGATCAACCTCTGGCGCTCGAGTAGCCAGATAGATCAACCCCACCGTCAATAGAACGGGCAGCACCACCGCGTACCCCGCCAGCAGCAAGCCGGCCAGTATCAGCAGATCGCCGCCTCTGAATACACAGCGCACCAACAGCCTGCCGTGGCGCATGCCGCGCGACTTCGCACGTTCAAGCTGTCGCTCTTCCAGAGCGCGCCAGCGCCGCCACCACGAACCTGCCCAGCCGCCGAAGCGATGTGCCGGTGATGTCTTCCCCCGCTTTGCCATTGCGCACCTCCGCCAGTGCCGACCTCGCTCCATTTCTCCCGCAAGCTTGGCCGGCCTGCCGGAACAATCCACGCGATACCGCGCCGTTCGTCGCCGCGCTTCGCCGTATCGGAACGCAGTGGAGCCGGGTGGACTGACGCTCCGAATCTCGCCTTGCCGGGCTCTGCAGGCACGACTAACTAGCCCTTACGACTCGCTGCCTCTGCAGCCGTCCCAGGTAGCCAGGATCTTCAAGGCTACGCCCTTCCCGGGTGATTCGACCCAAGTGCGATCAGCGTTCGGCGGCTCGCACGATCACTTCGGTGATGAACGCCACTTCCACACGCAGTCTTCGCCGCGCCATAGGCCGCTTCCCTACCCACCGGGCACCCATTCCCGGTTGGGCATGGGCATGCCTTCGCCGAGGAAAACCGCATGAGTGACATTTACCAAGAGGTGACCCACAGGATCGTCGAGGCCCTGCAGCAGAAGGTGGTTCCCTGGATCAAACCCTGGCATCCCGGTCGACCTGTGAGTTCGCCATTTCCCAGCAACGCGGTCACCGGACGCGCCTACCGTGGCGTGAACATCCTGTTGCTCTGGACCGAGGCGCGACTGCAGGGCTATAGCCAGGATCGCTGGCTCACTTACCTTCAGGCCAAAGAGGCTGGCGGCCATGTCCGCAAGGGCGAAAGCAGTACCCTGACGGTGTTCTACAGCTACAAGGAACGCGAGGTCCGTGATCAGTCGGGCGATATCCTTCGGGATGCGGAAGGTCTACCCCGGCTGGAGCGCATACCGGTACTCAGACGCAACTTTCTGTTCAACATCGAACAGACCGAGGGCGTGGAAGCGTCGCCGGAGGAAATCGCAGCCCCGGGCGAAGGGTTGTCACCCCACGCTGAAGCCGAAGATCTGATGCGTCGCTCCGGGGCGTGCATCATCCATCGCAGCGAAAACAAGGCGTTCTATTCACCCGCGCAGGACTACATCCAGCTGCCCTGCGTTCAGCAGTTCAGCTCCACCGGCGGCTATTACGCAACGGCCCTGCATGAACTGATTCACTGGAGTGGTCATGCCCGGCGTTTGAACCGCGCGGGAATTGTGCTGCCCACCCCGTTTGGCTCGCCGGAATATGCCTTCGAGGAGCTGATCGCGGAAATCGGCGCAGCCTACCTGTGTGCCCTGACGGGGATTCAGGGCGAACTGCGCCACGAAGGCTACATCGAGTCATGGCTGAAGGTTCTGCAAAGCAACAAACAGGCGATTTTCCGCGCCAGCGGTTATGCGCGCGATGCCAGCGAGTACTTGCTGAACCTGAAGGCTGACCGTCTCACTGCGTAACGATTGCCCCGGTCCTGCCGGGGCATTTTCTTTTCAGCAACATGGAGCGTGCCCGAGATGAACGAACCAAACGCAGTTGCCAAACATGAAGCATTCAGATTTCTCGCTGCAAGTGACCTGCCCGTGCGGCCTATCGACTGGTTGCTAACGGACTTCCTCGAACAAAATTCCTTGGCAGTTCTTTATGGCGGAAGCACCAAGGACAAGTCACTCCTAGCCCTTGACCTGTCCTGCTGCCTGGCGACTAGCACGCCGTTTCACGGCCAGGCAGTGCGCCAAAGCGCCGTGTTCTTCATCACCAGCGAAGGTCTCTCGAGCATTGCTCGGCGCTTGCGTGCTTGGTCGGCACACAACGGCGTCAACCTGAAGGATGCCCCACTGTTCATCTCCAGCCATCCGGCCGATATGGGCATCGAGGCCCATATATCAGGCGTTGCTTCAGCCATTACTCAGCTGTCCGAAGCTACCGGTCACGCACCCGCCTTGATCGTGGTCGATAACCTGCTGCGCAATTTTAGCGGCGACGAAAACAGCCCAGCAGACATCAGCCACTTTGTGCGCCTGGCAGACCTGTTGATCAGTCGTTTGAACGTGGCCGTTCTCGTGATCCACAGCGGCCATAGCAGCTCCCGAGGATTATCCGCGCTCAAAGATGCGGTCGATGGCGAGTACGAACTGAGCCGAAGTGCGGACAACAGGCTGTGCATCCTGAGTGCGCGAAAGATCAAAAACGCCCCAGAGCCCGCCCCCTTGACCTTCGAGCCGATCGATTTTCTGGAAAACCGTTAAGCAGGTGGATTTCGGTGACAGCGATTATGGACGCGACGCCAGTGAGCACTTGCGAACCAGAAGGCTGACAGCCTGCGTAACGACTGCCCCGGTTCCACCGGGGCAGTCTTCTTGTTGGAGCGCCCATGCACTGGCTTCGCAGGCTCTCAAGATCAAGCCGACCCCGGCCAAACGAACCGGTAGCTGAAGAGCTCTGGATAGCCGAGCGAAGTGATCACCTGGACCGCATCTATCAGCAAACCTCGCTGCCGAAGGCATGCTTCGAACAGCTTTTCCTGGTCCCATTCAAACGCTACGCAACACGGATAGAGCAGACGCCCGCCCAGCAGGAAACCTACGCCCACCCGGGAGGGTTTCTGGACCATAGCCTGGCCTTGATCGAGGGTGCCCTCAGGCTGCGCCGCTCACGACTGCTTCCCGCCGGCGCAGCCCCGGAAGAGCAGGCACAACAGGCCGAGGCCTGGTCTGCGGCGCTCGTGTATGCCGCGCTACTCAATGAACTGAACCCGCTTGCCCAGGCAGGCGTGGATGGAAGCGGCCACGGCCTGGCCCTGCTTGTCGACCAAGGCATCTGTGACTGGCTTCAGGGCTTCCCTGAGCTCTGGAGACAGCTCACTATCGCCTCCACCAGCCCTCGCCGCCAGGCAACCGAGCTGGGCGAGCTGATTGACCTGGCGCGCAGCGCACTGGACGGCCCCCCACCCGCAGGCCAGGGCCTGACAGCTGTTTCTGCCGAATCCGAGGATGCGCGCGCCACTGATGACGGCGTCCATCAGGCCCCCGCCGCCGCGCAAGACAGCACGGCGGATAATCCCGGACGGGCCTTTCTCCTCTGGCTGAGAATGCTCATCGCCCAACAGCAGTTGTCGGTGAATCAGGAGAATTCAAAGGTGCAGGTCGTTGATGGCCAGGCCTTCATCTACAGCCCCGCTCTGTTCCAGCGTTATTGCCGCGACCTCCATACAGGCAGCAGCCTGCCAGAAGGTTGCAGCCTGGAATGGCGGAGCCTGCAGCGCCGCTTCGAGGCCTTGCAGATCCATCGCAAGGGCCCGGACGGAACGAGTCTGTGGACCTGCTCATTGGCATGGCCTGGCCGCAAGCCCCGCCGGTTCAGTGGGTATCTGCTGAGGGCAGATGTGCTCTTCTCCAACACCCCCTCAGACAACTCCAACCTTTTCCTCTTTCGGGGCATTAATCCCACACAGAGTTAAAGCTTACCGACCAAGTACCAGGCCGAGCGGCAAGCTATTAATTGATAAATATCAAGAATATAAAATCACACAAAAACATGAACAAAAAACCAACCAACCGCTTGGCTTTTTAAACACATAAACTTCGAAATCGCTCACGTTTCACGATGAAACATCCGCCAGCTTCTTTTAACTCTCATTCTATCTGCTAACCAATTATCCCCGAACCCATTCGATCAACCGGACAAAATGTCTCCAGGAGTTATCAGCGTGGAAAAGGATATTCGCCTGATGCCATACAATCCCGACTCCAAAACCTACTACCGGCCTCTTGAGGCCGCCCTGCGCTGGTGCAAACTGTCCGCGCATGAGGAGCACATACTCACCGAAGCCGCACAGTCTCCCGAGTTTCAGCCATTCTGCTGCTTTTCCAGGTGGCCTTGCCTGCAGGCCAACACCGAGAAAATCCTCGATGCCATCCATAACGGCGAGCTGCGCTATGGCTGCCTGGGCACCACCGTCACCCCTGGGACCTTCATCGAATCTCACTCCCTGACGGTCCGGCATACCGACCTCAAGAGCTGGATGTCCGATTATTATCCGGATCAGAAACCCAGCTTTCTTTTTGATGCCTTCGAAAGAAAGATACACAGCGGCATTACGTTGGACGCCTTCCAGGTGATCAAGGCCGAACATGACTCGCTGGTGAAAAAGATGGAATCGCAATGTGCGGAGTGTCAGTTCAATGCCCAGAAAGCCGATAAATCTCCGGGAATCGATATCGCCGCTGTGGCTTCAGACACCCCCAGCGAACGCAGCGAGAAAGCCAATCTAAATGTCATTGGCTCCCTCCTCAACCTGTTACTTGGCAAGTCCCCATCGGGCGTTCCCTATTCACGGTTCGAAACGCAAGCGGCCGTGATTACCTCACTGGTCGCCCATCACTCCGGGCGGCTGGGAATCACGAAACGAACCCTGGAGCGCAAATTCGCCGCCGCTCGACAAAGCCTCGGCGTCGGCGGTACCCCCCTACCGCCATTACGGTAGGGCTTACCGCCAATACGGTTTACCACTGCGCAGCGCCGGTCTTTCTTCAGGTCACCCATCACGCGCCATTACGCGCCAAGGAGTGACCATGCAAAGCCCCCAGCAGCCCCCCGTCCACCCCACGCGCCATATCCTTCGCCTCAATGAAGTCATGCGTCGAACCGGCTTTCGGCGAGCGCACATCTACAACCTGATGAAGCTCGACAAGTTCCCGCATGCCAGACGTATCGGCTTGCGGGCGGTGGGCTGGGACTCACAGGAGATCGAGCAATGGATCGCCGCCCGCCTGGACAGGAGCTGATCGCATGTACGTGCTTTCGATCATCTCCACCAAGGGCGGGGTGGGCAAAACCACCGTCACCGCCAATCTGGGCGCAGTGCTCGCCGATGCGGGATTGCGCGTTTTACTGATCGATCTGGACAGCCAGCCGACCCTGTCCAGCTACTTTTCCCTGACCAGCCGAGCGCCGTGCGGGACGCTGGAGCTCATCGCCCAGCACCAGCTGGAACCGCGCCAGATCGTGTCACGCACCGAGATTGCCGGGCTGGACCTGATCCGCTCCAATGACCCGACCGGCCAACTGGCCACGCTCCTGCTCCATGCGCCCGATGGCCGGGTCCGCCTGCGCAACCTGCTGCCCCGCCTGGCCAGCGCCTATGACCTGGTCCTGATCGATACCCAGGGTTCGCGCAGCGTCGTGCTGGAAATGGCCGTGCTGGCCGCGGACCGCGCGCTGTCGCCGGTGCTCCCGGAAATGCTGGCCGCCCGCGAAGTGCATGGCGGCACCCTGCAGTTGCTGGCCGACCTGCAGCCGCTGCAACGGATGGGCATCCGCACACCCGCGCTGGCCCTGCTGCTCAATCGCACGGAAGGCATCAGCAACGACGGTCGCCTGATCACCGCAGGTCTGCGTCGCTCCTTCAGTCATACACCGCCCCTGCTGCTGCTCAATACCAGCATTCCCGGCCTGGTCGCCTACCGGCAGGCCGCCACGCTCGGGCTGCCGGCACACCGTTTCGAACCGCGTCAGCCCCACGGTCGCAAGGCGCCATCCTGCCTGAGCTCACTGCAGGCGCTGGCCATCGAACTGTTTCCGCAGTGGCGCCAGCAGCTGGCCCAGCTGACCCTGGACGCGGGAGACCGGCAATGACCCTCACTCCCGTGATGCCGCCCTACTCGGATGAAGCGGAACAGGCTGTCCTGGGCGGACTGCTGCTGGATAACCAGGCCTGGGACCTGGTTGCCGACCTGCTC
>DATJDB010000315.1:0-7522 GCA_035497635.1 Pseudomonas sp. | reverse complement strand
CAGCGCCTGCGCCTGGCCGCGGGCGGGCGCCTCCAGGGTGGCGTCGATGTAGTCGCGCAGGCGCTCGATGGTGCGCTCCAGCGGCTCCTCGCCAATGGCGGCCAGGAAGTAGTCGAACAGGTGGCGAACCTCCTCATTGATGATCAGGTTGCCGGACGCATCCACCTCGAAACGGCCATCCACCTCGGTACCGCGAAAGGACGGCGGCAGGCTGGCCAGTACCGCTTCGGCAGGCCGGGGCGGCGCTGCGACCTGCCCCGATGGCACCGGCGTCGGGGCAGACACCGGTGGCTCAGCCCATTCCAGGCGCGGTGGCGGCGCCGACACGGCGGACGTACGTCCGAGATAAACAAAGCCGGCGTAGCTGACCAGCACGGCCAGCGGCACCCATACCAGCACACGCTTCATAAGACCGTCCCTAGTGGGTACGCGCGGGTAACCCGGTATCACAAGCCATCGCCCTTGAGGCGGTTGGCATGCTGACGGAACACCGTCAGCGGATCGGTTTCGAACAGGCTGGTCAGCCCGAAGACATGGTTGATCTGATCCATGTGGTTCATGCGGTAGTTATCACGAATCACCTTGCCCAGGCGCGAGCTGCAGCGCCCCACCAACCCATCGGTCTGGTCGCCGCCAATGAACGCCAGCGAGGTCATCGCCATTAGCGCATCGCTGGGATCCAGCAGATGCGTCATCGGCTGGGTGCCGCTCCAGGAGTAGTAACGAACACCGTTGACCGTGTGATCACCCTCCCCGCAGTAGCGTCGCGGCACCGCCTGGGGGAAGCGCGCGTTGAAACGGGCCGCGCCTTCGCTGTCCAGCGCCTTGAGCGCCGCCACGGCGTCTTGGGTGGCCAGGCTGCGACTGCCGGACAGTACGTTGATCAGTTGCGCCAATTGCCCGGCAATGCCGCCCAGCAGGTTCTGCGCGGTGGAATCGTCCGGAATCCCGCGCAGCAGGTCGGCGGTGGCCGAGCCGTGTTGCGGTCCGCCCACGCTGGTTACCGAGGCCACCAGATCCGGTCGGGTGGCCGCCACATAACGCGCGGTGGGCCCGCCATGGCTGTGGCCGATCAGGTTGACCTTCGGCTTGCCGCTCAGGGCGACGATCTCCTCGACCTGCTCGATCAGTTCCTCGCCACGGGTTTCCGTGGTGTTCAGCTGGCTGACCTCGGCCTGGTAGACCTGTGCGCCACCGCGACGCAAGGCGCCGGGTACCCCATACCAGTAATCGACGCCCAGCAGGCTGTCGAAGCCCAGCAGACCATGGGCCAGCACGATGGGATAACGCGTCTGGGTGTAGGACGAGGCACTGGAAAACCAGACGGCCTGGGCAAGGCCGGCGAACAGCAGACCGCTGCCTAGTACAACCGCGTTGAGAACCCGCATATCTGTCGCTCCTGCGTATGAATCGAAAGAGGGGCCGTCAATGGCCCCTCCCGGGATCAAAGCCCGTCGTTTTTCAGCCGGTTGGCCTGCTGGCGGTAGACCGTGACCGGATCGGTCTCGAACAGGCTGGTCAGGCCGAAGAACTGGTTCACCTCATCCAGGTGATTCATCCGGTAGTTGTCGCGGATCACCTTGCCCAGGTGCGAGCTGCAGCGGCCGACCATGCCGTCATTCGCCTCGCCGCCGATGAAGGTCAGCGACGCCACGGCCATCATGGCGTCGCTGGGATCCAGCGGGTTGGTGATCGGGCTGGTACCGCTCCAGGAGTAATAATTCACCCCGTTGACCCGGTAGGCGCCTTCACCGCAAGCCCTGATCGGCATGCCCTGCGGAAACTTGGCGTTGAAGCGCGCGGCGCCTTCGCTGTGCAACGATTCCAGCGAACCCAGGGCATTCTGCGGATTGGTGCTGGGGCTGCCGGAAAGGAAATGGATCATCTTGCCGATCTGGTTGACCAGCTCGGCAACGATGGTCTGGGTCAGCGAGCCGTCCGGGAACAGCTTGAGGAAGTCCGCCAGGTCGGAGCCGGTGTGCGGCGCGCCGACCGTAGTGGCGGATGCGATCAGGTCCGGGCGCATGGCTGCCACATAGCGCACGGTGGGGCCGCCGTGGCTGTGCCCGATCAGGTTGACCTTCGGCTTGCCGCTCAGGGCGACGATCTCCTCGACCTGCTCGATGAGTTCCTCGCCACGCACTTCCGAGGTGTTCAGCTGGCTCACCTCGGTGGTGTAGACGCTGGCGCCGCCGCTGCGCAATGCGCCGGGAATGCCGTACCAGTAGTCGATGCCGAGCATGCTGTCCCAGCCGAGCATGCCGTGGGACAACACGATGGGGTAACGGGTCTTGGTGTAGTCGGATTTCCCGAACAGTCTGTCGAACAATGAAGCGTGGGCGGCGCCTGTGGTCAGGCAGGCCCCCAGGCCTACGGCCAGTAGGGTGGTGGTTGTTTTCATTGGCGATCTCGCGACAGGTTGATGTGAGGCGCAGCGTGCAAGGGCCACCCCTGAACGGGGCTGTACACATCAGCCAGGAAGAAAGGGCAGATTCCATGCCAGCGACCTGGCATTTCGGCCGAACGCTCTGGCATCCGGGATAGCCGCGTTTTGCCCACCCCACCCAAGGACTGGCCTGTTACAACGAGGAACGAAGCTGGGCCGCAGTCGGTTGACGTTAACGTAACGCCGGCCGCAAGGGCGCCGGGAAAGGCACCCTGAGCCCAACGAAGGTAAGGGGCCGAACGAGGCCTCACTCCCCGGATAACGGACGCAGTGCGAACGCCGCATCGGTAACCGTCCTGCGCGCAGGCTACCGTGTCCACATTCACTCCTGGAGCTCACCCATGACTGCCTTCGTCGACCTTCCCCACCCGCCCGGCACCACGCAACGCCTGCTGACTAGCGTACTGCGCACCACTCTGCGCCTGGTGTTTCGCGGCCTGATCCGCCCCGGCATGCCCATCGGCGGCCAGCGCGCCGTACTGCGCACACTCACCAGCCTGACCCTGCCGGCGCGTGGCATTACCCGCACCGCCGGGCATCTGGGCGGGATTCCCTGTGAATGGCACCGCCCGGCGCAGGACAACGGCCAGGTCTGGCTGTACCTGCACGGCGGCGGTTACCTGCTGGGTTCGCCGGCCACCCACCGCGCCCTGTGCGGCGCGCTGGCCAAACAGTGCGGCCTGAGCGTCTGCGCCATCGACTACCGCCTGGCGCCGGAGTCCCGCTACCCGGCACCGTTGATCGACACACTCGCCGCTTACCAGGCACTGCTGGGCCAGGGCTACCGCGCCGACCAGATCATCCTCGGCGGCGATTCGGCGGGCGGCCACCTGTCGCTGACCACCGCCCTGGAACTGAAGGAGCGCAGCCAGCCGCTGCCCCGGGCGCTGGTGTGTTTCTCGCCGGTCACCGACCTCAGCTTCGAGCAGCTGCATCGGCCGCCGGCCGGCGATCCGATGATCAGCCTGGCGTGGATCGAACAGGCCCGCGCGCTGACTGCCCAGCCGGGCAGCGATCCCCGCAAGCCCTCGCTGTCGCCGGTGTTCGCCGACCTCGCCGGCTTGCCACCGTTGCTGCTGCAGGTGGGCGAAGACGAGGTGCTGCTCAACGACAGCCTGCGCCTGGCCGAACGCGCGCAAAGCGCTGGCGTGGCGGTTCGGCTGGAGCGCTATCCGGGTTGCTGGCACGTGTTTCAGGCCCATGTCGGCGTGCTGGATATGGCCGATCTGGCGATTCGGCGGGTGGCGGAGTTTCTGGCCAGGCCGTAGAGTTCGGCACACACAAAACGCAAAACATCTGCGGCGCATAACAACAAGAAGGGACCGCCAACATGCACAACATCCTCATCACCGGCGCGGCGTCCGGAATCGGCGCCGCCACCGCGCGGCTGTTTCACCGTCAGGGCTGGAGTGTGGGCCTGCTGGACATCGACCGGGGCGCGCTGACCACCCTGGCCGAGGAACTGGGCGGCGCCTGGCACCAGGTGCTGGACGTCACCGATGCCGATGCGGCGCGCGAAGCCCTGGAAGCGTTCTGTACCCGCCATGACGGCCAGCTGCGCCTGCTGTTCAACGGTGCCGGCATCCTGCGCTGCGGGCACTTCGCCGAGCTCGCCCTGGACGAGCATGTGCGCACCCTGAGCATCAACGTGCTCGGGCTGTTGAATCTGTGTCACGCCGCCTTCCCCTATCTGAAGCGCACCGCCAATGCCCAGGTGATCAATATGAGCTCGGCCTCGGCGCAATACGGCGTGCCGGCCATGGCCAGTTACTCGGCCAGCAAGTTCGCGGTGCGTGGGCTGACCGAGGCGCTGGAGCTGGAATGGCGCGAGCATGACATTCACGTTGGCGATCTGATGCCGCTGTTCGTGGCCACGCCGATGGTTGCCCGTCAGAGCTTCACCCCGCCGGTGATGCGCCGCCTGAGCGTGAAACTGGATGCCGAACAGATCGCCCAGGCCGCCTGGCAGCAGGCCCATGGCCCAGCCGTGCATCGCCCGGTGGGTTGGCAGTTCAAGTTGCTCTACCTGAGCGGCCAGTTGGCCCCGGCCTGGATGAACCGCCTGGTGACGGGCTGGCTGAGCCGGGCCTGAGGCACCCACCGTGCGCAATGGCGGCCGTATATGCACTGATCAGTCCTGCGATTGAATCAATCCACCCATGCAAAACTGAATCATTAAAACCACCCAAACTTCAACTGCCCCGCACGGCACTCCCATAGTCCAAAAACCTGCCAGCACCTTCCTCTTCATCTCGGAAAATTCACTCCCGAATCACGCATGAGTTGCTTCGCCCACGAATTTTTCTGAACTTTTGCGACTCTCCCGAAGCCCCCGTGATACCTGGCCTTCAGGGGGGGTATGCAGGCGCGAACCGCGCCCGGCGTGGCTTACAAGGGTTGACCAGACCCCCGACCCTTCTGTTAAGGTTCCCCGGCTCGATTAGATCGAGGTCCATTCACACTGTTTGCACAGGGTGAAATATTCAGCCCCAAGCGAGCGGACCCTGATCTCGAGAATAGTGCGTCCAGTTATTCAAGAAATAATGACGCCTGACGTTTTCATTTCGTTCTGCCCGAATCGAAGAACATTCGAACATGGCAAGAAACATTGAAACCGCCTCTCCGAGGGGACTGACACAGTTGTGCGACGCGGCCGGAATTTCCGTATGGGCCGAAACTTGTTGTCGCGCACGTATCCGGCCAGCCCCATTCATTGCGCCCCCGCCAGCGGGCCGGCCGCGTGCCGCGTCCCGGCAACCGTCCATGGCCGCGTGCCGGGTTATGGATGAGGGGAGATAGCCAAAGGAGCCTTCCATGTCGCATGGAAAAATCGTCGTCGAGCATCTTTTCAAGGTGTTCGGCCCCGACCCAAAACAGGCCATCCGCCTCCTCGAACAGGGCCATGACAAGGACCGCATCCTGGCCGACACCGGCAACGTGATCGGTGTCTGTGACGTCTCGTTCAGCGTCCAGGAAGGCGAGATCTTCGTGCTCATGGGCCTGTCCGGCTCGGGCAAATCCACCCTGATCCGCCTTATCAACCGACTGGTCGAACCCAGCGCCGGCGCCGTGTTCATTGACGGCCAGGACATCGCCACCCTGCCCGAGGCGAAGCTGATCGAATTGCGCCGCCGTGACATGAGCATGGTGTTCCAGTCCTTCGCGTTGATGCCCGGGCGCAGCGTGCTGGACAACGCGGCCTTCGGCCTGGAGGTCGCCGGCGATCCCCGTGCCGAACGCGAAGCCCGCGCCATGGCGGTGCTCGAACAGGTCGGCCTGGCCCCCTTCGCCGACAAGTTCCCACACGAGCTGTCCGGCGGCATGCAGCAGCGCGTCGGCCTGGCCCGCGCGCTGGCCGTGGACCCTTCGCTGATTATCATGGACGAGGCCTTCTCCGCCCTCGACCCGCTCAAGCGCCGCGAGATGCAGGACGTGCTGCTGGACCTGCAACGCCAGCACCGACGCACCATCCTGTTCGTGTCCCACGATATCGAAGAAGCCCTGCGCATCGGCACGCGCATCGGAATCATGGAAGGCGGCCGGCTGATTCAGGTCGGCACGCCGCAGGAACTGATCGACAGCCCCGCCAACGACTACGTGCGGAACTTCTTCGATGCCGTGGACACCAGCCGCTACCTGACCGCCGGGCAACTGACCAGCGACGACGTGCCGATGTTCGTGCACAACGGCACGGCGCCCCGCGCGTCCACCGTGTGCCGCGAACTGGATGAGCAGAACAAGGGCTACGGCATTGTCGTCGACGAAGACAACAACCTGCGCGGCGTGATCAGCCGCGAACAGGCCGGCCAGCTGGTCGATGGCGACCAGAGCGCGCGTGTGCATAACGAATCGCTGGAAAGCGTCGAGCCGATGGCTGCTGGCGCCTCGCTGGATCAGGTGATCGAGCGCCTGGTGGAAAGCCCCGGCCCGGTGCCGGTGATCGACGAAGACGGCAATTACTGCGGCGCCATCAGCAAGACCGCCGTGCTGACCCAGCTCAAGGGAGGCCAGGCATGAGCGACAAAATTCTCGACCTCGGCAGCTGGATCAACGACGGCGTGCAGGACCTGCTGGACAACCATGGCGGCGCCTTCGACAGCGCCGGCCAGGTGATCGCCGGCTTCTCCGAGGGCGTCGAAGCGCTGCTGATGCTGCCGCCGGCCTGGCTGCTGATCGCCCTGATCGCGGGGCTGGGCCTGTGGCGTATCGGCGTGCGCTTCGCACTGTTCACCGCCGTGGCGTTCGCGCTGATCCTGATGACCGGCTTCTGGGAACAGACCCTGGTCACCCTCGGCCTGACCTTCTCGGCCACTCTGATCAGCCTGCTGCTCGGCGTGCCACTGGGCATCTGGGCGGCGCGCAGCGACCGCGTGGCGACGATCATCCGCCCGGTGCTGGATTTCATGCAGACCATGCCGGCGTTCGTCTACCTGATTCCCGCCGCCATGCTGTTCGGCCTCGGCCGCGTGCCGGGCATCCTCGCCACGGTGATTTTCGCCATGCCGCCGGCGGTGCGCCTGACCAACCTCGGCATTCGCCAGGTCAATCGCGAACTGGTGGAAGCTGGCCAAGCCTTTGGCTGCAACCGTCGCCAGTTGTTGTTCAAGGTACAGCTGCCCAATGCGCTGCCGTCGATCATGGCCGGGGTCAACCAGACCATCATGATGGCCCTGTCGATGGTGATCATCGCCTCGATGGTCGGCGCCGGCGGCCTGGGCAACGACGTGCTGGCCAGCATCCAGCGCCTGGACATCGGCCTGGGCTTTGAAAGCGGCATGGCCGTGGTGCTGCTGGCCATCATCCTCGACCGCATCACCGAGAGCTTCGGCACCCCGCGTCCGGCACGCGGCGCCTTGTGCGCCTGGTTCGATCGCCTGTTCACCTCCCGCACTTCTCCGTCCAAGACACAGGAACCGTCATGAACATACGCCTTACCCTGAGCGGCGCCGCCCTGCTGTGCGCCGCCTTCGCCCAGCCCGTCCTGGCCGCCGAGCCGGCCAGCTGCCAGCCGGTACGCTTTGCCGAAA
The DNA here is from genome assembly GCA_035497635.1 of Pseudomonas sp. GTDB lineage: Bacteria > Pseudomonadota > Gammaproteobacteria > Pseudomonadales > Pseudomonadaceae > Serpens. The sequence continues at coordinate 49 of DATJDB010000315.1, read as the reverse complement.
TCGGCTGGGCCGACATTTCCGCCACCACCGGCGTGGCCATGACCCTCAG
>DATJDB010000314.1:0-5274 GCA_035497635.1 Pseudomonas sp. | reverse complement strand
GCCTACAAGCTGCTGTACCTGGATGCCTGGCGCAATCAGGTGCTCAAGGCCAGTACCAGCGCGGTGCTGGCTCGCGAGCTGGGCGGCGTGGTGCCCGAACAGGCGTTGCTGGCCAGCCTGCTGAGCGATGTGGGCAGCCTGGTATTGCTGTCGGCGTTCATGGAAGACCGCGAGCCGGTCAGCTTGGAGCACTACCGCGCGCTCTGCCAGGAATACGCGCAGAAGCTGGGTGTGCTGTTGCTCAAGCGCTGGGATCTGGAAGCGGTGTATGTCGATGTGCTGCGTCAGACGGGTGACTGGCAGCTGGATACCGGGCCGCGCCTGCAGGCCATCGATCTGGTGAACCTGGCGCTGTATCACGCCACGCTGCAACGTGAGCCGAACAAGCCGCTGCCGCCGCTGGCCGAGCTGCCGGCCTGGCGCAAGCTGCCCAGACCGGAAAACCAGCTGGACGAGCGGGGCCGGCTGGCGCTGATCGACCAGCAGCGCGAGCAGATCCAGAGCCTGGCGCGCAGCTTCGGCGGCTAGGGCAGGCACACCCCGGTGCCGCGCAGCCCGCAATACCCGTAAGGATTGCGCTCCAGATACTGCTGGTGTTCGGGCTCGGCGTAGTAGAACGCCGGCGCCTCGATGATCTCGCTGCTGACCGGCCCGAAACCGGCGCCGGCCAGCGCCCTGGCGTAGGCGTCGCGGCTGGCCAGCGCGGCCTCCAGCTGCGCGGGGCTATAGCAGTGGATCACCGAGCGGTACTGGGTGCCGACATCGTTGCCCTGACGCATGCCCTGGGTCGGGTCATGGGATTCCCAGAACAGGCGCAGCAGGCTGTCGTAATCGATGCGCTGCGGATCGAATACCACCAGCACCACCTCGGCATGGCCGGTCAGGCCGCTGCACACTTCCTCATAGGTGGGGTTGGGTGTCAGGCCGCCGGCATACCCCACCGCGGTGCTCCATACGCCGGGCTGCTGCCAGAAGCGCCGCTCGGCGCCCCAGAAACAGCCCATGCCGAATACCGCCTGCTGCAGGTAATCCGGAAACGGACCGCGCAGGGGGTTGCCCAGCACCCGATGGCGTTCCGGTACCGGCAGGGGTGTGGCGCGACCGGGCAGAGCCTGGTCGGCGGTAGGCATGGACTGGGAATGAGCTGACATGGCGTTGTACCTCGAAAAAACCGTACCGACAGCCTAAACGATGGGGGCGCCCCGGGCAGGCGTAAGGCCGTTCGGTACCCTGTGTGGGGCCGGCTTTATGCCGGCCGGCGGAGTTGCGGAAATGCCAGGGGCCGGCTGGGGTAAACCCGGCCCCACGGTCAGGGCAAGGCCTTGACCACCCTGCAGTCAGCTCAGCCCTTGCCGAGCCGCCGATCCAGCCCGTCCAATAGGCGCTCCAGTGCGCCCTGGTTGGCTTGCAGTACTCGCAAACCCCCGTCGCGCATGGCCTGGGCTTGGTCAGGCTGCTGCAGCAGTGTGCCGACTGCCAGCGCCAGGCCGGCGGCATCGCTGACTTCACGCAGCGCCGCCGCATCTCGCAACTGCTGGGAAATCTCCAGGAAGTTGAACAGGTGCGGCCCACTCAGCACCGGCTTGCCGAGGGCCGCCGGCTCCAGCAGGTTGTGACCGCCATTGGCCACCAGGCTGCCGCCAACGAAGGCGATGTCGGCCAGTGCATAGAGAAACAGCAGTTCGCCCATGGTGTCGCCCAGCAGCACGTTGTGCTCGGCGGTGACTGCTTCGTTCCCCGAACGCCGGCAGGTGGCGAAGCCCTGTTTGCGGCACAGCTCGAAGACATCCAGGAAGCGTTCGGGATGGCGCGGCACCAGGATCAGCAGCGCGTCGGGATGGCGCTCCAGCAGTTTGCGGTGGGCGATCAGAATCACTTCGTCCTCGCCGCCGTGGGTGCTGGCGGCGATCCACACCGGACGTTGCTGTGCGCCCCACTGGTTGCGCAGCTCGGCCGCCCGTTCGGTAAGCGCCGGATCGATGCGCAGGTCAAACTTGATCGAGCCGGTGACGCTCACCCGTTCCGTACGGGCGCCCAGTTGGCGGAAGCGTTCGGCCTCCACCTCGGTCTGCACGGCCAGCCAGTCCAGTTCGGCGAGCATCGGCGCGGTCAGCTTGGCGAAGCGCGCATAACCGCGCGCCGAGCGCTCCGACAACCGGGCATTGGCCAGCACCACGGGAATGCCGCGTTTGGCGCACTGGTGGATATGGTTGGGCCACAGCTCGGTTTCCATCACCACGGCCAACTTCGGCCGGACGCGATCGAGGAACCGCGCCGCCGCCCAGGGCAGGTCGTAGGGCAGGTAGCAGTGCTGGACCTCATCGCCGAACAGCGCGCGGATCCGCTCCGAGCCGGTCGGCGTCATGCAGGTGACGGTGATCGGCCGCCCGGGATGGCGGGCCATCAGCGCGCGGATCATCGGCGCGGCGGCGATGCTTTCGCCAACGGAAACGGCATGCACCCAGATGCCGCCGGGCTGGAAGGCCGGCAGGCCGAGGGAAAAACGCTCGCCGGTGCGTCGGGCATAGGCCGGCGCCTTGCGCGCGCGCAGCAGCAGACGGATTCCTACCAGTGGCAGGCCCAGGTGAAGCAGCAGGGTATAGAGGAGTCGGTTCATGGCGCGCAGCTTAACAAAGCGCACCGCGGGGCGTGAGCGGGGCACTGGCGCTGCGTTTGCGTGTCCCACACCCACACAGGGACCGTGGAGCTCCCCGCCATGCCAGACACACCGCTTAGCCTCGCCTACTACCTGCCGCAGTTTCACCCGATACCGGAGAACGACGCCTGGTGGGGGGCGGGCTTTACCGAATGGCGTCACCTGCAGGGCGCACGTCGCCATTACCGCTGGCAGCGCATCCGCAAGCCGATTGCACCGCTGGGCGAGTACAGCCTGCTGAACGGCGACACCATCGAGCTGCAGTACCGCATCGCCAGTGGCCACGGCATCAGCGGCTTCTTCATCTGGGATTACTGGTTCGGTAACGGCCAGCGCCTGCTGGAAAAGCCGGCGCAACTGATTCTCGACGCGGATCTGCGGGTGCGCTATGCCTTCGCCTGGGCCAATCATGCCTGGCTGGACAAGCGCAGCGGCCGCCTGTTGCAGGCTCAGCGGTACCTCGGTCGCGAGGATTATCGCCGCTACTTCTACGCCAACCTGCCGCATTTCCAGCGCGAGGGTTACATACGTGTCGCCGGCCGCCCGGTGCTGGGCGTGTTCAAACCGGCCGACATTCCCGACCTGCCGGTGTTCGTGGAAACCCTGCAGGAACTGGCGATCCGCGAAGGCTTTCCGGGCATGTACCTGCTGGCCGACAACACCCTGCCGGGCAGTCCGCACGCCCGCTGGTTCGAGCGCCATTACGACTCCTCGGCCTTCCTGCAGCGCGAATGCCTGCACGGGCCGCTGGATCGGCTGCGCAGCCACCTGGCGCGGCGCTGGCGGCAGCATGGACTGGGACCGGTGAACTACGACTACCTGAAGATGATCGAGCCGCTGGATCTGGAGCATCCGCGCCAGTTGCCCATCCTGCTCACCGGCTGGGACACCACGCCGCGCCACCAGGAGCGCGGCGTGGTGTCGCGCAACTTCGGCGTGGAAGGGCTGCGCCGGCATCTGCAGCATATCGGCCTGCGGCTCGCCAGCCAGGCCGGGCCGCCGATGCTGATCATCAAGTCCTGGAACGAATGGGCCGAGGGCAACCTGCTGGAGCCGGACGACCAGTTCGCCTTCCAGTTGCTGGAGGCCTACCGGGACTGGGTAGCCGCCGGATTCGAGCGGGTAGCGGCCGACGACAATTGTGGGGCCGGATTTATCCCGGCCGGCGGTGTTTCGACCGACCCTTGAACGGCGGCCCGACCTCGCCGGCCGGCGTAAAGCCGGCCCCTACAGGTCTACTCCGGTCGGGTGATTCCTCCCGGTGCCTTCGCGGCTGAAGCCGCGCCGACACAGACGGCACGGTTTATACTGCCGGTCCGTTTCGATCACGAGCCCGCACCATGTCCGAAGCCCTGAGTACCGATGTCCTGATCGTGGGTGGCGGCATTGCCGGCCTGTGGCTGAACGCCCGGCTGCGCCGTGCCGGCTACGCCACTCTGCTGGTGGAAAGCGACCGGCTGGGCGGTGGGCAGAGCGTGAAGTCGCAGGGCATCATCCACGGCGGCGCCAAGTACGCCCTGCACGGCGCCCTGACCGGTTCCTCCGAGGCCATCGCCGACATGCCGGGCCGCTGGCGCAAGGCGCTGAACGGCGAGGGCGAACTGGACCTTGCCGGCGTGCGTCTGCTTTCCGATGCCCATTACCTGTGGTCGCCGGGCAGCCTGGCCGGCAACCTGACCAGCTTCTTCGCCAGCAAGGCCATGCGCGGTCGCGTGGATGCGGTGAAGGGCGAACAGCTGCCGCCGGCGCTGCAACATCCCAAGTTCAAGGGCAAGGTCTACCGCCTGGCCGAACTGGTGCTCGACGTGCCCAGCCTGATCACCCGCCTGGCCGAGCTGGCCGGTGACGGCCTGCTGGCCGCCGAGCGTATCGAACCGCTGCGCGAAGACGGCGCGCTGGCCGGCCTGCGCGTCGATGGCCGCGAGATTCGTGCCCGGCGCGTGGTGCTCAGCGCCGGTGAAGGCAACGCCGCGCTGCTCACCGCGCTGGGCCTGGAACAGCCGAAACAGCAGCTGCGTCCGCTGCACATGGTGCTGGTCAAGGGGCCAAACCTGAAACCGATCTATGCCCACTGCCTGGGCGGCGGGACCAAGCCGCGCGTGACCATCACCACGCACCCGGCCGCCGATGGCCAGTGGGTCTGGTACCTGGGTGGCGATCTGGCCGAGGCCGACGGCGTGGCCCGCGACGAGGCCGCGCAGATCGCCGCGGCGCGCAAGGAAATCGCCGACCTGCTGCCCTGGGTCGAGCAGCAGTCGCTGCGTTGGGCCACGCTGCGTGTTTCGCGCGCCGAGCCGGCGCAGTCCGGCCTGGTGCGCCCGGACAACGCCTTCCTCGCCGAGCAGGGCCGCCTGCTGGTCGGCTGGCCGACCAAACTGGCGCTGGCGCCGGACTTCGCCGACCGCGTATTCGCCAGTCTGGAGCGCGACGGCGTTCGGCCGTCGGCGCAGTCCGCCTTGCCGGCGTTGCCGCGCCCGGCGGTGGCCCGCCCGGTCTGGGAGGAACTGCTGCCGTGAGCGATCTCAAGCAGCTGCATGACCTGCATCGCCCGCTGGGCAGCACCGGCCTGATGGTTTCGCCACTGGGGCTGGGCACCGTCAAGCTGGGTCGCGACCAGG
>DATJDB010000313.1:0-3426 GCA_035497635.1 Pseudomonas sp. | reverse complement strand
GATCAGCCACCGACCATTACCCGGCGCCCCGGGGAACGCCACTACATCGTTCGCAACGGCGGCAACACCCGCCTGGCCATCCTCAACGAGCTCTGGCAGGAAACCGCCGACGAGCGCTTCTTTTACCTCGACTGCCTGTTCAAGCCATGGACCGATGAATCCAGCGCGCTGCTCGGCCATCTCGCCGAGAACGACCTGCATGCCCAGCTCAGCTTCATCGAACGCGCCTTCGCCGTGGACCGCCTCAAGTCCCTCTATGAACAGGAGGGTCCTGCGCTCAGCCAGCAGGAACTGGCCAGGCGCCTGACCGCCGGCGGCTATCCCGTCTCGCAATCGCACATCAGCCGCCTGCTGGAAACCCTCGAACATCTGCTGCCAGGCCTGCCCTTGGCCTTGCGGGCCGGCCTGGGCAAACCCCAGATCACGCGGCTGCTGGCCCTGCGCAGAAAGGCGCAGGGCCTCTGGGCGCAACAGCCACAGGCCGGCGAAGACTTCCGCCACGTCTGGACACGCGCCCTGCAGGCATTCGACACTGCGGGGATTCCGCCCATCGAGGCGCTGAGCGAGCATTTGCTGAGCCAACTGGAGCAGACGAACACCGCAGCTACCGAGCCAGCGCTGCCAATCGCCACAGAATGCCCAGCGGAACCGCAACCGGACAGCGACTCGCCGCCCTCCGCAGACCGTATCGAGCCGCTACATCAGCCGACCGGCCCTCATGAAGCGGATACCGGACTCGCCCACGACACGTCCCTATGGCGGATCAGCGCCGAACTCGACAGCCCCGCGCTGCTGCGCGGGGAGATACACCGCCTGGCCGGTGCGCTGGCAACGGCCGCCGGCATTCCCGAGGCGGTCATCCCCACCGACTACGGGCTGGGCTTTGCCTGGCGGCCCAGCCCCGCCGAAACGCCTCTGGCGCTGTCGGTGCAGTTGCTCCTGGGCGCCCTGCTGCGCGCGCATGATCCGGGTGATTGGCAAGACCGCCAGCATCTGCCGGCCGCGTTGTTCGGACAGGTGCTGCTGGGCAGCTATCAGCTGCCGCTTCCTGGCCGGCCCGCTGAAGACATCGGCCTGGCGCGTCTGCCGGATGCGTTGCTGACACAGCTGTTTCGCCTGATCCGCCTGAGCCGACGCCTGATCGACCTGGAATCCCCGCCTGCCACCTGAAAGGAGTACCCGATGAGTCTCTCCTTCCACAGTCTCAACAACGCCATGCTGCTGCAGATTCTGCATGACCTGCGGGCCGGCAACCGGGAGCGCTGCAAGGCACTGGGCCTGAGCGAGGAGGACCTGGAGCTGCTGCGCACCCTGCCCTACGGCATTCTGGCGAGCCTGGCGCACGCACCGGTGCCCTGGGTGCAGGTGCGCATCGATCTCCAGACGTTCCGGCGCATCATTGTGCAAGGCGAACGGGACGAGCAGCTCGAGATGCTGATCAACCGGGCGATCCGCCTCGGCGCCAGCAGCGCGATCATGTACGAGTGTTTCGGCCTGCTGTACTCGGAAACCGCACTGCGCAGGCGGCTGCTGAACGTCCCGGTCCGCAAGGGACGCCCCCAGCAGCTCAGCGAGGCCCAGCAACACGCCCTCTGGCGCAGGTGGCTCCAGTTGCGTCCCAAGGAGCACAGCCGGGATCCAACCGAGCAGTTTGAAGCCATGCTGTTGCTGGCCGAAGAGCAGCAGATCAGCGTGGCGCACGTCTGGCAGCAAGTGTTTCTGCATGGCGAACGCCAATGAGCGCAGCGCGCTGGAAGCGGATCATTCAGCACGCCACCCGCCTGCCGGTCGTCGACCAGCCGCGCCGATCCGCCCCGGGCCACACCATCGAGATTCAGGGCGAAGGGAATGGCCATTTCCGTTACAGCGGCGCGTGCCATGACCGCGTGCCGCGCGCGCTGCTGCTCGACCGGCGCCTGACACCTCTGGAGCGCAATGCCTGGCAGGTCATTCGTCTGCTGAGCCACGAATCCGAGGCCGCACCACCGCACTCCGCCGATCTGGGGAATTATCTGTCCAGCGTTCCCGGCGGCACGCGCGCTTCGCGGGAAACCGTCGCACGCGTGCTGTCCCTGCTGCGTCTGACACGCTGGCTTAGCCTCGTATCCCGGGGGCGCGATGCCCACACCGGCCAGTGGCAGAAAGCGCTCTACGTGCTGCACGACGAACCGCTGAGCCCGGCCCAGGCCCTGGCGATCGACCCTCACTATTCCCAACTGATCGAGGACAGTCTGGTGCACGCGGCCAAGGCCGTGCGTCAGGTGGCGGAGCGGGTGCTTGATGAGTTGAAGCAGGATCCCGCCGTAGCCCCCTCGCAGATCACCACCCAACGAGCGCGCCGGCCGCACCGGGCCGATCAACGCGCGACAGCACACCCCGTTATGCCAGCGCACGAATCCGAACCCGGGGATTTCGCCCGGTTCGGAATCGCGCCCGCCCGGGTTCGGAATCACGCAGCGCCCGGTTCGGAATCCGAATCAAGCCTGAAATCAACGACTTACCACCCAGTTCGGAATCCGAACTCGCCGAGTACAGTACGTACAGATACAAGCATTAATACCTGTACAGTACCGCGCGCGCAGGCGGATGCAGCGCTTGGCTTATGCCCCGAGGGACTGAACGCCCTGAAGCTCACCCGCAACGCACGGCGGCAGGTCAGCCAGGCCCTGCTCAGCCTCCCACCGGCGCAGCGTCAGGCGGTGCTGGACGAGGCCGCTGCCCGCTGCCGGGCCGGTGGTATCCGCGAGCCCGCGGCCTACCTGACCGCGCTGATCCAGCGCGCCCGGCATGGCGAGTTCAAGCTGTGGGCCGCCGCCGGAGCGCCCGAAAGCGCGTTGCCAGCCAAACCGCCCAGCCAACCGCCACCGCCCGAACGCCCGGCGCAGCCCAAGCGCCAACCTGGCGACCCGGTATCCGCGCAGGTGCAGGTCTGCCTGGATGAACTGCGTCAGCACAGCCGATGCAGACGCGAGACCGGATCCGTTCCGCCCGCGGAATAATCCCTGTTGCCCGACTCGCTGCCGGTTATGCCACTGGCATAACCCGCCGGATCCGGAAGCGAAATAACCGAGCGGTCGACATTCAGTTTTCTGGCTGTATTGGCCAAGGGCATTGCGCATCATCAGGCCAACTACGCCGACGCGGGGACCTCACCGTGGACTCGTTTCAGATCGAACTGGGCGCCTTGCGCAGCAACATCAGCCTGACCCTGCACACCTTTCATGCGGCACTGATCTGGCGTGGCCGCACGGCGCGCCTCGGGGCACGGCCGATCCTCGGCATGGCGGGGTACATCCAGATCACCAATCAACTCAGGCAGGCAGCGGCCGCCGACGACCCCTATGCCGACTGGGCCATGTGCCAGCTGGAAGCGAAACTGGCGCGCGCCAAGGCCCGCATAGGCGAGCTGATCCAGCACCTGGACCG
>DATJDB010000312.1:0-25669 GCA_035497635.1 Pseudomonas sp. | reverse complement strand
TTTCGCTGTCCACGCTGCTAAAGGTGCTGCAGGCGTTGCTGCAGGAACAGGTCTCGGTGCGCGACATCCGCAGCATCGCCGAGGCGATCGCCAGCGTACCGGGCAAGAGTCAAGATCCCGGCGCGCTGGTGGCGGTGGTTCGCGTCGCGCTGAGCCGCGCCATCGTGCAGGGCATTGTGGGGCTAGAGCCGGAGCTGCCGGTGATTACGCTGGACCCCCGTCTGGAACAGATATTGCTTGGCAGCGTCCAGAAGGCCGGCCAGGGCGCCGAAGAAGGTTTCCTCCTCGAACCCGGCATGGCGGAGAAGCTGCAGCGCTCGCTGATAGAGGCTGCGCAGCGCCAGGAAGCGCTCGGCAAGCCTGTGGTCCTGCTGGTTGCCGGACCGGTCCGCACCATGCTTTCCCGCTTTGCACGCTTGGCTGTTCCCAGCCTGCATGTGCTGTCCTATCAGGAAGTGCCGGACAACAAGCAAGTCACCATCGTCGCCACCGTTGGCCAGAATTAACTGAGGTATCCCGTTCATGCAGGTCAAACGCTTCTTCGCCGCCGACATGCGCCAGGCCATGAAGCTGGTGCGTGACGAACTGGGTGCCGATGCCGCCATCATCGGCAACCGTCGTCTGGCCGGCGGTGTGGAACTGGTGGCGGCGCTGAATTATCAGTTGCCGAACGAGTTGGTGCGCGAACCCAACCTGCAGCTGGAAGCCGAGCTGCGCAAGACCCAGGAAATGATCGCCTCCGCCCAGGTGGAAATGGCCATCCGCAGCGAGAGCGAACAGGCCCAGCCGGCCCCCGAGCGGGCACCTGCGCCCGCCGCGCCGCTGCGTGATCCGGAAAGCACCGAAGGCAAGCTCGACGCGGTGCGCAGCGAACTGACCGGTCTGCGCGAGCTGATCGAGATGCAGCTGGGCACCATGGTCTGGGGCAACATCCAGGAAAATCAGCCGCTGATCGCCAACCTCTGGCGGCGCATGCAGCGCATTGGCCTGCCGGTGGATGTCTCCAAGCAGTTGATGGACCAGATCAACGACGAAACCGATCAGCGCCGCGCCTGGCGCATCGTGCTCGCCCATCTGGCGCGCAGCCTGATCGTGCCCGAGCGCGAGCCGCTGGACGTCGGCGGGGTGATCGCCCTGGTCGGCCCGGCTGGCATGGGCAAGACCACCACCCTGGCCAAGATGGCCGCCCGCTATGTACTCAAGCACGGCGCCAAGAACATCGCGCTGGTGAGCATGGACGGCTACCGCATCGGCGCTCAGGAACAGCTCAAGACCCTGGGCAAGATTCTCAACGTGCCGGTCACCCAGGTCGAACCGGGCGAGTCGCTGCTTGAAGCCCTCGAGTCGCTGGAAAAGAAAAAACTGGTGCTGATCGACACCGCTGGGTTGCCGACCGCCGATCCGGCGCTGCGCCAGCAGCTCGACGCGCTGGCCGCCAGTGATCTGAAGGTGCGCAATTATCTGGTGCTGGCGGCCACCAGCCAGGAACAGGTGATGCGTGCCACCTATCAAAGCTACAGTCGCTGCGGCCTGGCCGGGTGCGTGATCACCAAGCTGGACGAGGCCCTGAGCCTGGGCGAAATCCTTGGCGTGCTGGTCAGCCAGAAGCTGCCGCTCGTCTATCTGGCCGACGGGCCGCGCATTCCCGACGACCTGCACACGCCGCGCAGCCATCAGTTGGTGAGCCGGGCGGTGCGTCTGCAGATGTCCGAAGATCCCAGCGAGGATCTGATGGCCGACATGTTTGCCGGTCTCTACAACAACACAACCGCGCGCCGCGTCGGTTAAGAATCAGGGGTAGCGGTTGGCAAGCCGGAACGCGAATCGTGGGGCGAGCCAGACTGGCGAATCAGTGGAGAGAACATGGGTAGCTTGCACCCCGTACAGGTGATCGCCGTAACCGGCGGCAAGGGCGGTGTTGGGAAGACCAGCGTCTCGGTCAACCTGGCGCTGGCCCTGGCCGACATCGGTCGCCGGGTGATGCTGCTGGACGCCGACCTTGGCCTGGCCAATGTCGACGTGATGCTGGGGCTGACGCCCAAGCGCAACCTGGCCGACGTGATCGACGGGCAGTGCGAGCTGCGCGACGTCATCATCCCGGGACCGGGCGGTATCCGTATCGTGCCGGCCTCGTCGGGCGCGGCCAGCATGGTGCGCCTGACCAGCCAGCAGCATGCCGGTCTGATCCAGGCGTTCAGCGACATCAGCGAAAGCATCGACGTGCTGATCATCGACACCGCCGCCGGCATCGGCGACGCCGTGACCAGCTTCGTGCGCGCCGCCCAGGAAGTGCTGCTGGTGGTCACCGACGAGCCCACCTCGATCACCGACGCCTACGCCCTGATCAAGCTGCTCAATCGCGACTACGGCCTGAGCCGCTTCCGCGTGCTGGCCAACATGACGCATGCCCCCGAGGAAGGTCGCAACCTGTACGCCAAGCTGACCAAGGTCACCGAGCGCTTCCTCGACGTGGCGCTGCAGTATGTCGGCTCGGTGCCCGCCGACGAGCTGGTGCGCAAGTCCGTGCAGAAGCAACGTGCCGTGTACGAGGCCTACCCGCGCTCCAAGTGCGCGCAGGCCTACCGCGTGATCGCCCAGAAAGTGGACAGCTGGCCGCTGCCGGCCAATCCGCGTGGCCACCTGGAGTTTTTCGTCGAGCGTCTGGTGAACAGGCCCACTACAGGTTCCTCCGCATGACTTCACCCGTGCACATGTACAGCCATGCCCAGTCCCGGGATTCCCAGTACCAGCTGATCGAGCGCTACGCGCCGCTGGTCAAGCGGATCGCCTACCACCTGCTCGGCAGGCTGCCGGCCAGTGTGCAGGTCGAGGATCTGATGCAGGCCGGCATGATCGGCCTGCTGGAAGCGGCAAAGAAATACGACTCGGGCAAGGGCGCCAGCTTCGAGACCTATGCCGGCATTCGCATCCGCGGCGCCATGCTCGACGAGGTGCGCAAGGGCGACTGGGCACCGCGTTCGGTGCACCGCAACAGCCGCATGGTCAGCGACGCCGTTCGCCAGGTCGAGGCCAGAACCGGGCGCGACGCTAAAGATCACGAGGTTGCGGCCGAACTCCAGTTAAGCCTCGAAGACTATTACGCGATTCTCAACGACACCCTGGGCAGTCGCCTGTTCAGCTTCGATGACCTGCTGCAGGAGGGCGAGGGGGGCGGTGCGCTGGAGGATGCCGAGCATTCCCACCCGAGTCCGTCGCGCGAACACGAAGAACTGCGCTTTCAGCATGCGCTGAGCGAGGCGATCGCCAACCTGCCGGAACGCGAACGTCTGGTGTTGTCGCTGTATTACGACGAAGAACTGAATCTCAAGGAAATCGGTGAGGTATTGGGGGTCAGCGAATCTCGTGTCAGTCAGTTGCACAGCCAGTGCGCCGCCCGTTTGCGGGCCCGTCTGTGTGAGTGGCGGGCGCGCTGACCGGGCGCGCCGGTTTTCGGAAAAGAATGGGGACGCGGCCAGGATGACCCGGCAGCGTTTTGGGGACTGTATGGAGGTCGACCGTTGGACAAAAACATGAAAATTCTCATCGTTGACGACTTTTCGACGATGAGGCGGATCATCAAGAATCTGCTCCGTGACCTGGGCTTCACCAACACCACCGAAGCCGACGACGGCCTTACCGCGCTGCCGATGCTGCAGAGCGGCAACTTCGATTTCCTGGTTACCGACTGGAACATGCCGGGCATGAACGGCATCGACCTGCTGCGCGCGGTGCGCGCCGATGAGCGCCTGAAGAACCTGCCGGTGCTGATGGTGACCGCCGAAGCCAAGCGCGACCAGATCATCGAGGCGGCCCAGGCCGGTGTTAACGGCTATGTGGTCAAGCCGTTCACCGCGCAGGGACTGAAGGACAAGATCGAGAAGATCTTCGAACGCGTCGGCGGTTGAGCAGCACCTTGGGGGCATGATGGAGCAGCAAACAGATCCAAGGGGCGAGCTCGAAGCGAGCCTGATGGACAATGCGCGGGAACTGATTCGCAGCCTTGAACAGCGCGATTTCGGCGACGCCGTGCAGATCATCAACGAGCTGAACAAGGTCCGCGACCGCGGCCTGTACCAGGCCGTGGGGCGACTGACACGCAAGCTGCACACCGCGATCGTCAGCTTTCACATCGACCCGAATTTCCCCGAAGCGCGGGAAATGTCGGAAATCGCCGATGCCACCGAGCGCCTGAACTACGTCGTGTCGATGACCGAAAATGCGGCCAACCGGACCATGGACCTGGTCGAGGCCACCGCGCCGGTCATGAGTCGCTTGAACGATGACGCGCGCATGCTGCGCGCCGACTGGCAGCGCTTCATGCGTCGCGAAATGGACGCCGAAGGCTTTCGCCAACTGGTGAAGCAGGTCGAGCAGTTCTTCGTGCGCAGCGAGCAGGAAAGCCAGAAGGTCGGCACCCAGCTGAACGAGATCATGCTGGCGCAGGACTACCAGGACCTGACCGGCCAGGTCATCAAACGGGTCACCAACCTGGTCACCGAGGTCGAGCGCGACCTGGTCGAACTGATGACCATGGCCAGCCAGGTCGACAATTTCGCGGGTATCCAGCACGACCATGCCCTGCTGCGGGCCGAGCTCGATCAACAGAAACAACCCTCGCAGGGTGAAGGTCCGCAGATCAATGCCGATAAACGGGAAGATGTCGTCAGCAATCAGGACGACGTTGACGATCTGCTTTCCAGTCTAGGGTTTTAAGGGGCACGTAATGGGCGTCGATGCCGATGATGAGATCCTTCAGGATTTCCTGGTAGAAGCCGGCGAGATTCTCGAACAGTTGTCCGAACAGCTGGTGGAATTGGAAAGCCGTCCGGATGATACGGATCTGCTCAATGCGATCTTCCGTGGCTTCCACACCGTCAAGGGCGGCGCGGGATTCCTGCAACTGAACGAACTGGTGGAATGCTGCCACAGCGCGGAAAACGTCTTCGACATGCTGCGCAAGGGCGTACGCCTGGTCGACGCCGAGCTGATGGACGTGGTGCTGCAGGGGCTGGACGCCATCAACGGCATGTTCGCCGAGGTGCGCGAGGGCCGCGAGCTGACTCCGGCCGGTCCGGAGCTGCTGGAGGCGCTGCATCGCCTGGCTGATTCGACCGCTGCGCCAGTCGTTCCCGCCGCACCCGTTGCGCCGGCGCCGGTCGCCGCGCCGCCTGCGTCCGTGGCGGCGGGCAAGGACCAGGATCTGACCGACGCCGAGTTTGAAAGCCTGCTGCTGGCCATCGACGGCCCGGCGGCGCAAGACGAAGGCACCGGCGACGAAATCACCGACGCCGAATTCGAGAACCTGCTCGACCAGTTGCACGGCAAGGGGCAGTTCAAGCCCGACACGCTGTCCACGCCGGCCGAGGAGCCGGCGCCGAGCCCGGCCAAGGGCGGCGACGACATCAGCGACGACGAATTCGAGGCGCTGCTCGATCAGTTGCACGGCAAGGGCCAGTTCAAGCCCGAGCAGGTGGTCAGCGAGCCGCCCAAGCCCGTCACGCCGGCGCCCCAGCCCCAGCCGGCACCGGCACCGGCACCTGCGCCGGCCCGCGCAGCGGCCGCCGCCAAGCCCGCCGCCGCGCCTGCGGCCAAGCCCGCCGCGGAATCGGAAACCACCGTGCGTGTGGACACCGCGCGGCTGGACGAAATAATGAACATGGTCGGCGAACTGGTGCTGGTGCGTAACCGCCTGGTGCGCCTGGGTCTGAACAGTGGCGACGAGGAGCTGGGCAAGGCCGTTTCCAGTCTCGACGTGGTCACCGGCGATCTGCAGACCTCGGTGATGAAGACCCGCATGCAGCCGATCAAGAAGGTCTTCGGCCGCTTCCCGCGCCAGGTCCGCGACCTGTCGCGTCAGCTCAAGAAGGAAATCAACCTGGAGCTGGTGGGCGAGGAAACCGACCTCGACAAGAACCTCGTCGAGGCCCTGGCCGATCCACTGGTGCACCTGGTGCGCAACGCGGTGGACCACGGCATCGAAATGCCCGACGAGCGCGAAGCCGCCGGCAAGCCGCGCACCGGCAAGGTGGTGCTGTCCGCCGAGCAGGAAGGCGACCACATCCTGTTGCTGATCACCGACGACGGCAAGGGCATGGATGCCAACATCCTGCGCGCCAAGGCGGTGGAGAAGGGCATGCTCGACAAGGATGCCGCCGAGCGCCTGAGCGACCTCGAGTGCTACAACCTGATTTTTGCGCCGGGCTTCTCCACCAAGACGGAAATTTCCGACGTGTCCGGTCGCGGTGTGGGCATGGACGTGGTGAAAACCCGCATCGCCCAGCTCAACGGCACGGTGTTCGTCGATTCCACGCCCGGCAAGGGCTCGCGCGTGGTCATCAAGGTGCCGCTGACCCTGGCGATCATGCCGACGCTGATGGTCATGCTCGACGATCAGGCGTTCGCCTTCCCGCTGGTCAACGTCCGCGAAATCTTCCACCTGGATCTGTCGCGCACCAACGTGGTGGACGGCCAGGAGGCAATCATCGTCCGCGACAAGGCCCTGCCGCTGTTCTACCTCAAACAATGGCTGGTGCCGGGCTGCCGCGACGCGGTGCCGACCGAAGGACACGTGGTGATCATCGCCATCGGCAACCAGCAGATCGGCTTCGTCGTCGACCAACTGGTGGGCCAGGAGGAAGTGGTCATCAAGCCGCTGGGCAAGATGCTGCAGGGTACCCCGGGTCTGGCGGGCGCCAGCATTACCAGCGACGGCAGTATCGCGCTGATTCTCGATGTGCCCAGCATGCTCAAACATTATGCGCGGCGTGGTTGATGCCCGATCGGCCCTGCGGGGCCGGTCGGTTTAGGAGTAGTTATGGCGATTAAAGTCCTGGTGGTGGACGACTCGGGATTCTTCCGGCGCAGGCTGACGGAAATCCTGGGCTCCAATCCCCAGATCGAGGTGGTGGGCACGGCGAATAACGGCCAGGAGGCGATCGACAAGACGCTGGCCCTCAAGCCCGATGTCATCACCATGGATTACGAGATGCCGTTGATGAACGGCATCACCGCAGTGCGCGAAATCATGCGTCGGTGTCCGACGCCGGTGCTGATGTTCTCCTCGCTGACCCACGAAGGCGCCCGGGTGACCCTGGACGCCCTGGATGCCGGCGCGGTGGATTACCTGCCGAAGAATTTCGAGGACATCTCGCGCAACATCGACAAGGTCAAGGCGCTGCTCTGCGAGAAGGTGCTGACCATTGCGCGCAGCAACCGGCGCGGGCCGGCGCTGACCGCTTCGCCCGCAGCCGCTCCCGCCGCACGGCGTGCGCTGCGCGACACGGCGCCTGCCGGCGCGTCGCCGGCCGCCGCCGAGCGTTTCCCGGCGCCCAAGCGCAAGGCCTACAAGCTGGTGGCCATCGGCACCTCGACCGGCGGCCCGGTGGCGCTGCAGCGAGTGCTCACCCAGTTGCCGGCCAGTTTCCCGGCGCCGCTGGTACTCATCCAGCACATGCCGGCGGCTTTCACCGGCGCCTTCGCCGAGCGCCTGGACAAGCTGTGCAAGATCAACGTCAAGGAAGCCGTGGACGGCGACCTGCTGCGCCCGGGCCTGGCCCTGCTGGCGCCCGGCGGCAAGCAGATGATGGTCGACGGACGCGGCGTGGTGAAGATCCTGCCCGGCGACGACCGCCTGAACTACAAGCCCTGCGTCGACGTGACCTTCGGCTCGGCGGCCAAGGCCTACGGTGACAAGGTACTGGCCGTGGTGCTGACTGGCATGGGTGCCGACGGCCGCGAAGGCGCGCGCATGCTCAAGCAGGCCGGCAGCCAGGTGTGGGCGCAGGACGAGGCCAGCAGCGTGATCTACGGCATGCCCATGGCCGTGGCCAAGGCCAACCTGGCCGATGGCATCTACGACCTGGACGAGATCGGACGTCACCTGGGTGAGGCCTGCCAGTAATGGATGTCCTGAGCCTGATCGGCATTCTGCTGGCGTTCATCGCCATCCTGGGTGGCAACTTCCTGGAAGGCGGCAGCCTGGCCGTATTGCTCAACGCACCGGCCGCGCTGATCGTGGTCGGCGGCACGCTGGCGGCCTGCCTGCTGCAAACCCCGCTGAATACGCTCAAGCGGGCTGCGGCAGTGGCGCACTGGATCTTCTTTCCGCCGGCGGTCCGTCTGGAGGAGGGCATCGAGAAGGTCACCCGCTGGAGTCTGGTGGCGCGCAAGGAGGGGCTGCTCGGCCTGGAACCGATGGCCGAACGCGAGCCCGACCCCTACGCGCGCAAGGCCATGCAACTGCTGGCCGACGGCGTGGAGACGGAGAACATTCGCACCATCCTGGAAGTGGACATGTATAGCCAGGAGGAGCGCGACCTGCAGGCGGCCAAGGTCTACGAGGCCATGGGCGGCTATTCGCCGACCATTGGCATCATCGGCGCGGTACTCGGCCTGATCCAGGTGATGGGCAACCTCACCGATCCTTCGCAGCTGGGCACCGGCATCGCCGTGGCCTTCGTCGCCACCATCTACGGCGTGGGTTTCGCCAACCTGCTGCTGCTGCCGCTGGCCCACAAGCTCAAGGCCCTGGTGCGAGTGCAGACCCGCTACCGCGAAATGCTCATCGAGGGCGTGCTGTCCATCGCCGAGGGCGAGAACCCGCGCTCGATCGAGCACAAGCTGAAAGGCTTTCTGGTCTGATATGCGCCTACGCCGTAGCCGCCAGCAAGACGACGAGCCCAGCAACGACCGCTGGCTGGTGTCCTTCGCCGACTTCATGACCCTGATGTTCGCCTTCTTCGTGGTCATGTACGCCACCTCGTCGATCAACGAGGGCAAGTACAAGGTGCTGGCCGATGCGCTGGTCGGCATCTTCAACCAGAACGAGAAATCGATCCGACCGATTCCGGTCGGACAGGAGCGCGCGCGCACCCGCGATTACGACGCCAGCATGGAAGACGACGGCGGCCCCATGCCCATGGAAGACGGCGACCCGCTGGCGCAGATCACCCGCAACATCGAGCAGGCCTTCGCCGGGCTGATCGCCGAGGGTCAGCTGATCGTGCGGGGCACCGAGTCCTGGGTGGAGATCGAACTCAAGTCGAGCCTGTTGTTTCCGAGTGGCGATGCCATTCCCAATAACCATGCCTTCGACATCATCGAGAAGGTCGCCAGGATTCTGGCGCCCTTCGACAATCCGGTGCAGGTTGAGGGTTTCACCGACAACCAGCCGATCAGCACGCCGCTGTACCCCACCAACTGGGAATTGTCCGCCGCGCGCGCGGCCAGCATCGTGCGCATGCTAAGCATGGACGGCGTGAAGCCCGGGCGCCTGGCCGCCGTGGGTTACGGCGAATATCACCCGGTGGCCGACAACGCCAGCGCTGAAGGGCGGGCCAGAAACCGCCGCGTGGTGCTGGTGGTTTCGCGTTTCCTGGAAACCCGGCGCAGCGGCGATACCCGCGTGGAAAATCGCCAAGCGCTCACTGGCACGCAAACTGCAATTGCGGCGCACACTGACGCCCGGAAAGAAGGTGCTGTCAAAACGCCGGCATTGACCGTCGGTAGTGGTCCGCGCTGAGTCGTGGACAAGAAGGAGCAGTTGATGAAAATCTGGGCAGTAGCCAATCAGAAGGGCGGGGTCGGCAAAACCACCACGAGCGTGGCCCTGGCCGGCCTGCTGGCCGATGTCGGCAAGCGGGTACTGATCGTTGACCTCGACCCGCATGGCTCGATGACCAGCTATTTCGGCTACAACCCCGACAACCTCGAACGCACCGGCTTCGAGTTGTTCCAGCACGGCGGCCAGGTACCCGACGGCCTGCCGATCCAGCTGCTGCAGAAGACCAGCCATCCGCGCATCGCCCTGCTGCCGGCCAGCACCGCGCTGGCCACCCTGGAGCGCCAGACGCCCGGGCAGAGCGGCCTGGGCCTGGTGATTTCCAAGGCGCTGGCGCAGCTGTGGAACGACTTTGACCACGTGCTGATCGACAGCCCGCCGTTGCTCGGCGTGCTGATGGTCAATGCGCTGGCCGCCTGCCAGCAATTGATCGTGCCGGTACAGACCGAATTCCTCGCCGTGCAGGGGCTGGAGCGCATGGTGCACACCCTGACCATGATCAACCGCTCACGCCGCCAGGCGCTGCCCTACCTGATCGTGCCGACCCTGTTCGACCGTCGTTCGCAGGCGTCGCTGTCCACCCTCAAGCTGTTGCGCGACCGTCACAAGGAAACCATCTGGCCGGCCTACATCCCCACCGATGGACGGCTGCGTGATGCCAGCCGTGCTGGCCTGGTGCCCTCGCAGTTCGATCCCGGCTGCCGTGGCGTGATCGCCTATCGGGCCCTGCTCAAGTCTGTGCTGGCCCGCCATCCCGGCCAGCCCGCGTGACGAAGTGCTATCAAGCTGTCGCCCCTGTCGGCCGATAGCTATTCAGAGGATAGATTGACGGATGCAGGACATGAGCACCCAGGACGCCCACCGGATCGGACCGCAGCAAGCCTTGCAGTCCTATCTGGACGATTTGCTGCTAGAGGCGAACCCCGATCAGCCGACACCGGCCGAGGCGTCTCCGCGCCCGCAATCGACACCCGCCGCCGCAGCCCCCCGCACGCCGACGCCCGAGCGCGCGACTGCCCCGGCCGCGCGTTCGATGGCGCACGAGCCGCTGGTGCTGGAGCCGCGCCCGTTGGTGCTGCCAACCATCAAGCTGACCGACATCAAGCTGGTCGGGACTCCGGTGGACGAAGCGGCCGCGCCGATCCGTACGGCGCTGGCCGAGCCGACCCCGGCGCCCGCTCCGGTAATCGAGGTGACCAACGAGCCCACGCCCGTCTCGGTATCGGTGGCGGTCTCCATCATGATGCCCATGGCCGAGGAGGCGGCCGCTCCCGTGGCCGAGCGTGAGCCGTTTCCCGTGGTGGAGTCCGCGCCACTGGAGCAGGCGCCTGCGGCGCTGGCTGCGCCCGCCGCGCCGCTGACTCCGCCAATGCCGATGCCGCCGGCGCGTCAGCCGGTCGAGGTCGCCGCCGCGCCGGTCGAAGAACCGCTCGCGTGGGTTGAGGAAACCCCCGCGCCGATCGAAGTCGCCCCCGCGCCTATCGCGCGGTCCACCCGTCCGGTGCTGCGCGAGCCGGCGGTACAGAGCGCTCCCGCCGTGCTGATGCCCAGCGTGCTGGCCCGCGCTCCGGTGATCGAGGCGCCGCAGGTCGAGCCGCCGGCGGCGGTGCCGCCGTTGCCGCCCAAGGTGGTGTCCGGGCGTCCCGAATGGGGCGAGCAACGCTTCGAGTGCCTGCTGTTCGATGTGGCCGGCCTGACCCTGGCGGTGCCGCTGGTCTGCCTGGGCACCATCCACACGCTGGAAGGCCAGACTCTGACGCCGCTGTTCGGTCAGCCGGACTGGTTCCTCGGCATGCTCAAGACCCACACCGGCAACATCAAGGTGATTGATACAGCGCGCTGGGTGATGCCAGAACGCTATCGCGATGATTTTCGCGATAACCTGTCGTTCGTCATCACCATCCAGGGTTTCGACTGGGGGCTGGCGGTACACAAGGTGGACCGTTCCATTCACCTGCACCCGGACCAGATCAAGTGGCGCAGCCTGCGCACTCAGCGCCCCTGGCTGGCCGGCACGGTGATCGAACACATGTGTGCGCTGCTCGATGTGGCGGCACTGGCCGAACTGATCGAAAGCGGCGCGCTCAAGCGCGCCCATTGAATTGGCGCCCGCCACGGCGGGCAGAACGGATACGCGCCAGGGCGGGCCCGGGCGCTCGACGACGAGGTGGACAATGAAGAATTCGACAGCGCAAAGCTCCGACGATCCGATGCTGCAGTGGGTGACCTTCCGCCTGGACAACGAAACCTACGGCATCAACGTGATGCAGGTGCAGGAAGTGCTGCGCTACAGCGAAATCGCGCCGGTACCCGGTGCGCCGAGCTATGTGCTGGGCATCATCAACCTGCGCGGCAACGTGGTGACGGTGATCGACACCCGCCAACGCTTCGGCCTGGACTCGGCGGAAGTCACCGACAACACCCGCATCGTCATCATCGAGGCGGACAAGCAGGTGGTCGGCATCCTGGTGGACAGCGTGGCCGAAGTGGTCTATCTCCGTCAGTCGGAAGTCGAAACGGCGCCGAACGTCGGTAACGACGAATCCGCCAAGTTCATCCAGGGTGTGTGCAATAAGAACGGCGAGCTGCTGATCCTGGTCGAGCTGGACAAGATGATGTCCGAAGAAGAGTGGTCGGAACTCGAGAACTACTGAATGGGATATTTAATCGCCCTGATCGCACTGACGACGGTCTGCCTGGGGCTGGTGATCACCTGCGTCTGGCTGGCCGCGCGCCTGCAACGCCTGAACAAGAGCATGGAATTTCAGTTCAGGCAGCATGCCGAGCGGCACCTCAGGCGTGACCAGAGCATGCATGAGCTGACGCGCCGGGTGGATACCTACATCGGCGTGTGCGTGAAGATGGGTGGCGAGCTCGAAACGCTGCAGCAACTGGCCGCGCCGCTGCCGGACCGGCTGAGCAAGCTGGAACAGAGCGATCCGACGATGATTTCCTATCTGCAGGCTTCGCGCCTGGTCACTCTGGGCGCGAGTGTCGACGACCTCACCCAGTCCTGCGGCCTGACCAAGGGCGAAGCGGAGCTGGTCAGCAAGCTGCACAAGGCCCGCGACGCCGTACCGCCCGCCAACTGAGGCGCCGCCGCGCCGCTCAGTCCTCGTCCGGCGGGTTGTCGTCCCGCCCGGCGAAGCCCTCGGGCGACTTGCCCTTCAGGTACCAGGCAAAGGCAATGATCGCCGCCACGCTGCGGTACAGCGCCTCGGGGATCTCCTCACCCACCTCCAGTCCGGCCAGCAGGCGCAGCAGCTCGGCGTTCTCGTAGATCGGCACCTCGTATTCCCGGGCCAGGTCGAGAATGGCCTGGGCGATTTCCTCATCGCCCTTGGCCACCAGGGTCGGGGCGTTCTGGCCGTCGTAGCGCAGGGCGATGGCGCGTGGTTCGTTCATGCGGTCACGTGAATCCAGTGGGTTTCCAGGGACGCCGCCGGCGCGGCCGGCGGTGCGCCGCGATGGCAATCCAGCTCGCCGATGTCCAGTCCCGCCTCGCCGAGCGCGCGACGCAGTTCGCCCAGCTCGCGGCTGATCAGGTCGGCGGTGGCCGGGCGCTCGGCCCACAGCTGGCCACTGAACTGGTTGCGGCACAGTTGTGCCTGCACCTGCAGCGGGCCGAGCGGTTCCATATCGAACACCAGGTCGATCTTCCATTGCCGCGCGCGTTGCCGGCCGTTGCGCTTGCCGGGTGCCTCGTCTTCGCCACGCAGGCGCAGTTGCACCG
Organism: Pseudomonas sp.; assembly: GCA_035497635.1. GTDB lineage: Bacteria > Pseudomonadota > Gammaproteobacteria > Pseudomonadales > Pseudomonadaceae > Serpens. Next base: position 12,377 of record DATJDB010000312.1, on the reverse strand, counting down.
GCGCGGGCAGCTCGCGCACCGGAATTTCCATTTGCAGCACGGTGGCCGGCTGGCCGTCCGCGCTGGCCGCCTGCGCCAGGCTGGCCAGCTGATGGCTCTGCACGCGGGCCACCGCCCCGGCGGCCAGCTTGAGCAGCAGTTGCAGGCTCGGATTTTCCAAACCTTCCACACGTTGTGAGGGCAGGGGGAAGTTCAGTCCGGGCTGGCGCTCGGGGCGCTGGCCGAGCGCACCGAGCACCTGGCGGGCCAGGGTCGGCAACGTGGCCAGCAGCAGGCTGCCGGCCGGGGTCTGCAGCGCGGTGCTGGGATTGAAGTTCGACAATTGGCCGAGCAGGCGCAGCAGGTTGGCCTTCAGGTCGTTGTCCAGTGCGCCGGCCTGTGCGGTTGCCAGGCGGCTTTCCAGGCCGATGCCGGCGTTACGCAGAATGGCCGCCAGCTGGCGAGGGTCGCTAAGCTGTGCAGCGCTGGGCTGGCTGTTCAGCAGGCGCTCCACACTGGCCTGCAGCGGGGGCGGCAGGGGCTGGCCCTGTAGCGCACGCAATGCGGTGAACAGCGCGGACAGTGGCGACTGGCGGGCGAACTGCCCGGCCAGTTGCTGCAGCAGGTCGAGTTGCTGAACGCGGGCGTCCGGCCCGATGAACTGCAGGCTGCGATCATTCAACACCCTTGCGTTGATCAGGCTGCCGACCGGCAGCGGCCGCGCGCTTTCCAGCAGCAACTGACGGCCGTCCGGCAACTGCGCGACGATCTGCTGCAAATTGCCTGACGGCGTGCTGGACAGTACCCGCGCCTGCAACAGGCTGCCGGCGGGCAGGTCGAGGCGGGTCTGCGGCCGGGTCGCGCCCGGTTGGGTCTCGATCAGCAGGCGGTTGTCGGACAGTGCGGTGAGCTGCAGGCGCGTGCCGCTGGCCAGTTCCGGCTGCCGGGCGGCCAAGGCATCGAACGTGATGCTGCGCCCGTCGGCGAGGATCAGGCGCAGGCTGAGCTGCTGACCCTGAGTCGTCTCCAGACGGCTGAGTACCTGCGCCTGGACCTGCTGACCCGGGCTGAGCAGGTTCTCCAGCGAGGTCAGTGTCCGCAGGGTGTGGGGGGCAGGCGCGCCCGTGCTGCTGGCGGCGCCGGGCAGGGCGGGCGGGAAAGCAAAATTGATCTCGCTCATTAAAAAGGAACGCCTTTACAACCTGTCGTAATTACCCGTCTTGATCGTCAGGACGCCTATGTATAATGCCGAGCCATCGCCCGGGGCGCCCATCATTAGATAGCGGCTGCCATTGGTCCGACTTAAGACGGATCGTCGATTTCCTGCGGCGATCCGTCTGGCCCTGATTGCATACTGAATGGGATACGCATGTGGTGAGCCGTCCATTCCTCGAAGCCGTTGCGTTGACTTGCGAGCGTGACTGGCGGCTGCTGTTCGAAGCCCTGGACCTGCAATTGCTGCCGGGCGACATGCTGCAGGTCGTCGGCCCCAACGGCAGCGGCAAGACCAGTTTGCTGCGTCTGCTCTGCGGCCTGATGCAGCCGACCGCCGGTGAAGTGCACCTGGACGGCGAGCCGCTGGCGGCGCGCCGTGACGAGATGGCCCGCAACCTGCTGTGGATCGGCCACGCCGCCGGCATCAAGGGCCTGCTGACTCCCGAAGAAAACCTCGCCTGGCTGTGTGCCCTGCATCAGCCGGCCGAGCGCCAGGCGATCTGGCAGGCGCTGGCCGCCGTCGGCCTGCGCGGTTTCGAGGATGTGCCCAGCCATCGGCTGTCCGCCGGCCAGCAGCGCCGTGTGGCCCTGGCGCGGCTGTATCTGGATGCGCCGCCGCTGTGGATTCTGGATGAACCCTTCACCGCCCTGGACAAGCAGGGCGTGGCCCAGCTGGAAGCGCATCTGGCCGAGCATTGCGAGCGTGGCGGCATGGTGGTGCTGACCACCCACCACACGCTGGAAAATACGCCGTCCGGCTATCGCCAACTGGATCTGGGGCAGCGCGCCGCATGAGTAGTGTCTTTGCCCTGTTGCTGGCCCGCGAAAGCCGCCTGTTGTTTCGCCGCCCGGCCGAGCTGGCCAACCCGCTGGTATTTTTCGCCATCGTCATCGCCCTGTTCCCGCTGGCGGTGGGGCCGGAAAGCCAGCTGTTGCAGACGTTGTCGCCCGGGCTGGTATGGGTCGCCGCGCTGCTCGCGGTGCTGCTCTCACTGGACGGCCTGTTCCGCAGCGATTTCGAGGACGGCTCGCTGGAGCAGTGGGTCGTTTCGCCGCAGCCGCTGGCGCTACTGGTGCTGGCCAAGGTGCTTGCTCATTGGTTATTTACCGGCCTGGCGCTGGTGCTGCTGTCGCCGCTGCTGGCGTTGATGCTCGGCCTGCCGCCGCGCTGTCTGCCGGTTCTGCTGCTCTCGCTGCTGCTCGGCACGCCGGTGCTCAGCCTGCTCGGCGCGGTCGGTGCGGCGCTGACCGTGGGCCTCAAGCGCGGCGGATTACTGCTGGCGCTACTGATTCTGCCGCTGTACATCCCGGTGCTGATTCTCGGCAGTGGGGCGCTGCAGGCGGACCTGCAAGGATTGCCCACCACCGGCCACCTGTTGTGGCTGGCCACCCTGACCGCCCTGGCGGTGACCCTGACACCCTTCGCCATTGCGGCGGGATTGAAGATCAGCGTCGGCGAATAGGCATGAACACGCCGGCTCGCCGGCGCACGAAGGCATGCGGAGCGGCACTCCGGCTCCGCGACATGAAGAGAGTTGCAATGAACTGGACATGGTTTCACAAGCTGGGTTCGCCCAAGTGGTTCTACGAAATCAGTGGTCGCTGGCTGCCCTGGCTGCTGGGCGCGGCGGTCGTCCTGTTGCTGGCCGGCAGTGTCTGGGGGCTTGCCTTCGCGCCGCAGGACTACCAGCAGGGCAACAGTTTCCGGATCATCTACCTGCATGTGCCGACGGCGATCCTCGCCCAGTCGATCTACGTGATGCTGGCCGTGGCCGGTGTGGTCGGTCTGGTGTGGAAGATGAAGCTGGCCGACGTGGCCCTGCAACAGGCCGCGCCGATCGGTGCCTGGATGACCTTCCTGGCGCTGCTCACCGGCGCGGTGTGGGGCAAGCCGACCTGGGGCGCCTGGTGGGTGTGGGACGCGCGGCTGACCGCCATGCTGATCCTGCTGTTCCTGTACTTCGGCATCATTTCCCTGGGCAATGCGATCAGCAATCGCGACAGCGCCGCCAAGGCCTGCGCGGTGCTGGCCATCGTCGGCGTGGTCAACATCCCGATCATCAAGTACTCGGTGGAGTGGTGGAACACCTTGCACCAGCCCGCCACCTTCACCATCACCGAAAAGCCGGCCATGCCGCCGGAAATGTGGATGCCGCTGCTGGTGATGGTCATCGGTTTCTATTGCTTCCTGGGCGCCGTGCTGCTGATGCGCATGCGCCTGGAAATTCTCAAGCGCGAAGCGCGTACCAGCTGGGTGAAGACCGAGCTGCGCGCCCAGGTGGAGGGTCGTCCGTGAACTTTGCATCCTTCTCCGAATTCCTCGCCATGGGTAACCATGGCGTGTATGTCTGGACCAGCTATGGCGCCGGCCTGCTGGTGGTGCTGATCAACATCGCTCTGCCGCTGCTCGGGCGCCGGCGTTACCTGCAAGATGAGGCGCGCCGTCTGCGCCGGGAGGAAATGAAGTGAATCCGGTCCGCAAGAAACGTCTGTACATCATCCTCGCCCTGCTCGTCGGAGTGGGCGCGGCCGTCGGCCTGGCCCTTTCGGCGCTGCAGCAGAACATCAACCTGTTCTACACCCCCACGCAGATCGCCAACGGCGAAGTGCCGGAAGGCGTGCGCATCCGTGCCGGTGGCATGGTCAAGGAAGGCTCGCTCACCCGTTCCGCCGATTCGCTGCTGGTGGAGTTCGTGGTGCATGACGGCGCGTCCGATGTGCGCATGCGCTACCAGGGCATCCTTCCCGACCTGTTCCGTGAAGGACAGGGCATCGTTGCCCTGGGTCGCCTGAACGAAGAGAACGTGCTGGTCGCCGACGAAGTGCTGGCCAAGCACGACGAAAACTACATGCCGCCGGAAGTCGCCCAGGCGATGGACAAGGCGATCCAGGCGAAGGCGGAGAACGCGCAATGATTCCCGAAATCGGCCATCTGGCCCTGGTCCTGGCCCTGTGCCTGGCGCTGGTGCAGGGGACCCTGCCACTGATCGGCGCCTGGCGCGGCGACCGCTTGTGGATGGGCCTGGCCCGTCCGGCCGCCTGGGGACAGTTCGCCTTCCTGCTGCTGTCCTTCGCCTGCCTGACCTATGCGTTCCTGGTGGATGATTTCTCGGTCGCCTACGTGGCGCACAACTCCAACAGCGCGCTGCCCTGGTATTACAAGTTCAGCGCCGTGTGGGGTGCCCACGAAGGTTCGCTGCTGCTCTGGGCGATGATCCTCGGTGGCTGGACCTTCGCCGTGGCGGTGCTGTCGCGCCAGCTGCCGGAGGAAATGCTCGCCCGCGTACTGGCGGTGATGGGCATCATCAGCATCGGCTTCCTGCTGTTCCTGATCGTCACCTCCAACCCCTTCGAGCGCCTGCTGCCGCAAGTGCCTGCCGATGGCCGCGACCTCAATCCGCTGCTGCAGGACTTCGGCCTGGTCGTGCACCCGCCGATGCTCTACATGGGCTATGTGGGCTTCTCGGTGGCCTTCGCCTTCGCCATCGCCGCGCTGCTCGGTGGTCGTCTGGACGCCGCCTGGGCGCGCTGGTCGCGTCCCTGGACGCTGGTGGCCTGGGCCAGCCTGGGCGTCGGCATCATCCTCGGCTCCTGGTGGGCCTACTACGAACTGGGCTGGGGCGGCTGGTGGTTCTGGGACCCGGTCGAAAACGCCTCCTTCATGCCCTGGCTGGTCGGCACCGCGTTGATCCATTCGCTGGCGGTCACCGAAAAGCGCGGCGTGTTCAAGAGCTGGACCGTGCTGCTGGCCATCGCTGCCTTCTCGCTGAGCCTGCTGGGTACCTTCCTGGTGCGTTCCGGCGTGCTGACCTCGGTGCATGCCTTCGCCGCCGACCCCGCGCGCGGCACCTTCATCCTGGCCTTCCTGCTCATAGTGGTCGGCGCCTCGCTGACCCTGTTCGCCCTGCGCGCGCCGGTGGTCAAGAGCAAGGTCGGCTTCGCCCTCTGGTCGCGTGAAACCCTGCTGCTGGCCAACAACCTGATCCTGGTGGTGGCGTGCTCGATGATTCTGCTCGGCACCCTTTATCCACTGCTGCTGGATGCGATTTCCGGCGCCAAGCTGTCGGTCGGCCCGCCGTACTTCAACGCGCTGTTCCTGCCGCTGATGGGCATCCTCATGGCTGCCATGGGTGTTGGTGTGCTGGTGCGCTGGAAGGACACGCCCGGCAAGTGGCTGGCTGGCATGCTGCTGCCGGTGCTGATCGCCAGTGCCGTGCTCGGCGGCCTGGCCTCCGTGTTGCTCGGCGACTTCCATTGGGCGGTGCTGGCGGTCTGCAGCCTGTCCGCCTGGGTGGTGCTCAGCGGCGTGCGCGACTTGCTCGACAAGACCCGCCACACCGGCCTGCTCAAGGGCATTCCGCGCATGACCCGCAGTTACTGGGGCATGCAACTCGGCCACCTGGGTGTCGCCGTGTGCGCCATCGGCATCGTGCTGTCCACCCAGCAGAACGCCGAGCGCGACCTGCGCATGGCGCCGGGCGACATGCAGGAGCTGGGCGGTTACCAATTCGTGTTCGAGGGCGCCAAGCACCATGAAGGCCCCAACTACACCTCCGACCGCGCCACCATTCGCGTGCTGGCCGAAGGCAAGGAAATCGCCGTGCTGCATCCGGAGAAGCGTCTGTACACAGTGCAGATGATGCCGATGACCGAAGCCGGCATCGATCCGGGCCTTTTCCGCGATCTGTACGTCGCGCTGGGCGAGCCGCTGGAAGACGGCGCCTGGGCCGTGCGCCTGCATGTCAAACCGTACGTGCGCTGGATCTGGCTGGGCGGCCTGCTGATGGGCTTCGGCGGTGTACTGTCGACGCTCGACCGTCGCTATCGCATCAAGGTCAAGACCCGCGTCCGCGAGGCGCTGGGCATCTCTGGAGCACAACCGGCATGAAACGCGCACTGCTGCTGATACCCCTGGTGATCTTCCTGGTGGTTGCCGGCTTTCTCTACAAGGGGCTGTTCCTCGACCCGCGCGACATTGGCACGACCATGATCGGCAAGCCGCTGCCCGGCTTCGAACTGCCGTCCCTGGAGGAGCCGACGCGTACCCTGGGCACCGCTGATTTCATTCCGGGCGAACCGGCGCTGGTCAACGTGTGGGCTACCTGGTGCCCCACCTGCCGCGCCGAACACGAGATGCTCAACCGCCTGGCGGAGCAGGGCGTGGCGGTGTACGGCATCAACTACAAGGACAACGGTGAGGCCGCGCGTCGCTGGCTGAAGGAACTGGGCAACCCCTACCGCCTGAACGTCGAGGACCCGCAGGGCAGCCTAGGCTTCAACCTGGGTGTCTATGGCGCGCCGGAAACCTTCCTGATCGACAAGGACGGCATCATTCGCCACAAGTTCGTCGGAGCCATTGACGAGCGCGTCTGGCGCCAACAGCTGGCGCCGCTCTATCAGGAGTTGCTGGATCAATGAAACGCCTGTTAGCCGCCGTTTTCTGCAGCCTGGCCCTGGGCGGTTTCGCCCAGGCCGCCATCGATACCTACGAGTTTTCCAACGAGGCGGAGCGTCAGCGCTTTCGCCAGTTGACCAACGAGCTGCGCTGCCCGAAGTGCCAGAACCAGAACATCGCCGACTCCGACGCGCCCATCGCCATGGACCTGCGTCGCGAGATCTTCCGCATGCTGGAAGACGGCCAGGGCGACGAGCAGATCGTCGATCACCTGGTCGACCGCTACGGCGACTTCGTGCGCTACAACCCGCCGGTCGAGCTACGCACCCTACTGCTCTGGTACGGCCCGTGGGCGCTGCTGGGCGGCGGTCTGCTGGCCCTGATAGTTATCGTGGTACGTCGTCGCCGGGTCGAAAACGCCCCGCAGAATGCCCTGCTGTCCGCCGAGGAGCAGGAGCGCCTTTCCCACTTGCTGGATAAGAAAGACCCATGATCGATCTCTGGCTTGTCGCCGGCCTGCTGTTGCTGGCCGCCCTGGCGTTCATCCTGGTTCCGGTGCTGCGCGGTCAGCGCGCCCAGGCCGAGGAAGACCGCACCGCCCTCAACGTGGCGCTCTACGAGGAACGCGTGCTTGAGCTGGAAACCCAGCACACCGCCGGCACCCTGACCGCCGAACAGCTGGCCGCCGGCAAGGCCGAGGCCGCTCGCGAGCTGCTGGTGGATACCGAGGGCACCACGCAGCGCCACGGCAACCTGGGTCGCGCCGTGCCGATCGCCGCCGCCGTGCTGGTGCCGGTGCTGGGCTTGGCGGCCTACCTGTACTGGGGTTCCAGCGACAAGCTGGAACTGGCCCGTCAGTTCGATCATCAGCCAGCCTCCATGGAAGAAATGGTCGTGCGCCTGGAACAGGCGGTGAAGGCACAGCCCGATGGCGTGGAAGGTTGGTACTTCCTGGCCCGTGGCTACATGACCATGGAGCGCCCCGCCGAGGCCGCCGGCGCCTTCGAGCGCACTGTGGCGCTCGCCGGTCGCGATCCTTCGCTGCTCGGCCAGTGGGCGCAGGCGCTGTACTTCGCCAATGGCCAGCAGTGGAACGCGCAGATTCAGGGCCTCACCGAGGAGGCGCTGCAGAGCGATCCGGGCGAAGTCACCAGTCGTGGACTGCTGGGCATCGTCGCGTTCGAGGGTGGCCGCTACCGCGACGCCATTCAGCATTGGGAATTCCTGATGAATGGCCTGGATCCCCAGGACCCCAATCGCGTGGCCATCCAGCAAGGTATTCAGCGTGCCCGCGAGATGCTGGGCGAAGACGCACCCGTCGCTTCCGTCGCAGTGGCGCCGGCACAGGTGCGTGTACGCGTCGAGCTGGCGCCGGACGTAGCGGCCCAGGTGCGGCCCGAAGACAGCGTGTTTATCTTCGCCCGCCCGGCCGCCGGCGAGGCGATGCCGCTGGCGGTCAAGCGCCTGACGGTAGCGGACCTGCCGGCCGAGGTGCTGCTCAGCGACGCCGACGCCATGATGGAGCAGCTACGCTTGTCGAACTTCCCGCAGATCGAGCTGGTGGCGCGCGTGTCGCGCAGCGGCAATGCCACGGTCGGTGAATGGATCGGTCGCAGCGGCGCAGTCAGCAGCGCGGACGAGCAAGTTCAGACCCTGCGCATCGATCAGCCCGAGAAGCGCTGACCGCTGGTTGCAACCGGCCCACAGGAGTAGACATGCAGCGTGCCGCAGGCCGGCTGCTGCTGCTCGGCAGTCTGCTGCTGAGTGGTTGCGCCACTGATATCTACCAACTGCCGGGTCCCCGGCAGACGCCACAGCCCTGGCCGGAGTCGCGGCCGGCGCCGGTGCCCGAGCCGTCGCGCCCGGTGATCACCCCGGTGCCGTCGCGGCCGGACATTCCCCCGCCGCCGGAAAGCAGCACTCACCCGCGCTATGCGCCGCCTCCGCATGTGGAGGCACGCTGGGATGCGCGTCTGGGCGTTTATGTGGTGACAGGTCGGCAGCTCTATTACCGCGAGCGGCTCTATTACCGCTGGGAGGCTGGCTGGCGCTGTTCCGCGCAACCGGATGGCCCCTGGGAAGCAGTGGCCGAGATCAGCGTGCCGATGGGATTGCGCGGGCTGCACTGATGCAAAGGGATGGGGTAGTCAAAAGCGGCGCGGCGGGTGTGGGAGCGGCTTCAGCCCGATCCGGACTGCGGTGATGCTGCGATCACCCTTAGCGCTCCCACGCGCTCGGCAAGCGGGCCTGCCGGAAAAAACGGCGTATTACAGGGTCTTGTGTCGTGCGCGGTCGATGACCTGTTGCAGGCGTTCGCCCTGGTAATGCTCCGGGTACAGACGTTCGCTGTGGCGTGCTACGCCGTGCTGGTCGACCAGGGTGAAGCTGAAGTTGCCTTTGCGGCCAGGGGCCACGATGTAGCAATGCAGCGGGGCGAATGCTGTGCGCAGGGCGCTGATGGCGTTCTGAGTGTGCGAATAGTTGCTCATGTATCTTCCTTTTTTTGTCTTGGGCCGCCCGGTTCGCTCGGGTGGCGCCCTGAAAAAGGGGCGCCTGCATGGGAGCGATAGCGGTGGGCGATGGTTCCGTGCCGAATATCAAGCAATTAATGGGCCGGAACTGCTATGGGTGATCCCGCCGAGCTGTCGAGAGATCAGCTTAGCCGGGCTATCAGGGTTTGCCGGATCTGGCTGTTTCAGCGTTCGGTGAACGCCTGCCAGAATGCTCGGGAAATTTGACGACTTGATGACTGTTTTCCGGCGTATCGTCAGGGTGCTGGAAACAGATTCTGGAAATGCCAAAACCCCGCCGTGAGGCGGGGTTTTGCGGGGATTTGGTCGGAGCGACTGGATTCGAACCAGCGACCTTCTCGTCCCGAACGAGACGCGCTACCAAGCTGCGCTACGCTCCGTTTGGATGGCGCGCATTCTACCGAAAAACTTTTGATGCACAAGGGGTTAGGCGAATTTTTTTTGCGGGGCGGGCATGCAGGCGGTTTGTCGCCGGTTGCCCAGCGCGGCCAGCCTGGCCCTATTCCAGCAAATCCGGGCTGTTGATGTTGGCCAGGCGGGGATCGTCCTCGGTGCAATCCAGCGCTACGGCATTCAAGGCCGTGAGGATATGTCGCGGGCTGCGCTGGCCTTCCCTCCAGGCGCGTTCCAGTTCGGGTTGCACACTGGTCGGCAGCAGGCAAAACAGCGGTTGCCACTGCGTCCCCTGGCGCAGCAGCAGCGGCCGGCCGGGCAGGGCGGCGTGCCGCATGCTCGTCAGCAGGGCGCTGTCCACGTTGGGTGCATCACAGGGGAGCACCAGCAGCCAGGGATGTCGCGCCACCGCCAGGCCGGCGCGGATGCCGGCCAGCGGACCGGGAAAGTCCGCCTCCGCGTCTGACACCAGGCGGTCGGCGCAGGGGCGATAGCGCTCGGCGTTGCGGTTGCAGGAAATGATCAGATCATCGGTGAGCGGGCGAACGACATCGTGCAGCCAGGCGATCATCGGCCGATCACGCCAGGGCAGCAGTCCCTTGTCGCGCCCGCCCATGCGCTGGCCGCGTCCACCGGCCAGCAGCAGCACGGAGCAGGGTTCGAGCAAGGGGGACATGGGCACGGCGGGCTCCTGGAACGGGTGGCAGAAGGCCTGTGATATAACACCGGCATTGCGAACCCTCAACAGGATCTCCCATGTCCCACAAGGCTGCCGTTCCCTTCGCTCCGCTGAACATCGCCATCCTGGCCGTCAGCGACACCCGTACCCTGCAGACCGACAGTTCCGGGCAACTGCTGGTCGAACGCCTGACCGAAGCCGGTCACCGGCTGGCCGATCGGGTGCTGCTCAAGGACGACCTCTACCACATCCGCGCGCTGGTAGCCGCCTGGATTGCCGATGACTCGGTGCAGGTGGTGCTGATCACCGGCGGCACCGGTTTTACCGCGCGTGACAGCACGCCGGAAGCCGTCACCTGCCTGCTGGACAAGCAGGTCGATGGCTTTGGTGAGCTGTTCCGGCAGATCTCCTATACCGATATCGGCACCTCCACCATCCAGTCGCGGGCGCTGGCCGGGCTGGCCAACGGCACCCTGGTGTGCTGCCTGCCGGGCTCCACCAACGCCTGCCGCACCGCCTGGGACGGCATCCTCGCCCAGCAACTGGATGCCAGCCACCGCCCGTGCAACTTCGTCCCGCATCTGGCCAAAGCGGCGGCCTGCGAGAGCCGGGGATGAGCCTTCTCAGCGTCGAACAGGCCCAGCAGCAATTGCTGGATTGGGCCGCACAGGCGCCGATTGTCGTTAGCGAATGCGTAGCGCTGGCACACGCCGATGGCCGGGTGCTGGCGACGCCGCTGCTGGCCGGTCTGGATCTGCCGCCCTGGGACAACAGCGCCATGGACGGCTATGCCCTGCGCCTGTCCGACTGGCAGGGCGAGCCGCTGCCGGTCAGCCAGCGCATCTTCGCCGGCGGCGCGCCGCAGCCGTTGCAGTCCGGCAGTTGCGCACGCATCTTCACCGGTGCGCCGCTGCCGGAGGGCGCCGACTGCGTGGAAATGCAAGAGAACACCGAGGTGCTGGCGGATGGCCGGGTGCGCTTTCTTGAAGCGCTGCGCCCGGGGCGCAATATCCGGCCGCGCGGTCAGGAAGCTCGAATTGGCGAGACGCTGCTGACCGCCGGTACGCGGCTCGGCCCGATCGAACTGGGTCTGGCGGCCAGCCTGGGTGTCGCTGCGTTGGAGGTGCGCCGCCGCCCGCGTGTGGCGCTGCTGTCCACCGGCGACGAACTGGTCGAGCCCGGCCAGACGCTGGGTCCGGGACAGATTTTCAACAGCAACCGTCGTCTATTGGCCGGCTGGCTGGCGCGCCTGGGCTGCGACGTCCACGACGCCGGTGTGCTGGCCGACGATCTGCAAGCCACGCGGGCAGCGCTGGCCGGGCTGGGTGACGTGGACCTGATCCTATCCACCGGCGGCGTGTCGGTCGGCGAGGCGGATTTTCTGGGCCAGGTATTGCGCGAGGCTGGCGAACTGGCGTTGTGGAAGCTGGCCATCAAGCCCGGTAAGCCGCTGACCTGCGGGCATTATCAAGGTGTGCCGGTGCTCGGCCTGCCGGGCAATCCGGCCTCGACGTTGGTGACCTTCGGTCTGCTGGCGCGGCCGTACCTGTTACGCCGCCTGGGCGTCGAAGCCGTCGAGCCGTTGGGCTTCGATGTTCCGGCGGGGTTTGCCTGGGAACGCGCCGGCAAACGTCGCGAGTACCTGCGCGCCCGCTTGGAGCAGGGGCGTGCCGTGCCGCACCCGAACCAGAGCTCCGGCGTACTGCGCAGCGCCGCCTGGGCCGATGGGCTGGTCGAAGTGCGCGAAGAGCGTTCGTTCGCCGAGGGCGCGCCGGTGCGCTTCATCCCCTTCAGCGAACTGCTCGGCTAGCGCCCGGCCCTGGCTGTTGGTGTAATTGGAGCGGCTTCAGCCGCGATGCTTTTCGTACAGGTTCGGCCTGGCTGGCCGCTAGTCGGGCACCCCCAAAAGCTCGCGACTGAAGTCGCTCCTGCAGTCGTCCCTGCAGGTCCGTGCTGCTCCGAACCATCCCGCACTCTGCGTTTTCCAATGCATCACGGCATGGAAAGAGGAGGCAGGCATGGACCGGCGGGCGTGGTTGATTCTGCACGGCAAGCAGGCACAGAACGAGGCGGTGCGCGAGGCGGTTGAGGCGCGCCGTGCTGACGGTTGGGATCTGGCGGTGCGCCTGACCTGGGAAGCCGGCGATGTGCGGCGCCTGGTGGAGGAGGGCCTGCGGGCCGGCTA
>DATJDB010000311.1:0-12741 GCA_035497635.1 Pseudomonas sp. | reverse complement strand
CCGCGCCGGCATCGAACATCCGGTGCATGCCTGCGTGGCGGGCGCCGCGCCTCCGGCCAAGGTGATCGGCGCGGTGGAAGAGCTGGGGCTGAAGGTCACCCACGTCTACGGCCTGACCGAAGTCTACGGCCCGGTCACCGTCTGTGCCTGGCATGGCGAATGGGACACGCTGCCGCTGGATGAGCGTGCCCAGCTCAAGTCACGCCAGGGCGTGCGCTATCCGACCCTGGAAGGCGTGATGGTCGCCGACTCCACCACCCTGCAGCCGGTGCCGCGCGACGGCGAAACCGTCGGCGAGATCTTCATGCGCGGCAACACCGTGATGAAGGGCTACCTGAAGAACCCCACCGCCACCCAGGAATCCTTCCATGGCGGCTGGTTCCACACCGGCGACCTGGCCGTCTGCCACCCGGACGGCTACGTGGAGATCAAGGACCGCCTGAAGGACATCATCATTTCCGGCGGCGAGAACATCTCCACCATCGAGGTCGAGGGCGTGCTCTACCGCCACCCGGATGTGCTGGAAGCCGCCGTGGTGGCCCGCCCGGACGAGAAATGGGGCGAGACGCCCTGCGCCTTCATCACCCTCAAGACCGGCCATGAGGTCAGCGAACAGGACATCATGAACTTCTGCCGCGAACACCTGGCGGCGTTCAAGGTGCCGAAAACCGTGGTCTTCGCCCAGCTGCCCAAGACCAGCACCGGGAAGATCCAGAAGTACGTACTGCGCGACATGGCCAAGGCCCTGTAGCGCGTACCCGGGCGGTCGTTCGACCGCCCCGTTTCAGCCGTTCCACAACAACAACAAGACGGCCGCGCACCCGCCTGGCCGACGGAGATTCCGCATGCAAATGATTCATCGCAAGGACGGCGCCGAGCAGCCGTTCTGGGCCTTCGGCCCGTTCAAGATTCGCCTGCCCTTCGTCCATTACCGCTGGGAAACCGCGGAGATGCTCCAGGCGCTGATCATGTTCGTGGTCAGCCTGGGCATGATCCCGCTGCTGATGAAATTCCTCGGCCTGCCCTATGACGTGGCGCTGGCCTACGTGGTGGTCTGCGGCGTCGGCTTCATGCTGCCGGCGCTGCTCGGCGTACCGCTGGTGCCGGGCTGGATCACTCCCGGTATTCCGGTGGTGCTGCTGTTCCTCGGCAACTTCGAGCCCGGCCCGGAAGCCATCCGCGCGCTGTTCGCCCTGCAGTTCCTGGTGTTCGTGATCTTCCTGTTCCTGGGCATCACCCGGCTGGGCAGTGTGCTGGTGCGGCTGATCCCCAACTCCATGAAGGGCGGCATCATCATTGGCGCCGGTATCGCCGCGCTGATCGGTGAAATCGACGCCGGCGGCCGTCTGGCCAACACGCCGATCTCGCTGGTGCTGGGCAGTCTGATCTGTCTGTACCTGATGTTCTCGGTGTCCTTCAAGGGCCTCACCGAGCGCGTGCCGTTCGCCCGCAAGATCGTCAACTACGGCATGGTGCCGGGCATGCTGGTGGCCATCTTCATCGGCATCGCCGTCGGCGAGTACGACATGCCGGACGTGAAGTGGGGCATCACCGCGCCGGCCTTCGGCGAGATGTGGAACTACCTGCCGTTCACCGTCGGCTTCCCGGATGCCCAGGTGTTCCTACTGGCCGTGCCAACCGCGATCATTGCCTACGTGATCGCCTTCGGCGACATCATCGTCGGCCAGTCGCTGATGCAGCGCGCCGATGAGCTGCGCACCGACGAGAAGATCGACAACAACGTCGACCGCGTCCATCTGGTGACTGCCATCCGCAACGCCCTGCATGCCTTCTTCGCGCCCTACCCGGGCCTGGCCGGTCCGCTGTGGACTGCCGTGGCCGCGACCATGGCCGAGCGCTACAAGTACGGCCGCAAGGCGATGGATTCCATCTACAGCGGCGCCGGCACCTTCTGGATCACCGGCTTCCTCGCCCTGTTCATGCTGCCGCTGGTGAGCTTCTTCCAGCCGGTGCTGCCGATCGCCCTGTCGCTGACGCTGATCCTCACCGGCTACATCTGCCTGATGGTCGGCTTCGAACAACTGGGCAACAACACCGAGCGCGGCATCGCCGGCACCATGGGCGTGGTGCTCGCCGTCTACGGCGCGGGCTGGGGCCTGGCCGCCGGCGCGGTGCTGTACATCCTGGTGGAGCGCACCCACCTGCTGAAATTCGCCAGCAGCAAGGATTCTGTCAGCGGCTCCCCTGATCAGAGCGCTCCCGCTCCCAAGGCCGACTGACCCTTGGGCCGGTGCCTGACCGCGCCGGCCCCGTTTTATTCCCTGACGCCGCAGGCTCGCACCTGCGGCGTCCATCGAGGATTCCCTGATGACCGACTACGCCGCCCCGCTGCGCGACATGCGCTTCGTCCTGCACGAACTGTTGCAGGCGCCCAGCCTCTGGGCCCGCCTGCCCGCCCTGGCGGAAACCGTGGACCCTGACACCGCCGACGCCATTCTCGAAGAGGCCGCCAAGGTCTGCGGCCAGTTGATCGCACCGCTCAACCGCAGCGGCGACGAAGAAGGCGCGCAGTGGCAGGATCGTCAGGTATCCACGCCGAGCGGCTTTCGCGACGCCTACGCCACCTACATCGAAGGCGGCTGGGTGGGGCTGTCCGGCAATCCAGCCTGGGGCGGCATGGGCATGCCCAAGACGCTCGCCGTACAGGTGGAAGAAATGCTCTACGCGGCGAATTCCAGCTTCGCGCTGTATTCGACGCTGACCTCCGGCGCCTGCCTGGCCATCGACGCCCACGCCAGCGAGGACCTCAAGGCCCGCTACCTGCCGCCGCTCTACGAAGGCCGCTGGGCCGGCTCCATGTGCCTGACCGAAGCCCACGCCGGCAGTGACCTGGGCCTGATCCGCACCCGCGCCGAGCCGCAGGGCGACGGCTCCTACGCCATCAGCGGCAGCAAGATCTTCATCACCGGCGGCGAACAGGATCTCACCGAGAACATCATCCACCTGGTATTGGCGCGCCTGCCCGACGCCCCCGCCGGGCCGAAGGGCATCTCGCTATTCCTGGTGCCCAAGCTGCTGGTCAACGACGACGGCAGCCTGGGCGCGCGCAACCCGGTGCACTGCGGCTCCATCGAACACAAGATGGGCATCAAGGCCTCGGCGACCTGCGTGATGAACTTCGACAGCGCCACCGGCTGGCTGGTCGGCGAGGCCAACAAGGGCCTGGCGGCGATGTTCACCATGATGAATTACGAGCGCCTGTCCATCGGTATCCAGGGCATCGGCTGCGCCGAAGCCTCCTACCAGAACGCCGCGCGCTACGCCCTCGAGCGTCTGCAGGGACGCGGCGCCGGCGCACCGGCCGCCAGCCCGGCCGACCCGATCATCGCTCACCCGGACGTGCGCCGCATGCTGCTGAGCATGAAGGCCATGACCGAGGGCGGCCGCGCCTTCGCCGGCCACGTCGGCGAGCAGCTGGACCTCAGCAAGTTCAGCGACGACACCGAGGAACGCGCCCGCGCCGCCGCCCAGGTGGCACTGCTCACGCCGGTGGCCAAGGCGTTCTTTACCGACAGCGGACTGGACAGCTGCATCCATGGCCAGCAGGTGTTCGGCGGCCACGGCTACATCCGCGAATGGGGTCAGGAACAACTGGTGCGCGATGTGCGCATCGCGCAGATCTACGAAGGCACCAACGGCATCCAGGCGCTGGACCTGCTCGGCCGCAAGGTGGTGGCCGACGGCGGCGCCGCGCTGCGCCAGTTCACCGCGCAGATTCGCGCCTTCGCCGGGCAGCCCGACGCGCCCTACGCCGCCGAGCTGCACGACGCCGTACAGCGTCTGGAAGATGTCAGCGACTGGCTGCTGGAACAGGCCGCCAGCGATCCGCGCGCCGTCGGCGCCGCTGCCGTGGAATACCTGCACCTGCTCGGCTACACCGCCTACGCCTGGCTGTGGGCGCGCATGGCGCAGCTGGCCGCACAGCGCCTGGCCGACGAGCCGGAGTTCTACGCCGGCAAGCTGGCCACCGCCGAGTTCTACTTTCGTCGTCTGCTGCCGCGCACCCTGACGCTGGAAGCGAGCATCCGCGCCGGCAGCGATCCTCTGTTCGGACTCGAAGACAGCGGGTTCGCGACCAAAGGCTGATGGTTGGATCGCCGACAAAGCACCACCATTCAGTCACTTGCGCGACGCAACCCCTCGCTTTTGGTGTCGCGCTTTTTTATTCCGCCGCCGCCCTGTGGGTGGCGGCCGGCCAGGAGAACAACCGATGCGAACCCTGACCACCCTGCCGGGCAACAGCCAGAAGCTCGATGGCGGCGCCATGTTCGGCAACGCGCCCAAGGCGCTCTGGGAGCGCTGGATGCAACCCGACGCACAGAACCGTATCGACCTGGGTTGCCGCGCCCTGCTCGTGCAGGAGCCCGGGCGCAATATCCTGGTCGAATCCGGCATCGGTGCCTTCTTTACGCCCGAACTCAAGCAGCGCTTCGGCGTGCAGGAAGACCGCCATGTGCTGCTCGACAACCTGGCGGCGGTCGGCCTGAGCCATGAAGACATCGATCTGGTGGTGCTGACCCACCTGCACTTCGACCACGCCGGCGGCCTGCTCGCCGCCTGGGAAGAAGGCCAGCCGGCGCGCCTGCTGTTCCCCAAGGCGCGCTTCCTGGTCGGCAAGCGCCAATGGAAACGCGCCCAGCACCCGCATTCGCGTGATCGCGCCTCGTACATCCCCGACTTGCTGGCATTGCTGGAAAACAGCGGCCGCCTGGAACTGATCGACGAAGCCCCCCACTGCGCGCAGCTCGGCGAAGGCTGGCGCCTGCACTGGAGCGATGGCCACACCCCCGGGCAGATGCTGCCGGAGATCGCTATGCCCGACGGCCCGGTGCTCTACCCCGGCGACCTGATCCCCGGCGCACCCTGGGTGCACCTGCCGATCACCATGGGCTACGACCGCTTCCCGGAAGGTCTGATCGAGGAAAAGGAAATGCTCCTCGAGCGCATGCTGCTCAACAACGGCCGCCTGGTGTTCACCCACGACCCGCAGACCGCCATCGGCCGCGTGGTGCGCGACGCCAAGGGCAAGTACGGCCTGGCCGACGCCACGGGGGAAGTGGTGGGCGTGAGCGCCTGATACTGCCTTCAACTCCGTTGGCCGGCATAAAGCCGGCCCCACAGAGGTACCGGCCGCCTCAGAATTTGTAGGGCCGGGTTTACCCCGGCCAATGGTGGCGGGAACGACACCAAGGCACGGCTTTCAACTCCGTTGGCCGGCATAAAGCCGGCCCCACAGAGGTACCGGCCGCCTCACAATTTGTAGGGCCGGGTTTATCCCGGCCGACGGCGGTGGGAACGACATCAAGGCGCCGTCTTCAACTCCGTTGGCCGGCATAAAGCCGGCCCCACAGAGTTACTGGCCACCTCAGAATTTGTAGGGCCGGGTTTATCCCGGCCGACGGATACCAGAAGCTCGCGAATGAATTCGCTCCCACAGGGTCTGTACTGCGCCGTGGGAGCGGACTCGTCCGCGAGCTTTTCGGGCTGTCCGCCCTACCCCACCAGCGTCTGCAATTCCTCGCCGCTGAGGGTTTCCTGTTCCAGCAGGCGCCGTGCGCTGCGTTCCAGCGGTTCGCGGCGCGCCTTGAGCAGCTCCAGGCTTCGCTCGAATGCCGCCTGCACCAGCACTCGCACTTCTTCGTCGATGGCTGTGGCGGTGCTTTCCGCGTATTCGCGGCGCGGGCGCATGCCGTACAGCTCGTTGCCAAGATAGGGATTGGGTTCGCTTTCCAGCGCCAGGTGGCCGAGGCGCTCGGACATGCCGTAGCGGGTGACCATGGCGCGGGCGATGTCGGTGGCCTTGACCAGATCGTCCGCCGCGCCGGTGGACAGTTGCGCGAACACCAGCCATTCGGCGGCGCGACCGCCGAGCAGCACGGACATCTTGTGTTCCAGCTCTTCGCGGGTCATCAGGAAGCGGTCTTCA
Organism: Pseudomonas sp.; assembly: GCA_035497635.1. Lineage (GTDB taxonomy): Bacteria > Pseudomonadota > Gammaproteobacteria > Pseudomonadales > Pseudomonadaceae > Serpens. The sequence goes on along the minus strand of DATJDB010000311.1, from coordinate 6,794 downwards.
ATCGGCCGTTGGATGGTATAGCCCAGCGCGCCCATGCCGCGCGGGATGATCGACACCTTGTGCACCGGATCCATGCCCGGCAGCGCCATGGCCACCAGCGCGTGGCCCATCTCGTGGAAGGCCACCACCTCGCGCTCCCGGGGGTTGAGCAGGCGGTTGCGTTTTTCCAGCCCGGCGATGATGCGCTCGATGGCCGAGTTGAAATCCTGCATTTCCACCGCGGCGGCCTTGCGCCGGGTGGCCAGCAGGGTGGCCTCGTTGACCAGGTTGGCCAGGTCGGCGCCAGTGAAGCCGGGGGTCAGTTCGGCGATCACCTGCGGATCGACCTCCGGCGCCAGCCGCGACTTCTTCAGGTGCACGCCGAGGATCTGCACACGGCCGACCTTGTCGGGACGGTCGACCAGCACCTGGCGGTCGAAGCGCCCGGCACGCAGCAGCGCCGGGTCGAGAATTTCCGGGCGGTTGGTGGCGGCCAGCAACACCAGACCGCTGGAAGTGTCGAAACCGTCCAGTTCGACCAGCAACTGGTTGAGGGTCTGTTCCTTCTCGTCGTGGCCGCCACCCAGCGGCCCGGCGCCACGGGCGCGACCAAGGGCGTCCAGTTCGTCGATGAAAATGATCGCCGGCGCCTTGGCGCGTGCCTGCTCGAACAGGTCACGGACCCGCGCGGCGCCGACGCCGACGAACATCTCGACGAACTCCGAACCGGAAATCGAGAAGAACGGCACGCCAGCCTCGCCGGCCAGCGCACGGGCCAGCAAGGTCTTGCCGGTGCCGGGCGGGCCGACCAGCAGCACGCCCTTGGGCAGCCGCCCACCGAGCCGGCCGTAGGTTTCGGGATCGCGCAGGAAATCGATGATTTCCTGCAACTCGTCCTTGGCCTCGTCCACCCCGGCCACGTCGGCGAAGCTGACCTTGATGTCGGTCTCGACGTAGACCTTGGCCTTGCTCTTGCCGATTTGCATCATGCTGCTGCCGCCCATGCCGCCGCCGATGCGCTTGAGCAGGAACAGCCAGATGCCGAAGAACAGCAGCGCCGGAATCACCCAGCCGGCCAGGTCGCGCAGGAAGGTGCTTTCCACCTTGCCGGCAAAATGCACCGGGTACTGGGCCAGGTGTTCGGCCAGCTGGGGCTCGACGCGATTGGTGATGAACTGGCGCTGACCACCGGCCAGCGGCGACTTGAGGGCGCCCTCAATGCGGCTGTCGGTAACGGCGAGGGAGTCGATGCGTCCGGCCTTGAGATGCTCCTCGAACTCGCTGTAGGGGATGGTCGCCACCTGCTGCTGCATCGCCAGCAGATACTGGATGCCCATGAAGGCAAAAATGGCCAGCAGCCAATAGCCCATGTGGAATTGCGCCTGTTGTTTCACTACTCGGCTCCCTGTATGGCTCGTGTCCGGGTTATCGATGTTGCCTCAGCGGGCGGTGCCGACCCAGGTCAATCCTCGCTGACCAGATGATGCTCGCCCCAGCGCTGCAGCAGGTCCTGGGGAATGCCCAGGCAGTTGAGGATGCGCGCCACCACGAAGTCCACCAGGTCTTCGATGCTCTGCGGCTGGTGATAGAAGCCCGGCGAGGCCGGCAGGATGGTAACGCCCATGTTCGACAGCCGGAGCATGTTCTCCAGATGGATGCTGGAATACGGTGCCTCGCGCGGCACCAGGATCAGTTGCCGGCGCTCCTTGAGGGCCACGTCGGCGGCGCGTTCGATCAGGTTGTTGCAGGCGCCGGTAGCGATCGCCGACAGGGTGCCGGTGCTGCACGGCACCACCACCATCGCTGCCGGCGCGCCGGAACCGGAGGCCACCGGGGCCATCCAGTCTTCCTTGCCATAGACGCGGATCTGCCCCGGCGCGGCGCCGGTGTATTCGGTGAGAAAGGCCTGCATGGCCTGCGGCTTGGCCGGCAGCACCACGTCGGTCTCGGTGGCCAGCACCAGTTGCGCGGCCTTGGAGATCAGGAAGTGCACCTCGCGCTCTTCCTGCACCAGGCAGTCGAGCAGGCGCAGGCCGTACTGGGCGCCGGAAGCGCCGGTCATCGCCAGGGTGATGCGTTGCGGGCCGGTCATGATTCCTTCCTCGTTGGGTTTGTGGCGGCCATGACCGCCCTGCAGGTCGGTGTACTGATGTGGGAGCGGACTAGTCCGCTCCCACCGGGTTCACGCTACTCCGCCAGCGCCTCGGCCAGCTTGCCGTGCAGGCCGCCGAAGCCGCCGTTGCTCATGATCACCACCTGGGTACCGGGCGCGACCTGGGATTTCACCCGGGCGATGATCGCGTCCAGCGAATCGCAGACCACCGCCGGCACCGGGCAGGCGGCCGCCGTGGCGCCCAGGTCCCAGCCGAGGTTCGCCGGCGCGTACCAGATCACTTGGTCGGCCTGGGCCACGGATTCCGGCAGGCCGTCGCGGTGCGCGCCGAGCTTCATGGAATTGGAGCGCGGCTCGATGATCGCCACGATCGGCGCATCGCCGACCTGCTTGCGCAGGCCGTCCAGGGTGGTGGCGATGGCGGTCGGGTGGTGGGCGAAGTCGTCGTAGATCGTTACGCCGTTCACCTCGGCGACCTTTTCCATGCGCCGCTTGACGCTCTGGAACTGGCTCAGCGCCTCGGTGCCCAGCGCGCCGACCACCCCGACATGCCGCGCCGCAGCCAGCGCGGCCAGGGCGTTGTCGACGTTGTGGCGACCGGTCAGCGTCCAGTTCACCTCGCCCTGCGACTGGCCCTGGAACAGCACCTCGAAGTGCGAACCATCCTCGGCCAGCAGGCGCGCCTGCCAGTCGCCACCGGTGCCGGTAGTCTGCACCGGCGTCCAGCAGCCCATGCCCAGCACGCGTTCGATGGCCTGCTCGGTGGTGGGATGGATGACCAGGCCCTCGCCGGGAATGATGCGCACCAGATGGTGGAACTGGCGTTCGATGGCCGCGAGGTCCGGGAAGATATCGGCGTGGTCGAATTCCAGGTTATTGAGGATTGCCGTGCGCGGCCGATAGTGGACGAACTTGGAGCGCTTATCGAAGAAGGCGCTGTCGTATTCGTCGGCCTCGACCACGAAGAACGGCGTGTCGCCCAGACGCGCCGACACCGCGAAGTTCTGCGGCACGCCGCCGATCAGGAAGCCCGGCGCCATGCCGGCGTGTTCGAGAATCCAGGCCAGCATGCTGCTGGTGGTGGTCTTGCCGTGGGTGCCGGCCACCGCCATCACCCAGCGGCCCTGCAGCACATGGTCGGCCAGCCACTGCGGGCCGCTGGTGTAGGGCAGGCCCTTGTTCAGCACGTATTCCACCGCCGGGTTACCACGCGACAGGGCGTTGCCGATCACCACCAGATCCGGCGCCGGCTCCAGGTGTTCGGGCAAATAGCCCTGCTGCAGCTCGATACCCTGGGCTTCGAGCTGGGTGCTCATCGGCGGGTAGACGTTGGCATCCGAACCGGTGACGCGGTGGCCCAGCGCCTTGGCCAGCACCGCCAGCGAGCCCATGAAGGTGCCGCAGATGCCGAGAATATGAATGTGCATGAAGGTCCTCAACGAAGCAGGCGCGACGAAATGCCGGCGAGGGTAGCACGCCGTCCCGACCAAGGTCTCAGGGTGCCGCCGGGGGGCTGAACTAGGCTTGCTGGATCGCTCACAACACCGAGCCAGGAGGCCCGCCATGCGTTACGCACACCCCGGCAGCGAAGGCGCCATCGTCACCTTCGAATCCCGTTACGGCAACTACATCGGCGGCGAGTTCGTGCCGCCGGTGAACGGCAACTATTTCACCAACCTGTCGCCGGTCACCGGCGGGCCGATCGCCGAATTTCCGCGCTCCGACGCCGCCGACATCGACAAGGCGCTGGATGCCGCCCACGCCGCCGCCGAGGCCTGGGGCCAGACCAGCGTGCAGGCACGCGCCAATGTGCTGTTGAAGATCGCCGAACGCATCGAGCAGAACCTGGAACTGTTGGCCGTCACTGAAACCTGGGACAACGGCAAGGCGGTACGCGAAACCCTGAATGCCGACATCCCGCTGGCCGCCGATCACTTCCGCTACTTCGCCGGCTGCATCCGCGCCCAGGAGGGCAGCGCGGCGGAGATCGACGCCAACACCGTGGCCTACCACATCCGCGAACCGCTGGGCGTGGTCGGGCAAATCATCCCCTGGAACTTCCCGATCCTGATGGCCGCCTGGAAGCTGGCCCCGGCGCTGGCCGCCGGCAACTGCGTGGTGCTCAAGCCGGCCGAGCAGACGCCGTTGGGCATCACCGTGCTGATGGAGCTGATCGGCGACCTGCTGCCGCCCGGCGTGCTCAACGTGGTGCACGGCTTCGGTCGCGAGGCGGGCGAGGCGCTGGCGAGCAGCAAGCGCATCGCCAAGATCGCCTTCACCGGCTCCACGCCGGTGGGATCGCACATCATGAAGCGCGCCGCCGAGAACATCATTCCCAGCACCGTGGAGCTGGGCGGCAAGAGCCCGAACATCTACTTCGAGGACATCATGCAGGCCGAGCCGGCCTTCATCGAGAAGGCCGCCGAGGGCCTGGTGCTGGGCTTCTTCAACCAGGGCGAGGTGTGCACCTGCCCGTCGCGGGCGCTGGTGCAGGAATCCATCTACGCGCCATTCATGGAGGCGGTGATGAAGAAGGTCGCGCAGATCAAGCGCGGCGACCCGCTGGACACCGACACCATGGTCGGCGCCCAGGCCAGCCAGCAGCAGTTCGACAAGATCCTGTCCTACCTGCAGATCGCCCGCGAGGAAGGCGCCGAGCTGCTCACCGGCGGCGACGTGGAGAAGCTCGAGGGCGATCTGGCCGGCGGCTATTACATCCAGCCGACGCTGCTCAAGGGCGACAACAAGATGCGCGTGTTCCAGGAGGAAATCTTCGGCCCGGTGATCGGCGTGACCACCTTCAAGGACGAGGCGGAGGCGCTGGCCATCGCCAACGACACCGAGTACGGCCTCGGCGCCGGGGTGTGGACCCGCGACATCAACCGCGCCTGGCGCATGGGTCGCGGCATCAAGGCCGGGCGGGTGTGGACCAACTGCTACCACCTCTACCCCGCCCACGCGGCGTTCGGTGGCTACAAGAAGTCCGGCGTCGGCCGCGAAACCCACAAGATGATTCTCGATCATTACCAGCAGACCAAGAACCTGCTGGTGAGCTACGACATCCATCCGCTGGGGTTCTTCTAGGCATGCTCGGGGGCGGCCGGCGTTTTTCCGTCCGCCGAAGCGGTGGCCAAGACGGCGTCCTGGCCACCCTGCGCCCGAGATTCTTCTTGCCCCAGCCGCATCGGATACCTGTGGGGCCGGGTTTATCCCGGCCGACACCGTGGCATAGGCCGCACCTCCGTCGGCCGGCGTAAAGCCGGCCCTACAGGGTTCGGGTCCGTTACCTCGCGGAGCGAGTTCGTCATGCCCGACACTTCAACCGCCGCTTACCTCGCCGCCCTGCACCATCAGGGCTTCGCCCTGCTGCGCGGCGTGCTGGGCGCCGAACAGGTCGCCTCCGTGCGCGCCGCCATCGACCGCCTGCAGCCGGTCCACTGGGATTACCAGGGCCTGGTCGACGACCACTACAAGTGCGTATTCAACCGCGACCCCTTCTGGCTGTCCTATCTGGACCTGCCCGGAGTGATCGAGCTGGCCGAGGCGGCACTCGGCGAGGACTGTCATGTGATCGGCCAGACCGCCTGGCGCAGCCATCCGGGCTTCGTCGGCGCCGAGCTGCATGTGGATCATCTGGTCATGGAACTGCCGGAGGCCCTGCTGGCCGATCCGGCCTTCACCCTGCCGATGCAAATCTGCACGGCGATGCTCTACCTGGACGAGATCGATGCGGACCTGTGCCCCACCCGGGTGATTCCCGGCAGCCATCGGTCTGGACGCAAGCCGCGCCCCGGCGAGGACCACTGGCACGGTCGCGTTGCCGAGCCGGTGCTGTGCCAGGCCGGCGATGTGCTGATGCTGCGCAGCGAGCTGTGGCACACCGGCAGCCGCAACCGCACGGATCGCAGCCGTTACCTGCTGCAGACGCATTACGGGCGGCGCATGGTGGCGCAGAAGTTCTCGCCGTACCTGCGGTTCCGTTTCAACCCGGCGGTGCTGGCCGCCGCCACGCCGCGCCAGCGGCGGCTGCTGGGCGAGCATGCGCCGGCGGAGTATGACTAGGCGTAGATGCATTCGCCTCGGTGGCCAACGCTGTGCGTGGCCACCACGGGTAATGGGCAGCGCGTAGGACGGTCAGCGTCGTTCTGGCCGCCGAGGGAGCCGCACGGCGAGAGATTTTATTCACTGCGCATGGTCCAATCGGCACTTTCCTTCAAGCGGAGCCGTTCCATGGCCGTTCTCACCCGACTGCTCGCCAGCCTTGCGCTGCTGGGCCTGCTCACCGCCTGCGCCTCGATGGCGCCACGCGATCCCCTGCACATCGACCTGGCCGGCCTGGAGCCGTTGCCCAGTCAGGGCCTGGAGGCACGCTTCAACCTGAAACTGCGCGTACAGAATCCCAACGAGCGAGCAGTGGATTACCAAGGCATTGCCCTGGAGCTGGAAGTCAACGGCCAACCGCTGGCCAGTGGCGTGAGCGCCCAGCGTGGCCAGGTGCCGCGCTTCGGCGAGGCGATCATCGAGGTGCCGGTGACCATCTCGGCCTTCTCCGCCCTGCGCCAGACCTGGGGCCTGGCGGGGTATCAGGCGGGACAGGGGCTGCCCTACGTGCTGCGCGGCAAACTGGCCAGCGGCGTGGTCGGCACCACGCGCTTCAATACCCAGGGGCAGCTGCGCTGGCCGGAGCCGGCCGGGGCGCGCT
>DATJDB010000310.1:0-4843 GCA_035497635.1 Pseudomonas sp. | reverse complement strand
GTGCGCCGACGCCAAGAGTTCGCGAATGAATTCGCTCCCACAAAGAAGGATTCGTGCGGGGGCCCGGTCTTGGTAGGAGCGGACTCGTCCGCGAGCTTTTCAGGACGCCGCCGGGTCTGTGGCCTGGCGGATCAGGGTGTCGCTCAGCGCCAGCGCCGCCTTGGAAAGCTGATGCCCGGCCAGGTGCAGCAGGCCAATGCGGCGGGTGATTTGCGGCTCGTCGAGCGGCAGGCAGCGCGCGCCCAGTTCCTCCATCTGTCCCTGGCACAGGCTGGGCACTGCGCTCACGCCGAGGCCTTCGGCGACCATGCGTCCCACTGTCACCAGCTGATGACTCTCGAAGGCCACCGGCAGCTTGCCGTGGCGAGCGCCGATGCTGTCCTCCAGCAGCAAGCGCACCGCCGAGGGCCGCTGCAGCGTAATGAACGGCTCGCGGAGCAATTCCGCCCAGCTCACCCGCTTGCGCCCGGCCAGCGGATTGTCCACCGGCACCATGGCGACAAAGCGGTCCTCATATAAAGGTGTGAACTGCAGACCATCGAGGGTCGCCGGCTCGAAGGCGATACCCAGCTCGACGCGGCGATCACGCACCATTTCCAGCACCTGCTCGTTGATCACGTCATGCACTGTCACCCCGACACGCGGATGGGCGTCACGAAAGCTTTTCAACGCCGCAGGCAGGCGGTTGCCGGCAAACGATGGCATGGCCGCCAGCGCGACCCGACCCAGTTGCAGAGTGAAGTGCTGACGCAGCAAGTCTTCGGCATTGTCCCAGTCGGCCAGCAGGCGCACCGCGATGGGCAACAGGGTTTCACCCTCGGGGGTCAGTGCCACACTGCGGGTGGTGCGTACCAGCAGCTGGCCGCCCAGGAACTGCTCCAGGTTCTTGATCGCCAGGCTCAGTGCCGGCTGCGACAGATGCAGGCGTTCGCAGGCTTGGGCAAAGCTCAGGGTCTGCGCCACGGCGAGGAAGGCGCGCAGCTGCTTGACGGTCATTGTTTTGTTTTCCTGATCAATGGCAAGGAAAAACAAACTTAACAAATAACAGCCCAGCGCCGAAGCTCGAGCACGACAACAACAACAACAACAACAACAAGAGGCAGCCACATGAGTGGACTCGATAAACGTGTAGGCAGCTACGCAGAAGCCCTCGATGGCCTGCAGGACGGCATGACCGTGCTGGCCGGTGGCTTCGGTCTGTGCGGCATCCCCGAAAACCTGATCGCCGAGATCCGCCGCCGTGGCGCGCGCGATCTCACTGTGGTTTCCAATAACTGCGGCATCGACGGCTTCGGCCTCGGCGTGCTGCTGGAAGACCGGCAGATCCGCAAGATGATCGCCTCCTACGTCGGCGAAAACGCCCTGTTCGAGCAATTGCTGCTCAGCGGCGAGCTGGAGGTTGAACTCACTCCGCAAGGCACCCTGGCCGAGAAGCTGCGCGCCGGCGGCGCCGGCATTCCCGCCTTCTTCACCGCCACCGGCTACGGCACCCCCGTGGCCGAAGGCAAGGAAGTGCGCGAATTCGACGGCCGCCATTACATCCTCGAACCCGCCATCCGTGGCGATTTCGCCATCGTCAAAGGCTGGAAGGCTGACCACTACGGCAACGTGGTCTACCGCCACACGGCGCAGAACTTCAATCCGCTGGCCGCCATGGCCGGACGCATTACCGTGGTCGAGGTGGAGGAAATCGTCGAGCCGGGCGAACTGGACCCGACGCAGATCCACACCCCCGGCATCTACGTGGACCGCCTGATTCAGGGCACCTTCGAAAAACGCATCGAAAAACGCACGCTGCGCGCCTGACAGGAGAAATCACATGGCTCTGACCCGTGAACAGATGGCCCAGCGCGTCGCCCAGGAACTGCGTGACGGTTACTACGTCAATCTGGGGATCGGTATCCCCACCCTGGTGGCCAACTACGTGCCGGCCGGCATCCAGGTGATGCTGCAGTCGGAGAACGGCCTGCTCGGCATGGGGCCGTTCCCCACCGAGGCCGAGCTGGACGCCGACATGATCAACGCCGGCAAGCAGACGGTCACCGCCCTGCCGGGTGCGGCGATCTTCGACTCCGCCGAGTCCTTCGCCATGATCCGTGGCGGCCACGTTGACCTCACCGTGCTCGGTGCCTTCGAAGTGGATGTGCAGGGCAACATCGCCTCCTGGATGATCCCCGGCAAGCTGGTCAAGGGCATGGGTGGCGCCATGGACCTGGTGGCCGGCGCCGAGAACATCATCGTGGTGATGACTCATGCCTCCAAGGACGGCGAATCCAAATTGCTGGATCATTGCAGCCTGCCGCTGACCGGTGCCGGTTGCATCCGCAAGGTACTGACCGATCTGGCCTACCTGGAGATCGAAGACGGCGCCTTCATCCTGCGCGAGCGCGCGCCGGGGGTCAGCGTCGAGGAAATCGTCGCCAAGACCGCCGGCAAGCTGATCGTGCCGGAGCAGGTTCCGGAAATGAACGTTTAGCGCAGCGGAGTCTGGTGCGGCTTTGATCGCGGCTGAAGTCGCTCCGCGTTGCAGGAGCAGTTTCAGCCGCGATGTGCCTTCAGCAGTGGAACCGCTGGGTGCGCGTGTGCAGCTCGCGGATCAGCACGGCCAGGCGCTGGGTCGCGGCGGTGGCCTGTTCGGCCATGACCACGGCCTGCTGGCCCTGCTCGGCCAGCGACCGCAGGCTGCGATGGGTATCAGCCACGGACGTGTTCTGCTGATCAGTGGCCTCGGCAATCGAGCGGTTCATTTCAAATACCCGTTGCAGACCTTCCTGCAATTGCCCCAGCTCACTGCGCGCCTGGGCCAGTTGCCGCATGCCTTCCTGGGTGCTCTCCGCGCTTTCGGTGATGCGCTCGGCCATCTCGTTGGAGGCCTGGCGCAACAGATCGGTGGTCTGCTGAATCTCACTGGTCGAGCTCTGGGTACGCTGTGCCAGCGCCCGGACCTCATCGGCAACCACGGCGAAACCGCGTCCCTGCTCGCCGGCGCGCGCGGCCTCGATGGCGGCGTTTAGCGCCAGCAGGTTGGTCTGCTCGGAAATGCCGCGAATCACCTCCAGCACATGAGTGATCTCGCCACTGTGGGTTTGCAGCACCTGCAGTTGGTCGATGTTGGCCTGCATATCCTCGGTGAGGCGGGTGATCGCCGCGTGGCTGGCGTCGATCTGCCGGTGGGCCTGCTCCAGCAGGCGGCTGCCCTGATCGGACGACACCGCCGCCTCGCCCGCGTGGCCAGCGATGCTGTGCACGTTTTGGCTCAGATGATCGAGGTCCTGATTGACCACCCGCAGGGTGGCCTGCTGATCATGAAACGCCTGGGTGGCCTTGACCGCACCCACCTCCAGCTGACTGGTGATGTCCTGCACCGTATCGCTGGTCTGGCGCACCGCACCGATGGTCTCGCGCAACCGTTCGAGGAACTGGTTGAACTGGGCGCACATCTCGCCGATTTCCGCCTGGTCGCGGGTCTGCAGCGGCTGGTCCAGTTGCAGGCTGTCGCTGATGCGCTTGAGCTGGTTGCGCAGGTCGCCCAGCGGACGGGTCAGGCGGCCAGCCAGCGGGTAAAGCACCAGCAGGCCCAGCACCAGCAGCACCAAGCCGACCCCCAGGGTGAGGCGGCGGTTGGCGGTGATGTCGGCGACAGTCTCGTACACCGGCTGGGTGACCACCAGGTAGCGCTGCAGATCCTTCAGTTGCAGCGCGCCGGCGAAGGTCGGCTGGCCGTCGAGTTCCAGTTGCTCGATGACCAGCGAGCGATCGCGCACCGGTGCCCAGTCGTTGGCCATCAGCGCCTTGAAGGCCGGCTGATTGGCGAGGTTCAGGCTGCCGGCCTGGCGGGCGTCCGGGTGAATATCCACCAGGCCACCGGGCTGCACCAGCATCACCTGACCGGACTCGCCGAAGCGGTAGTTGCGGATCATGCCGGCCAGCTGTTCCATGTTCATCGCCCCGCCCGCCACCAGCAGCGGACGTCCCTGGTCGTCGGTCTCCGCGCTGCGGTAGTTGACGAAGATCTGCAGGCCCTGGAAACCGAGGGAGTTGGTGTCCAGGTTCAGCTCGTAGGTGGCGTTGCGCTTGAGATAATCGAAGTACCAGCTGTCATCGGCGCTGCTTTCCGACATCGGTCGCCACTGCAGCTTGTCGCCCTCCAGATGGTGGTAACGCACACCGCCGTCCGGGGTGCGCACCGCCATGAACACCGCATTGGCGCCCAGGGACTTCAGCGTATGCTCCATGGCCCGGCGCATGTCGGGCAGGCGATCCAGCGGCGCGCCGGCGCGCGCCCAGTCATGGATGAACACATTGTTGGCCAGCGCCTCGGAACCACTGATGGCCTGCGCCAGCTGACCGCGAATCCCCGCCGCGATGGTCTGCATGCGCCCCGGCAGCTCCTGCTCTTGCAGCCGACGCAACTGATCCTGGCTGGACAGGTAGGACTGGAAGCCCACCACCAGCAACACCGTGAGTACCAGCACCAATGAGGAAACCGCGAACAGGCGCGTACGCAGCGCCAAACCCTGCCAACCCATCGAACACTACTCCCTGAAATTCGAAGCCGTAATGGCCTTTTGCTTTCAAGGGTTATCGCTGCAATGCATGGAAACTGTAGGGTTATTTTCTGGCGTCAAGAAAGGGCACAACCAAGAGCCGAGCATCGAACCGGCGGTTTCACCCCAGCAGTTCGGCCAGCAACCGGGCGTCCTGCAGCGCATGGTGGGGAGGCTCATAGCCCAGATCGTCGAACTCGAATTCGATGTCGCTGCTGATCCGTCCTGCCATGACCCCGCCCGGCAAGCCTTCCGGACCCGCCAGCCACAACAGCAATGGCCAATCCCAGAGCATG
>DATJDB010000309.1:0-6593 GCA_035497635.1 Pseudomonas sp. | reverse complement strand
TCTCTTTCCCGGTTACAACCAGATTGTTCTTCCCCAGCCACAGCCGCGCCAATGGCAGGCGTTTACCCCGCCACGCACACTGGATGTAACTGCCGACAAAATTCCTTACTGGTTGATTGCACAACGAGCCTTTGCGAAATGAACACCCCCATGACCCCCACGATCTACGCCGACTCGGCCTACCGCAGCACGGACATTCCTGCACAGCCGCCGCATAAATGGAGCCAGGATGCCAATCGCTCCAGTCTGACCCGTATTCCATTGCACTGGGGAAACTATGCCAATTTGGAAGTTTGGAAGGATGTCGATGCTCAGTTAAGGCCGAACCAAGCTGGATTTCTGAACGGGAAACAAGAGAATGATCTGTATATCAATCATAAGCGCTGGAATTTTGACAACACCGCCAAGTGGCTAATCTTGCACCCTTTTCTAAAGTTCAGTTCGATTGTTGGGATCCCGTGGCTTTTGTGGTTGATGGCCATTTCAACGCCAAAAAATTCCGCATCATTTCTTTCGGCATTTGCCGCAGTTGCAATGATGGGATTAAGCTTGTGGTTAATAGGAAAGGAAAAGCCCAGCTTTAAATATTATTTAATTCAAGCCGGTATCGGGCTTCTCGTTGGCTTAACAAGCTCGATTCTGGAATATCAGTCCTCCCATGACCCGGATTATTTATGGGCGTGCCTCGGCATGGCCTTCAGCGTCTCTATGGGTCTGATCGGCTGGGATTACCTGCTCGACCTGTACCTGCGGGTCTTCAAGCACGACGGCAGTGGCTTCAATCGCCAGACCGGCATGCTCACCATTGGGCGCCGCTTCCAGAAGCCCTTCACCGCGCCCTTCTATGAGTTCGACGCCACCGCGCAGTACCGGCCCGGCCCCCATGGCAGCGGCGGCTACGCCATCTGGCTGCACCATCGCTACACCACGATGGAAGTCTGCCTCGGCGCCAAGCTGCACTCCTTGGACTTCAGCCTCAACGAGGCCATGGCCTTCTGGGACACCCTGCAACGCTACATGGATGTCACCCAGCCCTTGCCTGATCTGCCGATCCTCGAGCAGTTCCGCCATCTGGACCCCACCACGGCGACCCATGACCGGGAATACCGGCGCAACCCCCGCCGCTGGCGCGACATGGACCACGCGGACTGGACTAGCCACGGCCGCGCGGAAATGATGCAACGCAACCGCGAGCACAAATGGCAAACACGGCCCTGCATCCTGCAAGCAAAGATTGATTCGCAACTGACCATCGAAGCCTACTACCGCGGCCAGGAAGCCAGGGGCATTCAGGCCACACCCCAGGCCGAGGATTTCACCTTCAGCCGATGCTGATCTCCGACCCACCCCAAGCTTCCGCCGATCAGGCCCTGCAGTCTCTTTCCAATGGCGGCTGCAGCGGCAGGCGCAGGCCTGCGCAGTCGCCTTGAACCGGGCGGGCCGGCGCCAATAGACATATCTCCCAGCGGAATATAAAAATTCTTAAAAGATATTTTTAAGAATAAGCCCCTCTCTCTATAGTCCGCTCCATCCTCACCACTGTGAGGGAACCCAGATGGAGCACACCCCATGAGCGCAACGCCCCGCAGTCTCGACTCGCCGGCCGATGACGCTTCCTTGCTACGCGAGATTCATGCCGCCCTGCGCGATCTGCGCTACGGCTCGGTGGAGATCACCGTGCACGACAGCCGTGTCGTGCAGATCGAGCGCAAGGAAAAGTACCGGCTGAGCGAATCCCGCAAACCGAACTGACACCAAGACGGCCCGACTGGACAACCGGAGGGCGCGCATCGCGATGAACCAGATGACGCACCACCGCAAAAATCAGAAGAATCCAAGGAGCCGTACCATGTCCATTCGCCGTTTCGCGTTCGCCGCCCTCGCCGGCGCGCTGTTTACCACCCAGGCCCTGGCGGCCGACAAGCTGCTCAATGTGTCCTACGACCCGACTCGCGAGCTGTATCAGGAATTCAACAGCGCCTTTGCCAAGCACTGGAAAGCCCAGGGCAAGGGCGACATCACCGTCCAGCAATCCCATGGCGGTTCGGGTAAGCAGGCCCGCTCGGTGATCGACGGCCTGCGTGCCGATGTGGTGACGCTGGCGCTGGCCGGCGACATCGACGAGCTGCATCGCCTGGGCAAGCTGATCCCCGCCGACTGGCAGTCCCGCCTGCCGGATGCCAGCACCCCCTACACCTCGACCATCGTGTTCCTGGTGCGCAAGGGCAACCCCAAGAGCCTGAAGGACTGGGGCGATCTGGTCAAGCCGGGCGTGGAAGTCATCACCCCGAACCCGAAGACCTCCGGCGGCGCCCGCTGGAACTTCCTGGCCGCCTGGGCGTGGGCCAAGAAGCAGTACGGCAGCGACGAGAAGGCCCAGGAATACGTGACCCAGCTGTACAAGCAGGTCCCGGTTCTGGACACCGGCGCGCGCGGCTCAACCATCACCTTCGTCAACAACAAGATCGGCGATGTGCTGCTGGCCTGGGAAAACGAAGCCTTCCTGGCGCTGAAGGAACAGGGTGGCGACGCGCTGGAAATCGTCGTGCCGTCGCTGTCGATCCTCGCCGAGCCGCCGGTGGCCGTGGTGGACCGCAACGTCGAGCGCAAGGGCACCCGCGAACTGGCCACCGCCTACCTGAACCACCTGTACAGCGAGGAAGGCCAGCGCATCGCCGCGAAGAACTTCTACCGTCCGCGTAATCCGAAGATCGCCGCCGAGTTCAGCCAGCAGTTCCCGCAACTGGAACTGGTGACCATCGAAGGCGCCTTCAATGGCTGGAAGGAGGCGCAACCGAAGTTCTTCAGCGATGGCGGCGTGTTCGACCAGATCTACCAGGCCCACTGACGGTAGGGGTATTCCATGTTGCGCCGCACCTCACCCGTCATTCCCGGCTTCGGCCTCACCCTGGGTTACACGCTGTGCTACCTCAGCTTCCTGGTGCTGATTCCGCTGGCCGCGCTGTTCGTGAAAACCGCCGAGCTGACCTGGGAGCAGTTCGTGGCCATCACCACCTCGGCGCGCGTACTGGCCGCGCTGAAGCTCAGTTTCGCCACCGCGTTTGGCGCCGCGCTGCTCAACGGGGTGATCGGTACGCTGCTGGCCTGGGTGCTGGTGCGTTATCGCTTCCCCGGCCGCAAGCTGATCGACGCGCTGATCGACCTGCCGTTCGCCCTGCCGACCGCCGTGGCCGGCATCGCCCTCACCGCGCTGTATGCGCCCAACGGCCTGATTGGCCAGTTCGCCAGCGCCGTGGGCCTGAAGATCGCCTACAGTCCGCTGGGCATCACCCTGGCCCTGACCTTCGTCACCCTGCCGTTCGTGGTGCGCACCCTGCAGCCGGTGCTGGCCGACATTCCCCGGGAAGTCGAGGAAGCCGCCAGTTGCCTGGGCGCCAAACCGCTGCAGGTGTTTCGCCACGTGCTGGTGCCGGCGCTGCTGCCCGCCTGGCTGACCGGTTTCGCCCTGGCCTTCGCGCGGGGCGTGGGCGAGTACGGCTCGGTGATCTTCATCGCCGGCAACATGCCGGGCAAGACCGAGATCCTGCCGCTGCTGATCATGGTCAAGCTCGACCAGTACGACTACGCCGGCGCCACCGCCATCGGCGTACTGATGCTGGTAGTCGCCTTCATCCTGCTGCTGCTGATCAATCTGCTGCAGCGCTACATTCGCACCCGCTGAGGAGCATGCCCATGAGCAGTCTTTCCGTGGCGGTGCCGCTTCCCACCGTTGCCCGCCAAGCCCCAAAGCAGTGGGGACGCCTGACGCTGATCGGCGCCGCCTGGAGCGTGTTCGCCTTCTTCCTACTGCTGCCGCTGGTGATCGTGCTGACCGAAGCCCTGCAGGCCGGCGTCGGCACCTTCTTCAGCGCCATTTTCGAGCCCGATGCCCTCGCCGCCCTGCGGCTGACGCTGCTGGCCGTGGTGATTTCCGTACCGCTCAACGTGCTGTTCGGCGTGGCCGCCGCCTGGTGCGTGAGCAAGTACGAATTTCGCGGCAAGAGCATTCTGGTCACGCTGATCGACCTGCCGTTCTCGGTGTCGCCGGTCATCGCCGGCCTGGTCTATGTACTGCTGTTCGGCGCCCAGGGCCTGTTCGGCGAATGGCTATACGAGCACGACATCCAGATCATCTTCGCCGTGCCGGGCATCGTGCTGGCCACGCTGTTCGTCACGGTGCCGTTCGTGGCCCGCGAACTGATCCCGCTGATGCAGGAACAGGGCATTCAGGAAGAGGAAGCGGCGCGGCTGCTCGGCGCCAGCGGCTGGCAGATGTTCTGGCACGTCACTGTGCCGAGCATCCGCTGGGGCCTGATTTATGGCGTGGTACTCTGCACCGCTCGCGCCATGGGTGAATTCGGCGCCGTATCGGTGGTTTCCGGGCACATTCGCGGCCTGACCAACACCCTGCCGCTGCATGTCGAAATTCTCTACAACGAATACAACCACGTCGCCGCGTTCAGCGTCGCCAGCCTGCTGCTGGCACTGGCCCTGGTCATTCTGTTGCTCAAGCAATGGAGCGAATCGCGCATCAACCGCCTACGCCACAGTGGCGCGGAGGAATAAACCTGTGAGTATCGAAGTCCGTAACGTGAACAAGCAGTTCGGCGCCTTCCGCGCGCTGAACGACATCAACCTGGACATCCACAGCGGCGAACTGGTCGCCCTGCTCGGCCCGTCCGGCTGCGGCAAGACCACCCTGCTGCGCATCATTGCCGGCCTGGAAACCCCGGACAGCGGCTCGATCGTGTTCCACGGCGAGGACGTGTCGACCCGCGACGTGCGCGACCGCAACGTCGGTTTCGTGTTCCAGCATTACGCGCTGTTCCGCCATATGACTATCTTCGACAACGTCGCCTTCGGCCTGCGCATGAAGCCCAAATCCGAACGCCCGGACGAAGCCACTATCGCCCGCCGCGTGAAGGAATTGCTGGAAATGGTGCAGCTCGACTGGCTGGGCGATCGCTACCCGGAACAGCTGTCCGGTGGCCAGCGTCAGCGCATCGCCCTGGCCCGCGCCCTGGCGGTCGAGCCGAAGATCCTACTGCTCGACGAACCCTTCGGCGCCCTGGACGCCAAGGTGCGCAAGGAGCTGCGCCGCTGGCTGGCGCGCCTGCACGAGGAGATCAACCTGACCAGCGTGTTCGTGACCCACGACCAGGAAGAAGCCATGGAAGTGGCCGACCGCATCGTGGTGATGAACAAGGGCGCGATCGAGCAGATCGGTTCACCAGCGGAGGTCTACGAACATCCGGCCAACCCGTTCGTCTACCACTTCCTCGGCGATGCCAACCGCCTGTACGTGGGCGAAGAACACCACATCCTGTTCCGTCCGCACGAGATTTCGCTGTCGCGCAGCGCCGAGGACGAGCATCGTCCAGCGGAAGTCCGCGACATCCGTCCGCTGGGTGCGATCACCCGCGTGACCCTCAAGGTCGACGGCCAGGAAGAGCCCATCGAGGCCGAAGTCGCCAAGGACGACGCCAGCCTTGTCGATCTGGCGCGTGGCCAGACCCTCTACTTCAAGCCCAAGGCCGGTGTGCCGGCGCATCTGACCTGAGGACGAGGCAGCGCTCACAAAACCAGCGTCAGGGATGACTTTGCGCCATTACGGGGGGTAGGCTGTGCCCACATGCAGCCGTTTGCTCACAACAACAAAAAAGGAGCACCCCCATGCATCGCTTCGTCCTGTTGCGCCGAGGGCTCGGCGCCGTCCTGATGGTGCTGGCCGGTCTGCCGGCATTCACCTTCGCCGCGCCCACGTCCGTCGAGCGCGCGCAGATCCAGGCCACCCGCGCCACCAGCAGCCTGATGCTGGTGCGTGGCGAGGGCTTTCAAAAGAATCATCTGCAACGCCTCGAAGAAGACCTGCAGGCCCTCGGCCAGGCCATGCAGGCACTGGCGCCTGACCAGAGCCTGCATCTGCGTCACCAGGCGCTGGTCGAGCAGTTGAATCAGGGTGTCGCGTTCGGCCCCGGCGAGGAAAACATGCCCTGGCGCTATCCCGAAGCGCTGAGCCAGGCGCTGCGCGACTTTCTCACCGCCCTGCGCGCGCACCCCACCGCAACTCCCGCGGAGCTGGCCGCCAAGATCGAATACCTGTCGGTGCAGTACCTGAGTCGCGCCTACTTCGGCAACTTCGAGACTGCTCGCGAACAACCGAACACCTACCTCGGCCAGGACGAGCGCGTTTTGGTGCCGGCCATCGACAAGGAAGTGCAGGCCCTGGCGGGCGAGAACCCCGAGGCGGCCGCCAAGCTGAAGGTGCGCTGGAATTACTTGCGCAACGCCCTCGTCGACATGAACAGCCAGAGCAGCGCCCTGGTCAGCCAGTCGGGTCGTCCCTTCGCGCCGCTGACCATCGACCGCCACACCCGCGCCCTGAGCCAGCAGTGGATGGCGCTGGAGTAGAGGCGGCACGCCTCCGTGGAAGCGAACTTGTTCGCGAGCTTCCGGGTTGGGCCTGCAGCCTAGCCGGCCGCCGAAAAAGCTCGCGGACAAGTCCGCTCCCACAAAAAGAGGGAGCGTCGCGGCTTCGCACCATCCTGTGGGATGCCCCGGGCCCCACAGAACAGCCGCATCACGCCAGCTCT
>DATJDB010000308.1:0-8754 GCA_035497635.1 Pseudomonas sp. | reverse complement strand
GGCGGCGGTCAGCTGCGCCACGTCCAGCGCCACGCCCGCCTCGCGCGCTGCCACATGCGGAGCGATGGCCGGTTCGAAGGCGCAGGGATTGATCAGCGCGTAGGGCAGCGGCGGATCGCACTCGGCCTGCAGCGCCAGGGCGTCCGAGTTGCGCAGTCCCTCCGCAGTCGTCTGGCAGCCGGACGCCAGTGGCTTGGCCGCCGCCGTGCTCAGGTCCCGCAGGCGAGCGGCATGCAGCAGGCCGGCGGCAACCGTGGTCTTGCCGATATCGGTGTCGGTGCCGGTGACGAAGAAGGCGCGGCCCATCAGCCTTTCTCCAGCACGGCATAGACCACCTGATAGGTGGCCGGCAGCCCCTGCGGCTGGCGGAAACGTTCGTAGGCCTCGGCCAGCGCACGCAGTCGCGCCCGGCCGGTCAGCCCCAGCGGTCGGCCGGGATTGAGATTCTGTGCGCCAAGCGCCTTGAGCTCGCGGGTCAGCGAAAACAGATCGGCGAAGTGCAGCGCCAGGGGGCGCGGCTGCAGGTGGCGCAGGCGCAGACCGCTGGCGGCGCACAGCGCCTGGTACTCCGCGAAAGGGCGGAAGCGGTTGACGTGTACCCGCTCATCGACCTGTCGCCAGCTCTGGCGCAGCTCGTCCAGCGTGCCGTCGACCAGACTGGAAAGCGCCAGCACACCGCCCGGGCGCAGCACGCGCCGCGCCTCGTCGAGCACCGCCGGCAGATTCGCGCACCACTGCAGCGCCAGGCTGGAGAAGATCAGCTCGCAGCTTCCTTCGCGCAACGGCATTTCCTCGGCGTCGCCGGCCAGGAAATGCCGCGCGCCACCCAGCGGCCGGGCATGTCGCAGCATGCCTTCGGCTATATCCAGCGCCAGCCCTTCGCCCTGCGGATAGCGCGCCGCCAGCTGGCGGGCGAAGTGCCCGGTACCGCAGCCCAGATCCAGCCAGCGGCCCGGCGCCAGATCGGCCGGCAGCAGGTCCAGCAATTGCTGACCGACCCGGCGCTGCAGATCCGCCACCGCATCGTAACTGCCGGCTGCGCGCGAGAACGAGGCCGCGACCAACGTCTTGTCGGGCAATGCGGACTGGGCATTCATCGGGAGGTTTCCTTAATAAAGGCGAGAATCGCCGCTGCCGTCTGAGCGGCATGACTCAGCGGCAGGGCATGGCTGGCGTCGGCAAGCAACTCGATGCGGGCGTTGGGCGCCAGCTCGCCAAGGGCGCGGGCCACCTGGCGGGGCACCAGCGCATCCCGACCACCCAGAAGATGCAGTTGCGGGCCCGCCCATTCGCGCAAGGCCGCACGCAGATCCAGCAGCGCCAGACAGTCCAGGCCGGCCAGCAGAGCAACCGACGAATCGCCGCGCGCCGCCAGTTGGCGGGCCAGCGCGCGCGGCTCATCGGCATCGCGCACCGCCAGCAGGTCGAAGCGTTTGAGGGCGGCCGCCGGCGCGGCGGCCACGCCGTCACGAAAATCCGCGAACTGAGCCGCCGGCATCGCCAGCGGCCAGTCCTCGCGCTGCACGAAGCAGGCATTGCTGGCCAGGGTGATCAGCCCGCGACAGGCCACGCCGCGCCGCGCCGCCAACTCGGCGGCCAGCATGCCGCCCAACGACCAGCCGCCCAGCCAGCAGTCCGCAGGCAAGCGCGCATCCAACTCGTCCAGCCACTGTTGCGGATTCTCCAGCGCCGGCAGTTCCGCCAGCTCCACGCGCAGCGCGTCACCGTGCAGCGCGTTGGCCAGCGGGCGCAGCATGGCGGCCGGATAGGACCAGCCCGGCAGCAGCACCAGCCGTTCACTCATCACCCAGCTCCCGCCAGGCCAGCGCCAGGCCGTCCAGCAGGCGATCGACCTGCGCCTCGCTGTGCGCCGCCGTGAGGGTGATGCGCAGCCGCGCAGTGCTGGCCGGCACGGTCGGCGGGCGAATGGCGCCGACCAGCAGCCCCTGTTCGCGCAACCGTGCGGACAGACGCATGGCTCGCCCGCTGTCACCGACCAGCAGCGGCTGGATCGGCGTCGGGCTGTCCATCAGCGCCAGACCGAGCGCCGTCGCGCCGTCGCGGAAGCGGGCGATCAGGCGCTGCAGATGCTCTCGCCGCCAGCCTTCCTCGCGCAACAGCCGCAGACTCTGCAGGGTCGCGCAGGCCACGGCCGGCGGCTGGCTGGTGGTGTAGATGTAAGGCCGGGCGAACTGGATCAGCGTCTCGATCAGCTCCTCGCTGCCGGCGACGAAGGCGCCGGCGGTGCCGAACGCCTTGCCCAGCGTGCCGACCAGCACCGGGACATCTTCAAGACCCAGCCCAAAATGCTCCACGCAGCCGCCGCCCGACGCACCGAGCACGCCGAAGCCGTGGGCGTCATCGACCATCAGCCAGGCGTCCCGGGCCCGCGCGGCCGCGCTCAGTGCCGGCAGGTCGGCGAGATCGCCATCCATGCTGAACACGCCATCGCTGACCACCAGGGTATTGCCCTCGGCCTTGTCCAGGCGCGTAGCCAGACTGGCCGCATCGTTGTGCAGATAACGGGAGAAGCGCGCGCCGCTGAGCAACCCGGCATCCAGCAGCGAGGCGTGGTTGAGGCGATCCTCCAGCACCGTGTCGCCGCGCCCGACCAGTGCGGTGACGGCGGCCAGATTGGCCATGTAGCCGGTGGATAACAGCAGCGCGCGCGGGCGGCCGGTGAACTCGGCCAGCGCTTCTTCCAGCTGGTGATGCGGTCCGCTGTGGCCGATCACCAGATGCGAGGCGCCGCCGCCGACACCCCAGCGCTCGGCGCCTTCGCGCAGCGCGCGGATCACCTCGGGATGGCTGGCCAGCCCCAGGTAGTCGTTGGAACAGAAGGCCAGCAGGCGCTGACCATCCACCAGCACCTCCGGCCCTTGCGGACTTTGCAGCAGCGGGCGGCGGCGATACAGATCCTCGGCGCGGCGGGCAGCAAGACGCGAAGCAAGGTCGAAACTCATGGGCAACCCCGGAAACGGGTAGAAAGCGTTGGGCCTGGCGTAGGGTGGATGGCGCTTCATCCATCCACCGAACGGGCCATCAGACCGCCGCGGCGTTGTAGAACAACTTTGAATCGCGCTGCTCGACCAGCGCCTGCTCGATGGCCGCCTGATGCACCTCGTCGGGGTGTTCCTCGCGGGCTTCCGGCTGGATGCCCAGGCGCTTGAACAGCTGCATGTCCTTATCGGCCTGCGGATTGGTGGTGGTCAGCAGCTTCTCGCCGTAGAAGATCGAGTTGGCGCCGGCCAGGAAGGCCAAGGCCTGCATCTGCTCGTTCATCTGCTCGCGGCCGGCGGAAAGGCGCACATGGGACTTGGGCATCATGATCCGCGCCACGGCGAGCATGCGGATGAAGTCGAACGGATCGACGTCCTGCTCTTCGGCCAGCGGCGTGCCCTGCACCTTGACCAGCATGTTGATCGGCACGCTCTCAGGCTGCTCCGGCAGGTTGGCCAGCTGGATCAGCAGGCCGGCGCGGTCGTCCAGCGACTCGCCCATGCCGAGGATGCCGCCCGAGCAGATCTTCATGCCCGCCTCACGCACGTAGGCCAGGGTCTGCAGGCGCTCGGCGTAGGTGCGGGTGGTGATGATGTTGCCGTAGAACTCCGGCGAGGTATCCAGGTTGTGGTTGTAGTAATCCAGGCCAGCGTCAGCCAGCGCCTGGGTCTGCTCCTGGTCGAGCCGGCCGAGGGTCATGCAGGTTTCCAGGCCCATGGCCTTCACGCCCTCGACCATCTTCAGCACATAGGGCATGTCCTTTGCCGACGGATGCTTCCAGGCCGCGCCCATGCAGAAGCGCGTCGAACCGATGGCCTTGGCCTCGGCGGCCGCCTCCAGCACCTTCTGCACTTCCATCAACTTTTCCTTGTCCAGCCCGGTGTTGTAGTGGCCGGACTGCGGACAGTACTTGCAATCTTCCGGGCAGGCGCCGGTCTTGATCGACAGCAGGGTGGAGACTTGCACGCGGTTGGCGTCGAAGTGCCGGCGATGCACGGTCTGCGCCTGGAACAACAGGTCGTTGAACGGCTGCACGAACAGCGCGCGCACTTCTTCGAGGGTCCAGTCGTGGCGGACGGTGGCACTCATCGGGACTTCCCTTTTATGGTTTTGGCGCCTGCTAGAGTTTTGGCGCTGCACGGTGCGGCATACGCTAGGGAAGGCGCCATGGGCTGTCAACCAATCTCACGACTCAAGGTTTACAACTGGTTAACAGGCAACCAGTGCTGCCTGTTATGCGACGAGCGTGCCGACGGCCCGCTGAGCCTCTGCGGCGCCTGCGAGAGCGAGCTGCCGTGGCTCGCCGCTCATTGCCGGACCTGCGCCCTGCCGCTGGGCGATGGCGGCGGGCCGCTATGTGCCGAATGCCTGCGGCGGGTGCCGAGCTTCAGCCGGGTGGAAGCACCCTGGCGCTATGCCTTTCCGATCGACAGCCTGATCACTCGCTTCAAGCATCAGGCACGCTGGCCCCTGGGCCGGCTGCTGGGCGAGCTGCTCGCCCGCCATCTGCGCCACGCCTACCGGGAGGATCTGTCGCGCCCCGAGCTGCTGCTGCCGGTGCCACTGGCCCGTCGACGCCAGCGCCAGCGCGGCTTCAATCAGGCCGCCCTGCTGGCCCGCTGGCTGGGCCCGGCGCTCGACCTGCCGCTGCGCGAGCGCTGGCTGCTGCGCCCGCGGGAAACCGATGCCCAACAGACGCTGGATGCCCAGGCCCGGCGCGGCAACCTGCGCCACGCCTTCACCCTGGCGCCGGGCGCCGAGGTGCGCGGCCGTCACCTGGCCCTGGTCGACGACGTGCTGACCACCGGCGCCACCTGCGAAGCGCTGGCCCGCCTGCTGCTGCGCGCCGGCGCCGCGCGGGTGGATGTCTACTGCCTGGCGCGCACACCCAAGCCCGGTGCGCCGACTGCTGCGCGGCCGGCAAATGCGTATACTTCCTCGCCATTCAGACCAACCGCCACTTAGGGATTGTCCATGAAAGCGTTCGGCAAAATCCTGGGCCTGGTGCTGCTCGGACTCCTGCTGCTCGTCGTAGGTCTCGGGTTCGCGCTCACGCACTTCTTCGACCCCAACGATTACAAGGAAGAGATTCGCCAACTGGCCCGCGACAAGGCCAACCTGGAGCTGAACATCCACGGCGAGATCGGCTGGAGCCTGTTCCCCTGGCTCGGTCTTGAGCTGCATCAGACCAGCCTGGCCAGCACCGCCAGCCCGGAACAGCCATTTGCCGACCTGCGCATGCTCGGCCTGTCGGTGCGCGTGCTGCCGCTGCTGCGCCGCGAAGTGCAGATGAGCGATGTCCGCATCGACGGCCTGGCCTTGATGCTGCGCCGCGACGAACAGGGCCATGGCAACTGGGAGAACATCGGCAAGCCCGCCAGCGCGCCGACCGGCGAACCGCCGAGCGCCCAGCCCGACGCCGAATCTCGCGACACGCCCGCCGCCCGCGCGGGCCTGCCCATCAAGCTGGACATCGACAGCCTGACCGTCAACGACGCGCGCATCACCTACCAGGACGCCCAGACCGGCCAGCAGTTCAGCGCCGAGAGCATCCAGCTGGAAACCGGCGCCATCCGCGAGGGCAGTGCCATTCCGGTGAAGCTCACCGCCTTCTTCGGCAGCAACCAGCCGCTGATTCGCGCGCGCAGCGAAATCCTCGGCGAGCTGCGCTTCGACCTGGGCCAGCAACGCTACCAGTTCGAGAAGTTCCGCCTCAGCGGCGAAGCCTCCGGCGAACCGCTGGCCGGCAAGACCCTGAACTTCAGCGCCCAGGGCGAACTGCTCGCCGACCTGGACGCGCAGATCGCCGAATGGACCGGCCTGAAGTTTTCCGCCAACCAGCTGCGCGGCCTGGGCGACATCAAGGTGCGCGAGCTGGACCGCGAACCGCGCATCAGCGGCGGCCTGTCGGTGGCCAGCTTCAACCTGCGCGACTTCCTCGCCGACCTGGGCCGCGAACTGCCGGCGACCGCCGACGCCAACGCGCTGTCCCGCGTGGAACTGGCCACCCGCCTGAACGGCACGCCGGCCAGCTTCGCCTTGGAGGAACTGACCCTCAAGCTGGACGACACCATCCTCACCGGCCGCATCGCCGTGGAAGACTTCGCCCGCCAGGCCCTGCGCCTGCAGCTCAAGGGCGATCGCCTGGACGTCAGCCGCTATCTGCCAACCAAGACCACCGACGGCGCCAGCGCCGCGCGCCAGAGCGAAGTGCAGGAAACCGCCCAGGCCGCCTCGGCCGGCGATTCGCCGCTGCCGGCCGCGCCGACCCGGCATGCCTGGAGCGACGCGCCGGTGCTGCCCATGGACGCCCTGCGCCTGCTGGATGTGCAGGCCACCGTCGATTTCGACGAGCTGCTGTTCGATGAACATCCGTTCAGCAACCTGAACCTGAATGCCCAGAGCCGCGACGGCCTGCTGACCCTGCAGACCCTGCGCGGCAACGTCTATGACGCGCGCTTCGAGGCCAGCGGCAAGGTCGACGTGCGCCAGGCGCTGCCGCAGCTGAGCCTCGACGCCCAGCTCGGCAAGCTGCCGGTGGAAAAATTCATCAAGCTGGAAAAGCAGGAGTCGCCGGTACAGGGCCTGCTCGATCTCAACACCTCGCTGACCACGCGTGGCAACAGCCAGAAGAGCTGGGTGGACAACCTCAACGGCAAGGCCAGCTTCCTGCTCAGCGACGGCCTGCTGGTCGGCGCCGACCTGGAGCACTACCTGTGCCGCGCGGTGGCCACCCTCAATCGCAAGTCGCTGGCCCGCACCTCCAGCAAAGACACGCCCTTCGAGGCGCTGCGCGGCAACCTGGTGATCACCGACGGCGTGGCGCGCAACCCGGACTTCAAGGCCAGCGTTCCCGGCCTGACGGTCAACGGCAACGGCACCCTGGACCTGCGCGTACTGGGCCTGGACTACCTGATCGGCATCGTCATCGAAGGCGACAAGCGGCAGATGCCCGACCCGGCCTGCCAGGTCAACGAACGCTACGTCGGTCTGGAATGGCCGCTACGCTGCCGTGGCCCGCTGGAACTGGGTGCCAAGGCCTGCCGCATTGATCAGGACGGCCTCGGCAAGATCACCGCCAAGCTGGCCGGTGAGAAGCTCACCGAGAAGCTCGACGAGAAGCTCGGCGACAAGGTCAGCCCGGAACTCAAGGACGCGCTCAAGGGCCTGTTCAAGCGATGACCGACGCGCAGTTCGGTCCGGCCGTGCTGGCGTGGTATGACCAGCACGGCCGCAAGGACCTGCCCTGGCAACAGGGCGTCACCCCGTACCGGGTGTGGGTTTCGGAAATCATGCTGCAGCAGACCCAGGTCGCCACCGTGCTCGGCTACTTCGACCGTTTCATGACCGCCCTGCCCACCGTGCAGGCGCTGGCCGAAGCGCCCGAGGACGAGGTGCTGCACCTGTGGACCGGGCTCGGCTACTACAGCCGCGCGCGCAACCTGCACAAGGCGGCGCAGATCGTCGTCGAGCGGCACGACGGCGAGTTTCCCCGCGCTGTGGATCAGCTCTGTGCACTGCCCGGCATCGGCCGCTCCACCGCCGGCGCCATCGCCAGCCTGAGCATGGGTCTGCGCGCGCCGATTCTGGATGGCAACGTCAAGCGCGTGCTGGCCCGCTACCTGGCGCAGGACGGCTATCCGGGCGATCCGCAGGTGGCCCGCCAGTTGTGGGCCGCTGCCGAACGCCTGCTGCCCCACGAGCGCTGCAATCACTACACCCAGGCGATGATGGATCTGGGCGCCACCGTCTGTACGCGCAGCAAGCCCAGCTGCCTGATCTGCCCGCTGCGTTCCGGCTGTCGCGCCCATCTGCTGGGTCGCGAAAGCGCCTATCCCGAACCCAAGCCGCGCAAGGCACTGCCGCAGAAGCGCACGCTGATGCCGCTGCTCACCGACACACAGGGCAACGTGCTGCTCTATCGTCGCCCCTCCACCGGATTGTGGGGCGGCCTGTGGAGCCTGCCGGAAATGGACGCCCTGCCCGACCTGCATAGCCTGGCCGAACGCCACGGCCTGCAGCTGGGCGAACCGCGCGCGCTGCCGGCCTTCACTCACACGTTCAGCCACTTCCAGCTGAGCATCGAGCCCTGGCTGGTGCCCGCCAACCCCCGGGTTGGCGTCGTGGCCGAGGGCGACTGGCTCTGGTATAACCTGACCGCCCCGCCGCGCCTGGGCCTGGCCGCCCCGGTGAAGAAACTGCTCAAGCGCATCGCTGAAGATTCAGTTGGAGAACTGCCATGACCCGTATCGTGCATTGCCGCAAGTACAACGAGGACCTGCCCGGCCTGGATCGCCCGCCGTATCCCGGCGCCAAGGGCGAGGACATCTTCAACAACGTGTCGAAGAAGGCCTGGGAGGAATGGCAGAAACACCAGACCATGCTGATCAACGAGCGGCGGCTGAACATGATGAACGCCGATGACCGCAAATTCATTCAGGCGGAGATGGACAAGTTCTTCTCCGGCGAAGAATACGCTCAGGCCGAAGGCTATGTTCCGCCGAGCCCGTAAGCCGGCAAGTGCTTAAAAAAACTGATTTTTCCGTCGCGCGCGGTTGACTCGCCGACGGGAAAACCTGTTTAATGCCGCCCGTTGTTGCCCAGGTAGCTCAGTCGGTAGAGCAGGGGATTGAAAATCCCCGTGTCGGCGGTTCGATTCCGTCCCTGGGCACCACTTCTCAGGTGCCTTTTTTCTTCACGCCCTGATTTGCCCAGGTAGCTCAGTCGGTAGAGCAGGGGATTGAAAATCCCCGT
>DATJDB010000307.1:0-18701 GCA_035497635.1 Pseudomonas sp. | reverse complement strand
TTGCTCGATACTCGGCAATCCGAACAGTGACCAATTCGGCGCGCCCTGCTTGAGCGAGAGCAGGAACTCGGCATCACGCTCGGTGAACTGTCGGCGAATAGCCCGCAGCAAGGCTTGTTGCGTGGCTTCCAGTTGCGCCAGATCTACCGGATCACGGGTCATGCCAGCGAACTCCGCCGTGAAGATCTGCGCCAAGGGCTTCCAGCGGGGCTCCAACAAATCGGCCATCGGACGGCCATGGCTGATCAGATACACCAGAAACCCCTCGAAAATCTGCCGTGTAAGACCCTCCTCTCGAAGCATCAGCATCACATCGAACAGATCACGCGGATGCTGGCGGTCCAGGGCCGCGCACAACTTGCCTCCATACAGGTCAGGCAAAGACACCACCGGCATACTGGCAAAGCCGAACGCTTCTTCCACCTCGTTCAACACATCGCGCGGCTCCGGCGGATGCACGGTGCCGCGCAACACGGGCGAGACTTCGATCTTGATCTGCGCCGCCGCCGCGCGCACCAGAACACGCAACTCATCCGGGCGGTTCGCTTGCAGCGTCGCTCTGACTCCAGGCAGGCCCCGTTCAACCGAGCCGACAATTCGTTCCAGTGCCGCACGCGCCTCCTTCAGCGCCCGGTCACGCGAACAGTTGGGCAGATAGGCCAGATCGATATCAACGGACAGACGCGGCAGATTGCGCACAAAGAGATTGATCGCCGTGCCGCCTTTCAGAGCGAAGCATGCTTCCGCCGCCACGAAGGGCAGCGTCTGCACCAGAAGTCGCACCTGTGCGGCATAACGTGTTTCAAGAGGCATTGGCGAACGATTCCGGTACGGTGATCAGAAACTGTTTGTCCAACTGCCCGCCGGAGACGAGTTGACGCTTGCCACTGCCGAGATCGATGCGAGACAGGTCCAGGCGCGCGTACCAAGCGTGTCCGGCGTGCCGCGCCAGCAACAGGAACACCCGCTTGACCCGGACCGAGCGACAGGTTTCCAGCAAGCGCTGCAAACGCCGCGGGCTGAGCGTCGCCAGTCCGGTCAGCAGATCGGCGACCGAGCTGAAGAGCACCTCACCGTCACTCACGTGAATCAACTCCAGCACTGCCCGTTCCGGGCTGGAAATCCGCACCTCGAAATCACGATGCGTCGGTCGAAAGCCCTGCCATGTGGACGCATCCACGTCAGAAAACAGATGGGCAGACGTGCAACTGACCGGCACTCCCCAGTCGTGCTGAGCAAACCAGGTCGGCAGGGTGACACCTGGCGCGGCCCATAGGCTGATCCTCTCTTCCCCCAACCTCAGGTAATGACCGTAGCCCTGCAAATCCAGAGCGGTCTGTGCGCCCGCCCAGAAGCGCAATGGAGGTTCCTGCTGCAAGGCATAGAGCGCCCCCTGCCAGTCGACCCGGTCGCCACTGCGCCGCCAGGCGCCATGCCCAACCTTCTCCAGCCAGCCGCTCTGCTGATACTTGCGCGCAAGGCTGCTACCGACCCCCTGCCGGTGCAGCCAGGCTTGAGTAGCGACGACGCCGGGAGGCCAATCCGCGAGCAGATGGTTTATTTTCATAGCAAAAGCAAAACCAATAGAACACCTTTTCACGAGAATATAAACCAGCGGAAATTAAAGCAACCGTGGTCAAGCCCGCATAAAGCGAGTCCCTTTCCGAGGCCCAGCCCTTCATAAGCCCCGCCCAGATCCGCGCCTTTGAAATCACCGCCGGCCATCGCGTCACCGACAGCGCCGCCCTGTGGCGGGTCTTGGTCGCCACCCTGGCCCTGCTGGGGGGAGCGGCGGCGCGGGGGCTGCGGGCTGGCTCGTCCAGAGGTGCTTCAGCCTTGCCTGACCCACGGAGAACCACCCATGCGCCCCGCCCCGTTCGATTTGCAATGCAAGCTGTATTACAGCCTTTTCCCTGCGCCTGCTGGTCGCCTACTGATCATGGCGCCCGGCCTGTCCTTCTCCGGCCGACCATGGAGTCGCCGTCGCGCGGTGCCGGCAGCGGACTGGTGAAAACCATCAGCGATGTTGCAGGCGTTCGAGCAGCTTCGTCAGCCAGATGGGACGAGAGTCGCTTGGCTCTTTCTTATGCAACAAGAGATCGAGAACGTAGCGGTTCAGTTCCTGGTCGGCAGGAGACGCAGCGGAGCGTCGAGATTGACCGGTCACCTGATCCAGGGTCATACCGGCCGCCTTACCTTTCTCGGTCACAGTCCAGACGCCGTTGACGTTCGTGACATGTGGTTCGAAGGGCGCAAGCCTCACGTCCTCGGATGCATGGAACACGGCCTTTTGGCTGGGGCTGACCGGGGTATAGGTGGCTGCAAATTTTTCACCGAGTGAGGGGGTCGTTTCGCCCCTGCCGGAGAACTTGCTTACCATCCATTCGAGGAATTCCAGATCACTGGTAACGGTCAATGCGCCGAAGCCTGGATCCAGAATGTAGCGCAGGAAGCCCTGGTCGAGACGGGTGCTGTTGATCGCCGTACCGCTCAGGATGCGCGAAGCGGTGGCGGCGTCCTTGTCATCGAAACTGACAAAGACCTGGCGCCCCTCGGCGTCGTAACTGTGGCCGCTGTTGAAGCTAAGCATGAGCCGGCCATTGTTGTGCTGGCGGTAGCTGCCAATGTCGTAAGCAAGGAAGTCCAGGTGAGCCAGGTCGACGCCCTCGTCCTGCGCGTAAGCGTACATCTCGGCCAGCAGGGCACGGTCCTCGCGGGTGAGGAATTCATAGGGGCTTCGGCCGATATTGCTCATGCTCATGCCCTCGGCCGCGTTGCCAACCGCCGGCTCCTTGCCACCGAACAGCCGGGAGACCATCAACTGGTAACCAGCACTGGTCGATGCTCTGGTCGTGCTGGCGGGTGGCGTGGCGAGAACCGGTGTGGCCGGAGGCGATGCGGTGCTAATCATTCCCTGGTGCGCGAAGGAGCCTGCGGCAACGAATTGCTCAATCAGGTCGACTGGATCGTTGCCTGAACGAGTCCAGTCGAAGTCGAGAGCGATCAGTTGCTGCAGCTTTCCGGCGTAGTCCTCCGGGTATTGCGCCTGCTCGATGGCCGGCAGGCCGGCATGGTGGTCACGCACCTGGCTGAAGAAGGTCGTCAGCTTGCCAGTGTGGCTGTATTCGTCCCGGGCCTGCGCCGCGACGTGCTGTCTCCAGGCTTGTTCCTCGATGTTGGCTTGCGCCCAGGCGGCACGCCGCTCATTGAGGGTAAAGGTGCCACTGTCGTCATAGGCAATCAGCGACAGTTGATCGCGCGGCAGACCCGTGAAGGGATTGCTGGCAGAGCCGCTGATGAACCGGTTGGCCTGGTCGGCGCGCGCCAGTCGTTCCGGGTCGTCCGTGTTAGGCAATCCGGCATCGCCCTCACCCATCAGTTGAGCAAGCAGCGCGCTGGCCTTCTGACCGAGCTCCATGCTGCTGAGGCCGGCGTCGCGCGCCTCGGCGTGCGCTGCCGCCTCGCTCAACTGGCGGGCCAGTGTCGAGACAGTGCTTCGGGTGCTGCTGTCCGTAACTGTGGCGGCGACGTTTTTTTCGCCACTGGCGGCCAAGGGTTGGCTCGCACGGCTACCTAGATGGTTGCTGGATAGCGAGGTGAAGCGGGTGATGCCGACCATGGCTTTGCTCCTTGACGCTTAGCCATGCAGGCCAATGCTTCTATGGGCTTAACGGCCGGGCGTGGAGCATCTTTACATGCTCCACGCCCAGTCTGCGGCGTAGAGCGGTGAATCCACATCCGTGGGCTCATGCTGGATTCTTCCCAAGCACCATCGCGAAGCTCACGAAACGCATCCGCGTCGAGGTGCAACTGCTCAACGACCTTCAGCAGCCGCTGCTTCAAAGGATCGCCGCCCTGGATGTGTTCCCCGGCGCGCATCACCGCTACGGCGGCAGCTTCGTTGTGCTCGGCTACAGAGTCGAGCGTTCAAGAAATACCTGTGAGCCCGTCATTAAACAAACAGAAATCCACGAATAAATTGATTTTTTGCACTAACCGCGCATAATTAGCGGATATTTAAAACATAGATCCACATACCATGCTCATCGAGTTTCGCGTCCGGAACTTCCGCTCGTTGCGCGACGAGCAGGTACTCAGCCTGGTGGCCTCCAAGGACAAGAGCCTGCAGGACACCCATACGCAGGCGACCGGCCTCGCCGCCGCCCCGGCGGTACTGCGCAGCGCGGCCATCTATGGCGCCAACGCCAGCGGCAAGTCCAATCTGATCAAGGCGCTGCAGTACATGCGCGGCGTCGTACTCGAATCCGCGACCCTCGTTCAACCCGGTCAGACGTACAGCGTTCAGCCCTTTCGGCTGGATGCGGAATCCGTCACACAGCCTACCGAGTTCGAGGTCACCTTCCTGCTGGATGGCGTGCGCTACCAGTACGGTTTCAGCATGAACAGCCAGCGCATCCTCAGCGAGCATCTGCTGGTCTACAAGAGCTTCAAGCCGCAGCGCTGGTTCGAGCGCCGCCTGGATGAAGCGACCGGCAAAGAGCACTACGAATTCAGCACCAGCTTCAAGGGATCCAAGGCCGTCTGGGAGAGCGCCACCCGCCCCAACGCCCTGTTCCTGTCGATGGCCGTGCAGCTCAACAGCGAGGCCCTGCGTCCAGTCTTCGACTGGTTCGCCAAGCAGTTGCTGATTCTCAACGAGATGGCGCCGCTCAACATGCACGCCTCGCTGCAGAAGCTGAAAGAGCCTGAAAGCCGCCGGGCCGTGTGCAGTTTCCTCTCGGCGGCGGACATCAGCATCGCCGACATCGACCTGGTGACCCGCCAGGTGCCTGGCCAAACCGTGCACTTCGATCTGGCGGCCGGCAAAACCGAGCTGCGCCACGAGGACGTCGAGGAAAATCAGCTGCGCTTCCACCATGTCACCGACAAGGGCAACGCCATCTTCGAACTGGCCGACGAATCGAGCGGTACCCGCAGCCTGCTGTTTCTCAGCGGCCCGGTGCTCGACATTCTGGCCAAGGGCAGGATCCTGGTGATCGATGAACTGGACACCAGCCTGCACACCCTGCTGGTGCGCGAGCTGGTCAGGCTGTTCCACAAACCGGAAGTCAACGCCAACGGCGCCCAACTGATCTTCAGCACCCACGACACATCGTTGCTGGACGATCCGGACCTGTTCCGCCGCGACCAGATCTGGTTCGTCGAGAAGGATCGCGATCAGGCTTCGCACCTGGTGGCCCTGGTGGAATTCAGCCCGCGCAAGAACGAGGCGCTCGAACGCGGCTACCTGATGGGGCGCTACGGCGGCATTCCCTTCATCGACCAGTCCCTGGGACTTGAACACTGATGGCGCGTGACAACTCTCCGAAGGCGCGCCAGCAGCGGGATCTGCAGTGACTGATTTACGCCCCGGGGTGGATACAGCTACCAAGCGCCGGACTGACGGTTACGACGGGACTCGAGAACCCACCGGCCTAGCGGTCTTACCGAGGATCATCCTCTCCCCAGATATACCGGTAGAGACTCGGGCTTTCATAAGCCGCGGCTGCCGCCATCACCTCACCCGCTAATTTGCGCACAATGTCCGCTGTTTCGAGCGGAACGTTCGCAACACCGTCCTGATCCGCATGATGGTCGTATAGGTAGTCCCAGCCCGTATCGGTGGCTGCCCACAGAGCCAATAGGGCATCCCTATCCAGGCGCTCCAGGTAGCCATACAGGAATTCGTCCACGAGGTTGGTATATGCAGGCCAGGCTGCGGATTCTTCCCGCTGGACCTGCGCACAGATCTCCTCCCAGACATGTGCGAGCCCAGAGTCCCCGGACAGCACAGCCTCCATGGCTCTAAGTTTTCCAATGACATCCTTGACGGCATCTGAAGCCAATCTGCTAGCCCACGCGTTGACGATATGCTGTTCGATGCGACTCACGTGCCCACTACGCCCCTATCTTTACCAAGCCTGCCGAAAGACCAGCCTGCTGGGTCAGCATCTTCAGGATCACCAGCGCAAACGCCCGGCTCTTGGTCTCGTTATCCAGCACTTCCAGCGACATTTTTTCGTGGTCGGTCATGGCATCCAGCACGGTATCCAGCACGCGCTTGGGGAATAGGCCGTGCATCACCTGCTCGACCGAGTGGTTGTTCACCTGGGCCATCACATCCTCCTGGCGGCTGATGCGGTTGGCGATGCCGGTGAGGAACTGCAGCTGGTCTTCATCGCTGACTTCCGCGCCGAAGATGTCGTTCAGCGCCTCGATGATTTCCGATAGCCGTTTCTTCTCCGGGTCATGGGGTTTGCCGCTGCCCAGTCCCGTGGCCGGTTCGAGGCCATAGTCGCCTTGCTCCTCGCTCAGGCGCAGCTGGTGCTCGGCGCGCTTGGTCAGGCGGTAGTGGGTCAGTTGCAGCTCGCCCACGTCCACGTCTTCCTGATCGAGGCGATCCACGCGCAGCAGCGGGTGCAGGTGTTTGGCGTACACGCACAGCTGCTCCAGCTCGCGATCCTCATAGGGGATGATCTGCGAGAGGAACTCGTACAGGCGCACGAAGCTCTGCAGGTTCTTCTTGAACAGGTCGAGCTGATCCACCTGCTCGCCGGCTTCCTTCACTGCTGCTTCGGCCTTTTTCAGGCCGGCGCTGTCGCCGTTCTTTTCAGCAGTGCGCTTGAAGTCCAGCGCGTGCTGGCGTGACTCCTGGGCCAGCGTGTAGCGCTTGGCGAAGCGCTCCTTGGCCGGCGCGCAGTAGTAGCTGAGCTTGCTGGCGGCGGCCTTGGGGTCGAAGAAGGCCAGCGCGAACGCTGTCACTTCCTCCCAGTGGTAAATGCCCTCGGCATCCAGTTTCT
Source organism: Pseudomonas sp. (assembly GCA_035497635.1). Lineage (GTDB taxonomy): Bacteria > Pseudomonadota > Gammaproteobacteria > Pseudomonadales > Pseudomonadaceae > Serpens. The sequence goes on along the minus strand of DATJDB010000307.1, from coordinate 11,901 downwards.
TCTGCAGGTCGTAGATCAGCTGCGGGTCGGTCACATCGGTCAGCTCAGCCTTGGTGTAGTACGGCAGGAAGGCATCGAGAATGTCCTGAGGATCGTTGAAGAAATCGAGGATGAAGGTCGGCTTGCTGTCACCGAAGGTGCGGTTCAGGCGCGACAGGGTTTGCACGCAGTCCACGCCCTGCAGCTTCTTGTCCACATACATGGCGCACAGCTTGGGCTGATCGAAGCCGGTCTGGTACTTGTTGGCGGCGATCATCACGTTGAAGTCCTGGGTGTCGAAGGCTTCCGCCAGGTCGCGCCCGTTCAGGCCGGGGTTGAGCAGGCTGCTGCTTTCCGTCACTTCTTCGGGGATCACTCCATCCGGCAGCACACTGCCGGAGAAGGCCACCAGCGGGTGCACGTCGGTGTAGCCCATCTGCTGCACATAGGCCTGCACTGCCAACTGGTAACGCACTGCTTCCTGCCGGCTGCTGGTGACCACCATGGCCTTGGCCTGGCCGCCCAGCAGGTGGCGGATATTGGCGCGGAAGTGCTCGACGATCACCTCCACCTTCTGGTTGATGTTGTACGGATGCAGGCGCACCCAGCGCGCCAGCTTCATGCGCGCCTTTTTCGAGTCCACCTCATCATCGTCGCCATCCGGATGGGCGATCTTCCAGGCGGTGCTGTAGGTGGTGTAGTTCTGCAGCACATCGAGGATGAACCCCTCCTCAATGGCCTGGCGCATGGAGTACAGGTGGAACGCCTCGGGCTTGTTGTCGGCGCTAGGCGGTAAATCCGGATTGGCCGGGCGACCAAACAGCTCCAGGGTCTTGGCCTTGGGTGTGGCGGTAAAGGCGTAATAACTGATGCGTTCGTTGGGCGCGCGGGCGGCCACGGCGGCATCCAGCAGTTCTTCGGCGCTGATCTCTTCGGCATCCGGCGCATCGCTGCCGAGAATCTGCTTGAGCTTGCTGGCCGATGAGCCGGTCTGCGAGGAGTGCGCCTCGTCGGCGATCACCGCATAGCGCCCGCTGGCAAGCCTCGGGTACTTGTCCAGCGCTTCGAACAGCGCCGGGAAGGTCTGGATGGTGACGATGATGATGCGCGTCTGCTCGGCCAGCGCCTCGGCGAGTTGCTCGGATTTGCTCTGGCTGCCGATGTCGCGGGTGATGCACTTGACCACGCCCTGGGCGTGCTCGAACTGGTAGATGGTGTCCTGCAGCTGCTTGTCCAGCACAGTGCGGTCGGTAATCACGATCACCGAGTTGAACAGGCGCTGGCCCTCGCCATCGTAGAGCGAGGCCAGCTGATGCGCCGTCCAGGCAATCGAGTTGGACTTGCCGGAACCAGCGCTGTGCTGGATCAGGTAACGCTTGCCCGGCCCCTCGGCGCGGGTGGTCTCGATCAGTGTGTTGACCACTTCCCACTGGTGGTAGCGCGGGAAGATCAGGGTTTCCTTGGTGACGCGCTTGCCGTCGGCATCTTCCTTCACGCTCTTCTGCAGGTGCAGGAAGCGGCCCAGCACCTTGAGCCAGGCATCCGGCTGGAACAGGCGCTGCCACAGGTAGCCGGTGGCGTATTGGCTGTCATCGGACGCCGGCGGGTTACCGGCGCCGCCGTCGAGGCTGCCCAGGTTGAACGGCAGGAAGAAGGTCTCCTTGCCGGCCAGCTGGGTGGTCATCGCCACCTCATCCTGGCTCACGGCAAAGTGCACCAGCGCGCCGCGCTTGAATGTCAGCAGCGGCTCAGGCTTGCGCGTCAGCGGGTCTTTTACCGGGCGGTCGTAGCGGTACTGGCGCTTGGCGTTCTCGACGCTCTGCTTGAACTCGCTTTTCAGCTCCAGCGTGGCGACGGGGATGCCGTTGACGAACAGCACCAGATCCAGGCGCGGGTTGTACTCGCCTTCCCGGAAATGCGGCGAGTAAGACACCTCCGGCACCACGCGCAGGCGGTTGCACTGGTAGCGCTTGAGCGTGTCCGGGTTCATGCCGTGGTCGGGCTTGAAACTGCACGCCTCGATCTTCACCCCCGGCAGCTTGAAGCCATGGCGCAGCACATCCAGGGTGCCGTCCTGCTCCAGCTCGCGCACCAGTTTTTGCACCAGCACGGCTTCCGGGTTGTTCGGGTTGGCCTTGGCGAACTTGTCCCAGCGCTCCGGCCAGGCGTCCTTGAAGTAACCGAGAAAGTCCTCGGTATACAGCGCCGTGCGCCGGTCATAGCCGCTGGCCGGGCCGGTGAGCCAGCCCTGGGCGACCATGGTGGTGATGATGTCCTGCTGGAATCGGACTTCCTTGCTGTCAGCCATAACGCGTTCTACTCCTTGCCCGGCAGCGTGCCTGCTGTTTCAGTTAAAGGCTGCTTCAGCAGCACAAAATGCTCCACCAGCCTCACCATCAACTCTTTCTGCTCCGGCAGGCTCTCGGCCACCAACAGCGCCAGCGCCACCAGCGTGTTGTCGTTGATCAACTGCTCCACCGGCCGCGCCAGCAGGTGCTGGTTCAGTTGCAAATACCAGAGAAACAAAAATGAGCCACTGCGCTTGTTGCCATCGGCCAGCGGGTGGTTCTTGATGACGAAATACAGCAGATGCGCCGCGCGGCTGGCCACGTTGGGGTAGAACCAGTCATCGCCAAAACCCTGCTCGATGGTGACAATGGCCGAGGCCAGCCCCTCGCCGCGCAGTTGGCCGAACAGCTCGGTCGCCTCGCCCTTGGCCATCAGCGTGGCCTTCAACTGCGCGATGGCCGCCAGCACATCATCCAGCGTCAGGGCGCGCATGTCGGTCTGGCGTGCGTTCTGCTCCTGCAGACTTTGCTCGTCAAAGCCCTGCAGCAGGCTCCAGCTGCGGGCGTAGTCGCCGATCACCTGCAGCACGGCGCGGCCCTGGTCGTTGACCAGTTGCTGGTTGGCCAGGGTGCGCGACAACAGGCTCACCGCCTGCTCAAACTCGATACCGCGCTCCGCCAGACGGCGCTGGTTAAGGGTGTAGCCCTCGACCAGATGCGCCTGCAACACCCGTGTAGCCCACTGACGGAACTGGGTAGCCCGCCTGGAGCTCACGCGATAACCCACCGAGATGATGGCATCCAGGCTGTAGTGCTTGATGCGCCGACGCACCTGGCGGGCACCTTCCTGGCGAACCACTAAGAAATCCTTAGTGGTTGCCGGCTCGGCCAATTCACCATCGTTAAAGATGTTTTTCAGGTGCATCAGCACGTTTTCAGGCGTGGTATCGAACAGCTCGCCCATTTGCGCCTGGCTCAGCCACAGCGTGTCGTGCTCCAGCGCCACCTGCAGCTGCGCCTGACCATCGGCCGAGGTAAAGATCTGCACCTGCTGCGGGCTTATGTCCGGCTGATAGGGCGCTTCCTTGCTGCCCGCCATTTAGTGGGCCTCTGCTACTTCAAATTCAGGGGTTTGGGTGCTGGCCGGTGGCTGCCAGCTGCGTACATCGATTTTGCCGGTGACGGCGGCGGAGATTAGGGCGGAGCGGCGCTCCGATAAAAGCTCGACGCCAATGGCAGCTTCCATTATCAGCCCGTCAAAAGATTGAATTTCTTTATCAAGAAAAGCAGCGATCGACACTTGCTGATCGTATGGCGGCATTGAAACCCAAAATGATCGGATGTCATCCAGACTGAGCTGAACTTTTGTACCGCCGTAACCCGCGCCAACCAACTGATCTTTGCACGTTGCGGACAACACGAAGTAAGCGAGCCATCGACTAAAAACAGTCTTCCTCATGGGGCGCGCAAGGGCCACATGCTGACTTACATAACTGCCAGAAACTTCATCGTTCGCAACGCAAACCGAACCCAGATCAGCAGTTATGGATATTAAAATATCACCAGACCTTACCCTCGAACGCTCACCCTCTGCATTTTCCGGAGGCATTACATATTGAAGCGAAACAAGTTTAGGCTCGATGGAGTCTCGAGTCAGGTTGGTAATCCGAAAGAAGAGATCACCATCATCAGAGTAATATTCAGCCCAACCACGCGAGCCGCTAGTAACGAACTCAAATAAATACTTGCTTTGCTTAAAGGACCAATGCGCCGGCACCTCGCCCAGCCACTCCACGCCGGAGTCTTTCATCGGCGCCGTCGGGTCGAGGCCTTTGGTGACGGCGTGGGAGATCACGGCCTGGCGCTTTTCCTTGAGCAGTTCGATCAGGCGCTGCTGCTCTTCGATCAGCGCGTCGATGCGGGCGGTTTCGTGGTCGAGGAAGCGGGCGATTTGGGTTTGCTCTGAAATACTCGGAAGTGGCAAACAGATTTCAGAAGCATCACTCCACCTAAAGTCTGTCGAGCGCTCTCTGATGCCCTTAGCAAGTGAAGATACAAATCCCGCCAAGGCCATGTGCCTCAACAAGCGCGCGAAGTAATACGCAGAAACTCCCTCATTGGGTGTGCAAGCCGAGTACACCGGCGAGGACTTGCCATCAGAGTCCGAAACACCAATTGCCCCGGCAAAAGCATCCATGGCATGAATTACTAAGTCACCTTTGCGAATACCTTGATAGCCGATCTCTTTTTCTGCATTAGTGAATCCATCCGTACGCCTATTGGAACGGAGAGTCACTGCTCCATCTCTGAAGCAAGTGACAATTCCGTCACCATCTACAACTGGTCGTTTTTGCAGACTGAATAGAAATTTGAGCCTGCGGCTCTCCCAGTGATCCGGTACCTCACCAAGCCACTCAACCCCGGAATCCTTGTACGCCGGATACTTCGGAAACGTACTCGGGCTATCCCTGCCCTCGCCCTGCGGGCCAACGGCTGCGCCGTTGTTCAAATTTGCTCCGGACAAATTTGTCATGCCGACAGCCCCTCGATCATCTGCTTGATGCGATCGGTGCAGGCTTTCAGGTCGCGGTCGATGGCTTCCAGCGGGCGCGGTGGCTGGAATACATAGAAGTGGCGGTTGAAGGGAATCTCGAAGCCGACCACGCCGACTTCGCCGTCCTGCGCATCACGCTTGCTTTCGTCGATCCAGGCATCCGGCACATGGGGTTTTACTTCGCGCTCGAAGTAGTCGTAAACGGATTCACCCAGCGGCACGTTTTCGTTATCGCGCAGGCCGGCATCGGCTTCCGGCTGGCCTTTGACCATGCAGATATCCGCCTCGGGGTCGCGCTCGCTCAGGGCATTGAGGATGGCCTTCAGCTCGGGCGTGCTGGGGAATACGTCGTGAGCATTGAGTGCCTTCTTCAGCAGCTTGCTGAACTGCTCGCGGTTGCGGTGCAACTGGCTTGCGTCCATGGCCTGCAGGGCTTCGATAAGGCGCTGGCGGGCCGGGGCTTCCATCTTCTCGATGGCTTTTTCTTCCAGCACTTTTTCGATGCGCTGGCTGCTTACCTGGAAGTTCAGGCGCAGCGGACGCTCGACGGTGATGCGCCGGTAGCCGAAAGCCTCGACGGGGAAGATCTTGCTCTGCGCGGTTTCCTCGAAGCGGCCATACAGACGCACCAGTTCGTCGATCTGCTCCTCGGTGAGGTACTGGCGCTTGCTGCCGAGGGACTTGCGCATCTTGGCAAAGTGCTGGCTGCCGTCGATCAACTGTACCTTGCCCTGACGCACGGCGGCCTTGTGGTTGCTCAGCACCCACACATAGGTGGCGATGCCGGTGTTGTAGAACATGTCGGTGGGCAGGGCGATGATCGCCTCGACCAGATCGTTCTGCAGCAGGTAGCGGCGAATCTCCGACTCGCCCGAACCCGCGCCGCCAGTAAACAGCGGCGAGCCGTTGAGGATGATGCCGATGCGCGAGCCGCCTTCACGCGGGTCACGCATCTTGCTGACCAGGTGCAGCAGGAACAGCAGCGAGCCATCGGACACACGCGGCAGGCCGGGGCCGAAGCGGCCGTTGAAGCCCTTTTCGCTGTGCTCGTCGGTGATCTGCTTCTGCACCTTCTTCCACTCCACGCCGAACGGCGGGTTGCTGAGCATGAAGTCGAAGCGGCTGTCGGCCAGTTGGTCGTCGGACAGGGTGTTGCCCAGCTTGATGCTGGTGACGTCCTGGCCCTTGATCAGCATGTCCGCCTTGCAGATGGCGTAGGACTCGGGGTTCAGCTCCTGGCCATGCAGCGACACGGTGACCTGCTGGCTGATGGACTGGATGTACTCGTCGCCCTCGGAGAGGAAGCCGCCGGTGCCGGCAGTCGGGTCGTAGATGGTGACGATGCTGTTGGGCTTGAGCTTGTCGTCCTGCCCGGTGATCACCAGCGAGGTGGTCAGGTGCACGATATCGCGCGGGGTGAAGTGCTCCCCGGCGGTTTCGTTGGAGCTTTCCGCGAACTTGCGGATCAGCTCTTCGAAGATGATGCCCATGCCGAAGTTGCTGATGCGCTCGGGGCTCAGGTCGGTGGCGGCAAAGCGCTGCACCACCTGATACAACAGGTTGGCGGCGGCGAGCTGCTGCACGAAGTCTTCAAAGTGGAAGTGCTCGAAGATCTCGCGGGCGTCCTTGCTGAAGGACTGCACATAGCTCATCAGGTCGGAGGCGGTCTGGGTGTCGGATAGCGTGCCGAGGGTCAGCTTGGAAGCATTGAAGAACTGCTGCCCAGCCGCGCGCAGCAGCAGGCGCTCACGCACCAGATCAGGCCGGCCTTCCTGCGCATAGGACTCACGGATCACCGCTTCCTTAGTCGGCTCCAGCACACACTCCATCCGCCGCAAGAGGGTGAATGGCAGGATGATGCGACCGTACTGCGACTGCTTGAAGTCACCGCGTAGCAGGTCGGCAATCGACCAGAGAAAGGCGGCAGTCTGGGAATGGTTTTCCGTGTTCACGCAACGGCTCCTTGGAATACGCGAAAAAACAGGAGTTTACCCCGCCAACGTCGTAAAGGATCAGTGCTGTGTGGCGAGTAACCGCATACGGCCAGCGCGGGGGTGCTCACACCCTCACCGGTAGGCAGCATTCAAACCAATGACCGACCAATAAACCGAGCCTATTGATTTCAGTTTTTCGACTGACATCACCCGGATGGATGCCAATGATGCCCGCACCACCACCGGGGCATCGTCATGCGCAACGTCCTCACCCTCGCACTGCTCATCCCGCACCTCGTCATCGGCCCGTCCGTGGCGCTGGCGTCCGCCGCAGACGAACACACCCGCCTTGCCCTGATCCTTCAACAGCTGCAGCGCATCGAAGCATTGAGCTACGAGGCCGAGGCCAGCGCTGCCGCGCCCCGTGCGCGCTACGCCTTCGACTACCCCCGCTTCACCCATGACCTGGAGCGCCTGCGCGAGGGCATTACCGACTACCTGCACCCCTCGCGCGCCCAGCCGCCCGACCCTGTCGAACTGATCGGCGACTACCGCCGCGAATCCCCCGAGGCCCAGCCATGAGCATGAGCCCCGCCCAGGCCAGCGCCTTTGAAATCGCCAGCGGCTACTCCGCCACCGACAGCGCCGCCCTGTGGCTGGCGCTGGTTTCCACCCTGGCCCTGCTGTGGTGCGCCTGGGTGCTGTGGAGTGGCTATCGCGGCTGGGCGAGCGGAGCACTGTCGTTCGGCGCCTTCGGCGGCTCGGCGGCGCGGGTGCTGCTGGCCTGGCTGGTCCTGATGTTCTTCATCCTTTCCTGACCCCACGGAGAACCACCCATGCGCCCCGCCCCCTTCGATGTGCAACGCAAGCTCTACGACCGCCTCACCCTGCGCCTGCTGGCCGCCTACCTGATCCTCGCGCCCGGTCTGTCCTTCGCCGACCTGCCGACCATGGAGCCGCCGTCGCGCGGCGCCGGCAGCGGGCTGGTGGAAACCATCAAGAACTACGCCTACGACGGCGGCATCCTGCTCGGCCTGATGATCGCCCTGCTGGCCTTCCTCGGCGTGGCCTGGCATTCGCTCACCGTCTACGCCGACGTGCAGAACCAGCGCAAGACCTGGAAGGACCTGGGTGCGGTGGTCGGCGTCGGCGCCTTGCTGGTGGTGGTGATCATCTGGTTCCTGACCCAGGCCGCCGAGATCCTCTAAAGGAGCGCCCGATGAGCGATGAGATCGAGCGCCTGGAGGACGGCACGGTGCGCTTCCTGCCCGAGCGCCTCAACCGGGACCCGGTGGTGCTGCGCGGCCTGACCAGCGACGAGATGTGGCTGGCCCTGGGCATTGGCGCGGCGGGCGGCGTGCTGCTCGGCGTAGTGCTGGCCTTCCTGTTCTCGGCGCTGGCCCTGGTGCCCACGGTGGCCATCGCCGGGGCGGCGCTCAGTCTGTTCAGCGCCGGCACCTTGCTGCGCCGTGCCAAGCGCGGCCGTCCGGACACCTGGCTGTACCGCCGCGCGCAATGGTGGCTGGCCCGGCGCGGGCGCTTGAAGCGCGCCGGTCTGATCGTGCAGTCCGGTCCCTGGACGGTGCGCCGCACGCGGCGCGGGCCTCGGAGGGCTCGCCCATGAGCCGCTTTCGCAACCGCGTCGACGCGCAACAGGCGCATATCCTCAGCCTGCGCGTGGCGGTCGGCCTGCTCGCCCTGCTCTGCCTGGGCCTGTGGTACGGCTGGCAGGCGGCGCCGCGCGACCTGACCGTGCACGTGCCGCCGGACCTGCGCGCCGGCAGCACCCGCCTGTGGTGGGACATTCCACCGGAGAACATCTATGCCTTCGCGCTGTACATCTTCGGCCAGCTCAATCGCTGGCCGTCCAATGGCGAGCAGGACTACCCGGCGGCGATCCAGGCGCTGCGCGCCTACCTGACACCGGCCTGCCAGGCCTTTCTGGAAGGCGACTTCGCCTACCGCAAGTCCGCCGGCGAACTGCGCCAACGGGTGCGCGGCGTGCACGAGATCCTCGGCCGCGGCTACAGCGACGACCCGCAGCTGCGCGTGCAGCAGCTCGACCACAACAGCTGGCGGGTCAATCTCGACCTCAACGCCGACGAGTACCTGGCCGCCGAGCCGGTCAAGCGCGCCCTGGTGCGCTACCCGCTGCGGGTGGTGCGCTTCGACCTGGATCCGCAGCGCAACCGCTGGGGCCTGGCCCTGGACTGCTACCAGGACCTGCCGCAGAAACTGCACCTGCCCGGAGACACGCCATGATGCGCGCCCTGCTCTGCCTGACCTTGGGCCTGCTGGCCGGCGTCGCCCAGGCCGTGGAGATTCGTCACTGGCAGCGGCTACCGCTCGGCGTGCCGCTGGCGGTCGGCCACGAACGGGTGATCTTCCTCGACCAGCCGGTGCGCGTCGGCCTGCCTCCCGCGCTGAGCGGCAAGCTGCGCGTACAGTCGGCCAACGGCGCCCTGTACCTGCTGGCCAGTACTCCCTTTCCCGCTACCCGTCTGCAACTGCAACTGCCCGACAGCGGCGAGCTGATCCTGCTCGACCTGACTGCCGAAGCCAGCAAACCGGCCCTCGAGCCGTTGCGCATCGCGCGTGAAGGCCAGCCCCCAGAAACCGAGCCCTTGCCCACTGCGCCACCCACGCCGATCCCGGTCGCCCTGGTGCGCCACGCCGCCCAACAGCTGTATGCGCCACTGCGCACAGTCGAGCCGCTGCCCGGTGTGCGACCTCTCCGGCCGAACCTGCCATCCGAGCTGGACCACTTGTTGCCCAGCGACCCGGTCACCGCCCGCCCACTGGCCGCCTGGCGGCTCGCGGAATACACGGTCACCGCCGTGCTGCTGCGCAACCGGACGACCGAGCCCGTCGAACTGGATCCACGTCGCCTCGACGCCCGGCTCTACGCGGCGAGCTTCCAACATGAGTTTCTCGGCCCGCGCGGCACCCCGGAAGACACCAGCGTCGCCTATCTGGTGACCCGCGACGGCGGCCTGGACCAGGCCCTGATGGCTCCGCCCAGGGAGACCCGCGATGAACGCTAATGTGCTGCTCAAATGGCTGGTACCGGCCGCGCTGCTGGTGATCGCGGTGATCCTCGGCGGCCACTGGATGGGCGCCGCGCCCGCGCCGTCCAGCACCGCCACGCCCGACCCGCGCGCCGCCCTCACGGCGGCCGAAGCCCAGGCCCTCGGCATCGCCGGCGACACCCCGCACGACACCCTCGCCACCCTGGTCGGCCAGGTCAAAGCCATGCGCAGCGAGCTGCAGAGCCTGGAGCGCAACAACGCCAGCCTCACCGAGGAGAACCGCCGCCTGCGCGCCCGCGAAAGCGGCATCGACTCGCGCATCCAGTCGGCGCTCGGCGGCCTGCACGAGTCCACCCAGCAGGAGCGTCGCCAGGCCGAAGAGGCCCGCCGCCAGGCCGAGGCCAACAGCCGCGAGGCGCGCAGCCTGCTGCACAGCCTGCAGGAGCAACTGGCCGGACTGCGCGGCCCGGACACCGACCTGCCCGTCGGCCTGGGTCTGCGCCCCGAAGACAGCCTGGCCTTCGACACCCCCACCGGGAGTGACCTCGTATGGATCGAACCCCTCGACGCTACCCCAGCGCCCAGTTCGCCGAAGCCCTCTTCCGCGCCCACCGGCTTCACCCTGCCCACCAACCCCATCGAGCGCGGCCAGCAGCAATTGCGCGCCGTGGCCAAGGGCGAGCGCGACCGGCACGACGCCAGCGTTACCGCCGAGCCGGTCTACACCCTGCCGGAAAACGCCACCCTGCTCGGTTCGGTGGCTATGACCGCGCTGATCGGCCGTGTGCCGGTGGACGGCACCGTCAACGATCCCTATCCGTTCAAGGTGCTGGTCGGCGCCGACAACCTGACCGCCAACGGCATCGAGCTGCCCGAGGTGGCCGGCGCGGTGCTCGGTGGCACGGCCACCGGCGACTGGACGCTGTCCTGCGTGCGCGGGCAGATCGAGTCGATCACCTTCGTGTTTCAGGACGGCACCATTCGCAGCGTGCCGCCGCCGCAAGCCGTGACCAGCCGTAACCAGGGCGCCGCCGCCGGCAACAGTCAGCGCCTGCGCGGCGGGCTGGGCTACCTGTCCGATCCGCATGGCATTCCCTGCATTGGCGGCGAGCGCCGCTCCAACGCCCAGCAGTACCTGGGCACGCAGAGCCTGCTAACCGCCGCCGGCGCCGGCGTGGCCGCGCTGTTCGACAGCGAGGAGTCCAGCAGCGGCCTGCTCAGCACTACCAACGGCACGCTGGGCATTTCCAGCAGCGCCGGCAACAGCGCCTTGAACAGCATCCTCAGCGGCGGGGTCGGCGACATCCGCACCTGGGTCAACCAGCTGTACGGCGAGGCCTTCGCCGCCGTCTACGTCGCCCCGGGCGCACAGGTCGCCGTGCACCTGGACCGGGAAATCACCCTCGACTACGCCCCTGCCGGCCGGAGAGTCCGCCATGCCCATGCCGCATCGCCCATTTCTGATCTGGATTAGCCTGCTCAGCCTCTTGCAGGGCTGCGCCAGCACCAGCGAGCAGCTGCTGCCGCGCGGCGAGCGCGACATGCAGGCGATCTGGAACGGCGCGGCCACCGGCCAGCCGACCTTGCGGGAGGCGCGACTGGCCCTGCGCCGCCCAGTCGAGGTGTCGCCACAAGACGTACAGGCTCCTTACACTCGCAACGCCGTCAACGAGATCCGCAGCCAGTTTCCCCGTCTGCCCAACCCGGACCTGGTGCTGTACGTGTTTCCACACCTGGCCGGCAGTGAACAGGCGCCGGTGCCCGGCTACAGCACGGTGTTTCCCTTCTACCGCCAGGTGCATTACGCCCTGCCCGGCGAGCGGCTGGAGGACTACTGATGAGCCGCCCGCGCCGCCCCGCCAGCCTGGCCGACGAGGCCCGCAGCTACGCCCACGGCCCGAGCTTCGTCGACCAGTTGCCCTGGGTGGAATACCTGCCGGACAGCCAGTGTTTCCTGCTCGAGGACAACCGCTCGGTCGGCGCGCTGTTCGAGCTGCGGCCGATCGGCACCGAAGGCCGCGAGCGCGACTGGCTGATGCAGGCCCGCGACGCCATCGAGGACGCCCTGCAGGACAGCGTCACCGAACACGACAGCGAACCCTGGGTGGCGCAGTTCT
>DATJDB010000306.1:0-7938 GCA_035497635.1 Pseudomonas sp. | reverse complement strand
CGCCTGGGTCTGGGCCTGGGCGATGACAACAACGTGGAAATCGACAACTACGTCGCCTTCCTGGCCAAGGGCATCCTGCCGATCGACAGCAACCTGGCGGTCTACGGCGTGGCCGGCCTGGCGCGCGTCGCCTATTCGGTGGATGGCTGGTGGGGCAATGCCAGCGCCACTGAATCCGGCATCGCGCTGGGCATCGGCGCGCAGTATCACCCCACCCCGGAAGCCACCCTGAGCGCGGAGTTCCTGATGCTGCCGGAAGTTGAAGCCTTGAGCATCGGCATCAGCCACAAGCTGTAACAGCCGCGACTGGTCGGTCACGACCATTGGCGCATGGTGGAGCCCGCGCGATTCATGCTTTAACAACGGGCCCAACAACAAGAATGAACCGCCATGCGCCCTACCCTTCGCCCGCTCGCCCCGCTCTTTCTGCTGCATGGCGTCACCCTGCTGGGCGCCTGGCTGCTTTTGCGCTGGCTCGAGCTACCCGCTGGGCTTGACCTGGCGGTACTGCTCCTCCTCGGCCTGTGGCCCTGGCTGTTGCTGCGCGGATCGTCCGAAGCCACGCCAGCCGACCCCCACCAGGAAGCCCAGGCATTTCGCAGCCTGAGCCAGGAACTCTCCAAGCACACGGTGCAGAACGCGCTGGCCGCCGCCCAGGTGGCCTTCAATGTTGAGCAGTTGGCGCAGCGCCTGCACTCGCAGCGCGACGCGCTGGGCGAGATCGCTGTAGGCGCGGAGGCCATGGTCAGCACCGGGCAGCAGAGCGCCGCACAGGCGCAACGGGCGCTGGAAGCCGCCGAGGCGATGCGTCAGGGCAGCGTCAGCGGCCAGGCGGAGCTGGAGCAGACCATTGCCCGCATGCGCCGGTTGAGCGCGCAAAGCCAGGCCAGTCGCGAACTGGTGGGCGAGCTGGCGACCCGTTCCGAGGAGATCCGCCGCATCGCCGATGTGATCGAGAGCATCGCCAGCCAGACCAACCTGCTGGCCCTCAACGCAGCCATCGAGGCGGCACGCGCCGGCGACGCCGGGCGCGGCTTCGCGGTGGTGGCCGACGAGGTGCGCAACCTGGCCTCGCACACCGCCAAGGCCACCGAGGAAGTGCGCGAGCGCATCACCGAGATTCATCAGCAAAGCGAGGCGGTGGTCAGCCATATCCAGCGTCAGGACGGCGAGCTGGACGAAACCGGCGCGCTGATCGAGGTGACCGGCCGGCAACTGGGCGACATCGCCGGGCTGGCCGGTGACGTGGCCTCCCAGGTCAGCCAGATCGCCGCCGGCACGGCGGACAGCCAGCAACGCCTGACTGTGCAGTTCACCGCGCTCGACCGCTTGCGCGCCGACGTACTGGACAGCGAAGGCCAGACGCAGCAGCTGGAGCAGGCCTCCGGGCAATTGATGACCCAGGCCGAGACGGTCAGCGAACAACTGGCAGATGTGCAGCTGGATGGCTATCACCAGCGCTTCTACGACCTGGCCCGCGAGGGCGCCGCCACTGTGGCGCAGCGCTTTGAAGCGGATCTGGAGGCCGGACGCCTGAGTCTGGACGATCTGTTCGACCGGGACTACCAGGGCGTGCCCGGCACCGACCCGGCCCGCTACCACACCCGCTTCGACCGCTATGCCGACCAGGTACTGCCGGGCATCCAGGAGCCGCTGCTGGCGCGCGACCCGGCGCTGGTGTATGCCATCGCCACCACGCCGGATGGCTATGTGCCGACCCACAATCAGGTCTTCAACCAGCCGCTGACCGGCGATCCCGAGGTGGACCACCTGCACAACCGCAGCAAGCGCATCTTCAACGACCGCACCGGCATCCGCTGCGGCAGCCACGAGCGCAACCTGCTGCTGCAGACCTACAGCCGCGACACCGGCGAGCTGATGCACGACCTGTCGGTGCCGATTCACGTGCGCGGCCGCCACTGGGGCGGCGTGCGCCTGGGCTATCGGCCGCAGCAGGTCGAGGATCAGACCCCCAGGTAGGCCTCGCGCACGCGGGGATCGCTGTGCAGCTCGTCGCCCGAGCCCTGCATGACGATCAGGCCGTTCTCCAGTACATAGCCGCGATCGGCCAGCTTGAGCGCCTGGTTGGCGTTCTGCTCGACCAGGAAGATGGTCACCCCGTCGCGGCGCAGCTGCTCGATGATCTCGAAGATCTGCTGGATGACGATCGGCGCCAGGCCCAGCGACGGCTCATCGAGCAGCAGCAGCTTGGGCTTGCTCATCAGCGCGCGGGCAATGGCCAGCATCTGCTGCTCGCCGCCGGACATGGTGCCGCCCCGCTGGCTGAAGCGCTCCTTGAGACGCGGGAACAGGTCGAGCACGTGCTCCAGCTCCTGCTGATACTCCACCTTGCCGGTGAAAAAGGCGCCCATGGCCAGGTTCTCCTCCACCGTCAGGCGGGCGAAGATGCGCCGGCCTTCGGGCACCACGGCAATGCTTTTGCGCATGATGTCGCAGGTATCCAGGCCGACCAGCTCCTCACCCTCATAGCGAATGCTGCCGCTGGCGGCACGCGGTGAGCCGCACAGGGTCATCAGCAGGGTGGATTTGCCGGCGCCGTTGGCGCCGATCAGGGTGACGATTTCGCCGCGCTCGACGCTCAGGCTGATGCCGTGCAGGGCCTGGATCTTGCCGTAAAACGTGGAAACGGTGTCGAACTGCAGCATCAGGTTTCCCCCAGGTAGGCCTTGATCACATCCGGGTTGGCGCGGATCTCCGCCGGCGTGCCCTCGGCCAGCGGCGCGCCCTGGTTGATCACCAGGATGCGCTCGGAAATGCTCATCACCAGCTTCATGTCGTGCTCGATCAGCAGCACGGTCACCCCGTGCTCGTCGCGCAGTTGGCCGATCAGGCGCTTGAGGTCCTCGGTCTCCCGGGGGTTGAGGCCGGCGGCTGGTTCGTCGAGCATCAGCAAACGCGGTCGGGTCATCATGCAGCGGGCGATTTCCAGACGGCGTTGCTGCCCATAGGCCAGCGTGCCGGCCGGCCGGTTGGCCACCTCGGTAAGCTCCATGCGCGCCAGCCATTCGGCCGCGTGGCCCATGGCCTCGCGTTCGCTCTGCCGGTAGCCGGGGGTCTTGAACAGCCCGGCGAAGAAGTTGGTGTTGATGTGCTGGTGCTGGGCCACCAGCAGGTTTTCCACCGCAGTCATCTCCTTGAACAGACGCACATTCTGAAAGGTGCGCACCACACCCTTACAGGCGATGCGATGGCCCGGCAGCCCCTGGATCGGCTCGCCATCAAGGAGGATTTCCCCCGAGGACGGGCGATAGAAACCATTCAGGCAGTTGAACACCGTGGTCTTGCCGGCGCCATTGGGGCCGATCATCGAGACCACCTGCCCTTTCTGCACGCTGAGGTTGACGCCATTCACGGCCAGCAGGCCGCCGAAGCGCATGCACAGGCCCCGGACTTCCAGCAGCGGGCGACTCATGGCTTCAACTCCAGATGCGGACGCTGCATGGGCAACAGGCCCTGCGGACGCCAGATCATCATGACGATCATGGTCAGGCCGAAGATCAGCATGCGGTACTCATTGAACTCGCGCATTTCCTGCAGCATCACCATGACCACGGCGGCGAGGATGATGCCCAGCTGCGAGCCCATGCCGCCGAGCACCACGATGGCGAGGATCATCGCCGACTCGATGAAGGTGAAGGATTCCGGCGTCACCAGCCCCTGCCGTGCGGCGAAAAAGCTGCCGGCGAAACCGGCGAAGGTGGCGCCCAGGGTGAAGGCCGAGAGCTTGACGATGGTCGGGTTCAGGCCCAGCGAGCGACAGGCGATCTCGTCCTCGCGCAGTGCTTCCCAGGCCCGGCCGATGGGCATGCGCATCAGCCGGTTGATGACGAACAGCGCCAGCAGCACCAGCAGCAAGGCGATCAGGTAAAGGAAAATCACCTTGTAGGTGGAGTTGTAGGCAATGTCGAAGAAGCCATGGAAGGTTTCCAGCCCCTCCGGCGCACGGCGGTCGAAGCTCAGCCCGAACAGCGTCGGTTTGGGAATCTGACTGATGCCGTTCGGGCCGCCGGTGATCTCGGTGAGGTTGCGCAGCAGGATGCGGATAATCTCGCCGAAGCCCAGGGTGACAATGGCCAGGTAGTCGCCGCGCAGGCGCAGCACCGGGAAGCCCAGCAGGCAACCGAAGGTGGCGGCCATCAAGCCGGCAATCGGCAGCGATAGCCAGAAGCCGAAGCCGGCGTACTCGGCGAGCAACGCGTAGGTATAAGCACCCACGGCGTAGAAGCCGACGTAGCCCAGATCGAGCAGGCCGGCCAGGCCGACCACGATGTTCAGGCCGATGCCGAGCATCACGTAGATAAGGATCAGCGTGGCGATGTCCACCGCCGCCCGGGAGCCGAAGAATGGCCAGACCAGCGCCAGCATCACCAGCGCGAGGATGATCCAGCGTTGGGTGGACGGCAGGGTCAGCCAGTGCTTCACCTGGCCGGGCATGGAGGGCGTCAGCGCGGCGAGTTGCCCGGCGCCCGGCAAGCGGTCGCGGAACAGCTGCCAGACGAACATCAGCGCAGCGGCCAGGCCGATGGTCCACAGCGTCTGCGCATCGGCACCTTCCACTTGCAGGCCGATGCCGATCACGCTCAGCTTGAGGCCGAGAATCGGGTAGGACACCAGCAGCAGTAACAGGGTGCTGAACAGGGCGGTCTTGAGGTTGCGCGTCATACCTTTTCCACCTCCGGACGGCCAAGAATCCCGGTGGGACGGAACAGCAGCACCAGCACCAGCAGGCTGAATGCGACCACATCCTTGTACTGGTCACCGAACAGATCGGCGCCGAACGCCTCAGCCACGCCGAGCAGCAAGCCGCCAAGCACCGCGCCGGGAATGCTGCCGATGCCGCCCAGCACGGCGGCGGTGAACGCCTTGATGCCGGCCAGAAAGCCCAGGTGCGGGTTGATGACCCCGTACTGCATGCCCAGCAGCACACCGGCCACGGCGGCCAGCGCGGCGCCGATGACGAAGGTCAGGGCGATGATGTTGTTGGTGTTGATGCCCAGCAGATTGGCCATCTTCAGGTCTTCGGCGCAGGCGCGGCAGGCACGGCCCAGGCGCGAGCGGGAGATGAACAGGCTCAGGCCCAGCATGGCCAGGAAGGTGACCACGAAGATCAGCACCTGCATGTAGGAGATGGTCACGCCGTTCATGGTGCTTTCACCCAGCACGAAGTTGCCGGGCAACGGATTGGGGATGGCCTTGTCCTTGGAGTCCTGGGCCAGCATCACGGTGTTCTGCAGGAAGATCGACATACCGATCGCCGAGATCAGCGGGATCAACCGATTGCCGCCGCGCAGCGGTCGGTAGGCGAGCCGTTCGATGCTGTAGCCGTAGGCGCTGGTGACAATCATGCTGGCGGCGAAGGCGACGAACATGATTGGCAGCAGGCTGTCGATGCCGGCCATGGCCAGCAGGGTAATGGCGATGAAGGCGATGTACGAGCCGATCATGTACACCTCGCCATGGGCGAAGTTGATCATGCCGATGATGCCGTACACCATGGTGTAGCCGATGGCGATCAGCGCGTAGGTACTGCCGATGGTCAGGCCGTTCACCAGTTGCTGAAGGTAGTGATAAAGCTCGGGCATTCCGGGTTACCTCATGCCGTTCGGCTACTGCGGGCAGCCGAACGGGTCCGTATGGCGCATGCGAAAGGAGCCCGCCGCGGCAGCGGAGGGCTCCCGTTTCATGACGGACTTACTGGGCTTCGCTCTTGGTGCCGTCCTGGTGCCATTCGTAGACGATGAAGTTGAAGTTCTTCAGATCGCCCTTTTCATCGAAGGCCAGGGTGCCGGTGGGCGTTTCGAAGGTGTTGGCGCGCAGCGCGGCGGCCACCTTCTCGGTGTCGGTGCCGCCGGCCTTCTCGATGCCCTGGGCGATCACCTGCACGGCGGCATAGGCCGGGAACACGAACGGACCGCTCGGGTCTTCCTTCTTCGCCTTGAAGGCCTCGACCAGCGCCTGGTTCTTCGGGTCCTGGTCGAAGGAGCGCGGCAGGGTCACCAGCAGGCCTTCGGAGGCCGGACCGGCGATGGCGGAGATTTCCTTGTTACCCACGCCTTCCGGACCCATGAAGCGCGCGGCCAGGCCACGTTCCTTGCTCTGACGCAGTAGCAGGCCGAGTTCGGGGTGATAGCCGCCGTAATAGACGAAGTCGACATTGGCGCGCTTGAGCTTGGCGATCAGCGCGGAGAAATCCTTGTCGCCGGCGTTGATGCCCTCGAAGGCCACCACGTTGATGCCCTTGGCCTTCAGGGTGTCGCGCACGGCGGTGGCGATGCCTTCACCGTATTGCTGCTTGTCATGCACCACGGCCACGGCCTTGGGCTTGATCTTGTCGGCGATGAAGTTGGCGGCGGTGGGGCCTTGCAGGTTGTCCAGGCCGATGGTGCGGAAGATCATCTGGTAGCCGCGCGCGGTGATGTCCGGGCTGGTGGAGGCGGCGGTGATCATCAGGATGCCCTCGTCCTCGTAGATATCCGAGGCGGGCTGGGTGGAACTGGAGCACAGGTGACCGACCACGAAGGAGATGCCGTCGTTGACGATCTTGTTGGCCACGGCCACGGCCTGCTTGGGATCGCAGGCATCGTCGTAGACCACGCCTTCCAGTTGAGCGCCATTGACGCCGCCGGCCTTGTTGATCTGTTCGATGGCCATGCGCGCGCCAACGAACTGCATTTCACCGTACTGCGCGACGGCGCCCGTCACCGGGCCGGCCAGGGCGATCCTGATGTTGTCGGCGGCCAGGGCGTGGCTGGCGCAACCGGCCAGGGCCATCGCGGTAATAAGTGTGCGCAGGTGTTGTATCGACTTGGTCATAGTTGTCCACTCTTTTGATTGTTGTCATCCGGATGACTGAAACCACAGGCGGTGCCCGCTGAGTGTAGAGGGCGGTTTCCCGGCTTGGGAAGCCATCCCGGCCTCGGGCGGGGGCGCCTTGCCGCGAATCGAAACACCGCCATCCTACCCAAGCGGGCGAGTCCCACGGGCTTTTCACCAGCGGCGGTACGGGTATCATTGCCGGCCGATCAATCCGGTGAATGCCATGTCCTCACAAACCCAAAGCACTCTTTATGCCAAGCTGCTGGGCGAAACCGCCATTATCACTTGGCAGGAACTGCAGCCGTTCTTCGCCAAGGGCAACCTGCTGTGGATCGACGCCAGCCTGGATCTGGTGGAAGTGGCCGAAGCCGTGGCCGAGGATGACCGGCCGAAAGTCACCGCCTGGCTGGCCTCGGGGCAGGTTGAACGCATCAGCGCCGAGCACGCCGAGGACTGGCAGCGGCGCGATCCCCACCTGTGGGCGGTGGTAGTGGCGCCCTGGGTGCTGGTGCAGGAGCGGGCCGGCAGCGCGGCGATGCATTAAGACGGTGCAGCCCACACCGATCCCGCAGGAGAGGCTTCAGCCGCGATTGCTTTTGCGCGTCCGCAGCCAGAAGCATCGCGGCGAAAGCCCCTCCAAGAAAGCCGCCGCCTAGTCTGAGGAGACGTTCCCCTCTTCTCCGAGGCGCCCATGTTCGAACCGGGCCATCTGCATCGCACCAGCCTGCCGGGCGATTCGCCCGCCTGGCATCTCGACCTGCATTACGACGTGCAGCAAGACGCCCGGGAAGGGCCGATGCTCTGTCTGCATCTCTCGGGTGAACGGGACGGACAGCCCTTCGCCGAAGAGCTGCGCCTGCACCGCGACACGGCGCTGAATTTTGCCAGCCAGGTGGGCCGCGTCGCCGAGCGGCACGGCCTGCCGGTGGCCGAACACAGCCCCGTTCTGTCGGACCACGCGGAATTCGACCGGATGTTCGAGGACATCCGCCAGCGACTGGCGCTGCAACCCGGCGAGCCGGTGGATCTGGAGCATGTGCAGCAGGACAAGCCGCCGACGGTATGAGTGGCGCGTGGTGCACTGTGGGAGCGAGTTCATTC